>JAJDUR010000090.1 GCA_022826585.1 Dehalococcoidia bacterium
GTGCCGTCCCCCTCGATGAGGGGCACGCGGCGCTGGAGCCACTCGTCGGGGGTGTCCTGGAGGCGAGCCTGGACGGCGGCGGCGCTTTCCTCGAGGGCGGGCGCCCACAGGTCGGGGGAGGAGGTGTCGGGGGGAGGGGGCATGATCCAGCCCTCGTCGTGGTAGACGCCGACGAAGAAGCCTCGGGAGCGGGAGATGTGGGCGATGACCTCGGGGATGTCCCAGGCGGCTTCGCCCTCCCCGGCAGGGGGCTTCCAGGCGGCGGCCTCGGGCGGGAGGGCGGCGACGTCGCGCAGGGCGCGACGATGGACGCCGTCGAAGTAGCGGAGGAAACCGGCGATCGAGTCGATCATCAAACACCAGCCATGGCGTCGTAGATGGTCGTGTGGCGCATTCGGGCGAGGTCGCGGCCATCGGGGCCCCGGACGAGGCAGTTGAACTCGACGTAGGGGCGACCCCTGCGTTCGTAGACCGCCACGCAGCGTCCCCCCGTGACGACCTCGCCTCCGGCATGGGCAGGCGCGAGGAACTCGATCTCCGTGCGGGTGTGGATGGAGCCGATGATGACGAAGTTGTGGCGCATGAGCGCTTCCGGGCGACCTACCAGCCAGGCGGGGTGGAGGCGTGGGTCTTCTCCGGCGAAGGGAGGGTCGGCGGAGCGGTGGCTGAGCTCCATGTAGGCGCGCAGGACCTCGGGGGAAGCATCGACGGCCATGGGGGTCCAGTCGACGCCGACAAGGGCGGAGTCGACGCGCAGCTCGGGTTGCGGGTCGGGGCCGGGTGCGGGGTCCATGCGAGCGGGGGCTTCAAAGCCGGCGAGGGCGTCGTTCGCGCCCAACCCCACCTCCCCAACGACGCAGTCGACGCCGTCGGGGTTGACCATGCGGAGGACAAAGGCGCCGCCGTTCTCGGGCGAGAGCGTGATGCGTACCTCATCGTCGGGGTAGACCGGCTGGCGGAAGCGGAAGCGGGCCCAGCCGTGATCGAGCCAGGCGTCCCCAAGGGTTTCGAGGATGGCAGGCACGCTCCAGCCCCAGAGGTTGTCGCCGGCGACGAGCGCGCCGGCGAAGCCCAGCTCGCGGGCCAACTCGGGGCTATGGACGGGGTCCACCATGGCGGCGGGATCATCCTCGTCGTCGAGGAAGGCGACGACGCGCCACTCGCGCGTTTCCGCTGCGGTCATGGGCCACCTCTTCCACGAAGGGTAGCCGAAGAAACTGCTGAGGGGGCGATCCTTAGCAGGAATCGGGTATTGTTCAGGGTCTTGCACCATTGGGGTCTCATGGCTGCTCAACGTGGGGCGCCGGGGCCGGGCGATCCGCCCGCCGATCCGGCGCCTTTCTGGCGCGCCCCCCGATCTCCGAACTCGCCAGAGCCCCCGCTCCAGCGCTACCTGCCCGGCCTGGACGGCATGCGCGCCCTGGCCGTGATCGCGGTCGTAGTCTTCCACTCGGCGCTGGGCGTTGCACCGGGCGGGTTCCTCGGAGTCGAGGTCTTCTTCGTCATCAGCGGCTACATCATCACGAGGGCGCTCCTGGCCGAGCGCGAAGGCAGCGGGCGCATTGCGCTTGGGAGCTTCTGGCTGCGCCGCGCGCGACGGCTCCTGCCGGCACTCTTCCTCTTGCTGTTCGCTGTGGCCGCCTACACGGTCATCTTCGAACCGGGCGAGGCGGCCGGGCTTCGCCGGGACATCCTGGCCGCGCTGGCCTACGTGACGAACTGGGACCTGATCGTCGCGGGGGAGACATACTTCGATTCGTGGGAACGCCCCTCCCTGCTTCGCCACCTCTGGTCGCTGGCGGTGGAGGAGCAGTTCTACGTGGTCTGGCCGCTGCTGATGGCGGGAGGCCTGGCGATCCTGCGGAACCGGCTCACATTGGCGCTCATCCTCGGCGGGGCGGCTGCCTCGGCGATCGCGATGGCGGCGCTCTACGAGCCCGGGAGCGCCGCCACGCGCATCTACTACGGCACGGACACGCGCGCGTCCGGCCTCCTGATCGGCTCGGCGCTCGCGTTCGTGTGGAGCGCGAGGCAGAGCGCGGGCGGCGGGGGGCTGCGGGCGAGGGCGGAGATGGCGGCGCTGACGCTGGCCGGGCTCGGGGGACTGGGGGCGCTCGCCGCGTTCACGCTCCTGGCCCGGGGGGACACGCCCTTCCTGTACCAAGGCGGGTTCGCGGTGGTGGGGGTGGCGACCGCAGCCCTGATCGTGGCGGCCACACACGAGCGCTCGCCGCTGGCGAAGGCGCTGGGGTTACCGGTCCTGCGCTGGGTGGGGCTGCGTTCCTACGGCATCTACCTCTGGCACTGGCCGGTGATGGTGTTGACGCGGCCGGGCGTGGACGTGCCCCTCGACGGCGTGGCGCTCTTCGCGATGCAGGTGGCGATCACGCTGTGGCTGGCGGAGGCGTCGTATCGCTGGGTGGAGCTTCCGGTGCGCGAGGGGGCGCTGGGGCGGCTGTGGGGTCAGCTCAAGCAGGGGGCAAGCGGACCACGGTGGCAGCGGAGAACGCTTGCGTTCACGGGCGCCGCCACGGTGGCCGGGGTGGGCGCGGTCGTCGCGTTCATGACGCTCGCGCAGGCGCCCGAGGAGCCTCCCTACTTCGCCCTCGGGAGCGTGCGCCTCGTGAACGTCGCGGAGACGCACGCGAGCGGACTGCCAGCGGCGTCGCACGCCGCCGAACCGGGGGCGCCGCTGGACGAGCGGGTGATCCTGCCGGCGCCGGAGGGTGTCCTCTCGGCGCCGGCAACGGGGGATCCGGTGGCGCTGGCGATCAGGAACACGGCGCAGGGGACCGCACCGATCGAGCAGGCCGCCTCCGTGGAAGCGCTGAGCACCACGTTCGAGACGGGAGTGCTGGCCCTGGAGCACCGGGACTCGGCGATCGACGCCGACGGCGGGGTCCTCATCACCGCGATCGGCGACTCGGTGATGCTGGGCGCCGCCCACGAGCTGGCCGCACAGGTGCCGGGTATCGACCTGGACGCGGCCGTGGGCCGGCAGGTGTCGCAGGCGATCAGGTTGCTGGAGGAGCGCAAGGCGAACGGCCAGCTCGGGGACATCGTGCTGCTGCACATCGGCAACAACGGCGCGTTCAGCGCAAAGCAGTTCGACCGGATCATGGAGGTGGCGGGACCGGAGCGGCGGGTGGTCTTCCTGACGCTGAAGGTGGACCGCTCGTGGGAAGCGGCGAACAACGACGTGATCAGTGCCGGTGCGGCACGCCACCGGCAGGCGTTCCTCGTCGACTGGCGGTCGGCGCTGGAGAAACACCCCGAGGTGCTGTGGAATGATGGCACGCACCTGCGGCCCGAGCGGGCCAGCTTCTATGTAGCGCTGCTGTCGAGATACCTGCGCCTGTAGGCGGCGCGGCAGCAAGGGAGGGATGTGATGGAGTACCGGAGGATGGGGCGCACGGGCCTGCGCGTCTCGACGATTTGCCTTGGCACGATGACGTTCGGGTTCCAGACGGAGGAACAGGCGGCCCTTCGCATCATGGACGCCGCCTGGGACGCCGGCGTGAACTTCCTGGACACGGCCGACGCCTACCCGATGGGCAGCGAGGAGACGGGCGCGACCGAGGCGATCGTGGGGAAGTGGCTTCAGCGGATACCGCGCGAGAAGGTCGTGCTGGCGACGAAGGCGTGGGGCGCGACGGGTCCGGGCCCGAACGACCGCGGTCTCTCGCGGCAGCACATCCTGAGCGCGGTCGACGCGAGCCTGAAGCGCCTGGGCACGGATTACATCGACCTCTACCAGACGCACTTCCCGGACGAGAGCACGCCGATCGAGGAGACCCTGAGGGCGCTCGACGACCTCGTGCGCTGGGGGAAGGTGCGCTACATCGGCTGCTCGAACTACCAGGCGTGGCAGCTGGCGCGGGCGATCGGTGCGAGCGAGCGGCTCGGCATCGCGCGGTACGACTGCGACCAGCCGCGTTACAACATCCTCTTCCGGGAGATCGAGAACGAACTGCTGCCCCTGTGCCGGTCGGAGGGCGTGGGCGTCATCGCCTACAACCCGCTGGCGGGGGGCATGCTGACGGGGAAATACGCGGGCACCGAAGACCTCCGCGAGCAGACGCGCTTCACCCTGGGGAACGCGGGGCCGCGCTACCGCGCGCGCTACTGGGAGGAGGCGCAATTCCGCGAGGTCGAGCGGCTGCAGGCCTACTTTGCGGAGCGCGGCACCTCGCTGACGCATGGGGCGATCGCGTGGGTGATCGCGCAGGACGGCGTCACGTCCGCCATCGTGGGGGCGAGCCGGCCGGAGCAGATCGAGGAGTCGGTCGGGGCGGCCGACCTGGCGCTGAGCGAGGACGACTTCGCCTTCTGCGACGACGCGTGGTTCAACCTGCCCCGCAAGCGGGACGCGACGGTAGCGCTGCGCTAGCGGTCAGCCGAGCTTCGCGCGGGCGGCGCGCAGGCGGGCGAGGGACTCGTCGCGCCCGAGGAGCGCCACCGAGTCGAACAGGGGGATGCCGCGCGGGGCGCCCATGATGGCGACGTAGAGGACGGAGACGAACTTCCGCAGCTTCAGTTCGAGCGAGTCCTGGAGGGAGCGCAGGGCGGCCTCGACGGGCTCGGGCGCCCAGGCGTCCGGGGTCACGCCCTCCACGGCAACGATGGCGGCATCGAGCGTCTGCGTCGCGAGCTCCGTGTCGCCCTTGATGCGCTCGGTGAGGAGTTCGGCGGGATAGTCGGGAAGACCGGCGAAGAGGAACTGGGAGAGGCCCGCCACCTCGTCGAGCCGCGTGACGCGCTCCTGGAGGAGGGGAGCGACGGCGGTCACGAGATCGGCGTCGAGCGGGCGGGGGATACCGGCGGGGAGGTCGCGGTCGAGCCACCCGGCGACGTGCTCGCGCCAGGCCTCGGGGGTGAGGGCGCGAATGTAGTGCCCGTTGAGGGCGTCGAGCCGCTCGACATCGAAGAAGGCAGGGTTGGGGACGACACGGTCGAGGGTGAAAGCGCGGGCGAACTCCTCGGCGGTGATGTGGGTGGTGTGGTCGTCGAGTGACCAGCCGAGGAAGGCGAGGAAGTTGAGCATCGCCTCGGGCAGGTAGCCGCGATCGCGGTAGTCGAGGGCGGCGACGTCGGCCTCGCGCTTGGAGAGCTTGCGTCCCTTGCTGTCGACGAGGACGGGGAGGTGGGCGAAGTGAGGGGCGGGCCAGTCCATCGCCTCGTAGAGCTGGAGGTGCTTCGGACCGCTGGCGAGCCACTCCTCGGCGCGGACGACGTGGGTAATCTCCATGTCGTGGTCATCAACGAGCATGGCCAGGTGATAGGTGGGGAAGCCGTCGGACTTGAGGATGACGAAGTCGTCCTGGAGCGAGTTCTGGAAGGTGACGTCGCCGCGGATGAGGTCGGGGAAGGTCGTGACGCCGGTGCGATCCATGCGGAATCGCAGGATGGAGGGCTCGCTGCGGGCGCGCTCCTCGGCCTCGGCGGGGGGAACCTGGCAGCAGCGGCCGTCGTAACCGGGGGCAAGGCCGTCCTTTTGCCGGTCCTTGCGGAGCTGGGCGAGGCGCTCGGCGGTGCAGAAACAGCGGTAGGCGCGGCCGCGCGCCTCGAGCTCGGCGGCGACGGCGTGGTACTTCTCGAGACGCTGGGACTGGACGTAGGGGCCGTGGGGGCCGCCCACCTCGGGTCCTTCGTCCCACTCGACGCCGAGCCAGCGCAGCGCTGCACAGATGTTCTCGACGGAGCCCTCGACGTAGCGGCTCTGGTCGGTGTCTTCGATGCGCAGGATGAGCTCCCCACCGTTCGCCTTCACGAAGGCCCACTGGAAGAGGGCCGTACGCAAGCCGCCGACATGCAGCTCGCCGGTGGGGCTGGGGGCAAAACGGGTGCGGACGGGAGCGCTCATGCGACCTCCTCGGTGCGGGCGGGGGCGACGGCTTCGGCGTAGGCCGCAGCCTGCGCGGCGAAGCCGGCATCGTTGATGGCGACGAGCATATCGCGGGGAAGGGGCGCGGTGACGGTGAGCCCGCCACCGGCGGGGTGGGGGACGGTGAGCCGCCAGGCGTGGAGGAGGTGGCGGGGGCCGGGTCCGCGTCCGTACAACTCGTCGCCGGCCACGGGCGCGCCGATAGCGGCGAGGTGAACGCGGATCTGGTGGGTGCGGCCGGTCAGGGGCTTCGCCAGGAGGAACGAGCGTTCGCGCGCGGCGGCCAGCACCTCGTACTCGGTCTGGGCGCTGCGCCCGTCGGAGGCGACAGCCATGCGGCGGCGATCGGCGTGGCTGCGGCCGATGTCGGCGTCGATGACGGCGCGGTCGCGCTCGGGGATGCCGTCGCAGAGGGCGAGGTACTGCTTCCCCGTCTCGCGCGCTTCGAAGGCGGCGCTGAGGGCGGCCTGGGCAGCGGGTGTCTTCGCCAGCAAAAGGACACCGCTCGTGTGCTTGTCGAGGCGGTGGACGATGCCGGGGCGCTCGACGTCGAAGGCGGCGGCTTCATCGGAGTAGCGCTCGACGAACCAGGCGGCGACGCTGGGGGCTCCGGGCTCGGCGGGGGCGTCGTGGACGAGCAGGCCGGCGGGCTTGTCGATGGCGAGCAGGTGGTCGTCCTCGTACAGGACCGGCAGGGTGAGGCCGGTGGGGGGCGCTTCCCGCGGGGTTTCGGGGAGGGTGACTGCAACCCGGGCGCCCTGCTCGACGTGCGTCGACTTGCGGGCGGGCTCGCCGTCGACGAGGACGGCCTCGCTGGCGATGAGGCGCTGCACGCGGGCGCGGCTGAGGTCGGGGTAGGCGGCGGCGAGCACGGCGTCGAGCCGTCCCTCCTCAGTCACGAGGAGCTGGCGTCGCCTTCCGGCCCGGGGTACGTCTGCGTCACGAGCGCCCATATGAGGATGATGACACCGATCGTAATGGCGGAGTCGGCGACGTTGAAGGCGGGCCACTCGGGGAACTTGATGAAGTCGACGACGGTGCCGTCGCCCACACGGTCGATGAGGTTGCCGATGGCGCCCCCGAGCATGAGGGAGAGCCCGGCCCGAACGGGGGTGCTCGCCATGCCGGGGTTGAGGAGGTACACGAGGATGAGCGCGACCCCCACGACGCTGGCGACGACGAGCAGCGACCCCGCGCCCTCGAGGATGCCGAAGGCCGCGCCGGTGTTGGTGAAGTGCACGATGCGGACGTTCCAGTCGGGGTCGGGCCAGGCGTCGCCGCGATCGAGCCGCGTGCGGATGATCCACTTGGTCAGCAGGTCCCCGAGGACAATGACGCCGGCGAGGGCGAGAAAGGCGAGATCGGCGCGTCCCAGGCGGGGGAGGGCGAGGCGGGGCATGGGGCCATAATAGGCGGCGGGGCCGCTGCACTCCCCGACTCACCGTTACCGGAGGACCGTCGTGGCGAAGACTCTGGCCGAACGGATGCACCTGCGGCCGGGCGAGCGCCTGCTCCTGGCGAACGCTCCCGATGGCTACGAGGCGACCCTGGCCGCGCCCTCCAACGTCGAGGTGAGTACGGAAGCCGAGGGGACGTTCGACGTCATCCACCTGTTCGTCTCGACACGTGCGGCGCTGGAAGCGGACACACCGGGGCTGAAGGCGCTGCTGAAACCGGACGGCAAGCTCTGGATCGCCTACCCAAAGGGGACCTCGAAACGGCTGAGCGCCGACATCAACCGGGACGACATCCGCGCCTACGCACTTTCGGTCGGGCTGCAGACCGTCGCGCAGGTCGCGGTCGACGACGACTGGTCGGCGCTTCGCTGCAAGGTGGTGGGGTAGGGATTCGTCGCTCAGGACAGACGACGGGGCCCACAGATGGGCGAGCGTCGGGCTGAGCCACAGTGGGATTGCCCAAGCGCAGGCAGGCTACGTGTAGCATTCGAGCGCGTGACCAGCGCCCCCATACCTCGTGCCACTAACTTTCTCCATGAACTTGGAGGAGGCATAACTATGCCTTGCGTGTTTGAGTGTTCAGACGGTCAAGAACGTGTGCTCAAGTTTCGCAACCGAGCCACCCGGCAAGCGTTGGCCTCCGACTGGATCGGGGCGTTACTGGCCACGGTTCTTGGTATCCGCACGCCAGCACCCGCACTTGTAGAAATCGACGAAGAGACGATATCCACGATGAGCCAAGCGGCCGAGAAGGATGCACGCCCCGGCTACGCCTTCGGGACCGCATTCCTGCCTGCCGCCGAGAACGTCGTGGGCGTAAGAGGAGTCACCGCCTGCTCCAACCACGCAGAACTGCTAGGGCGCCTTTCGGTTCTGGACACATGGATCGACACCCAAGACAGGCAGCGTCCAGACGGTGTCTGGAACCTCCTGACTGAACTGGACGACGGCCCGCAGCCACAATTGGTGGCCATTGACTTCGGCATGGCCTTCACGGACTCTCTTTACCCAGTGTTTGGAGAATACGACGACGCCACGACCAAGCTTGTATGGCCCAGCGAGGCCAAGCCTCTCGTTGACCTACAGGCTGTTTCCGAGACTGTAGCCCAAGTCGAGGGCATGACTGAAGCAGATATAATCAAACAGGTTGAGAGCACCCCGCACTCATGGCTGACAGCGGAAGAGCGGGGTCGCGTGGTAGGGTCGCTTCTCGCAAGACGGCGAGAAATCGCCGGCGCGATGAAGGAACTGGAGGGGAACCGTGACTGACCGCTTCAGCTACTCCCTTATCCGGTATGTCGGCGACCCTGTACGTGGCGAGGCAACGAACATCGGCGTGATTGTCGCCGGTCCCAACGGCGAATCCCGCTTGAAGACTGATGTCCCTACGTTGGCTCGCCTAGAGCGTCTCTGGCCGCACTTCAACCGCCACGCTGTCAGATCATTCATACGTGACGTTGAACACCGGGTTGCAGCCCTACACCAGATACGTCTCGAAGAGGGTGACTCCGATCATCATGGGGCTGCCACAGGCGTGCTGGACGCACTCTCCCAGACCGCAGTCAACGATGTCCAGATTTCTCCACCAGCCGTGTGGCGAGCAGCCGACATCGAAGCTGCGACGACAACGCTGTTCGAGCGCTTTGTGGGGATGCCACGCAGGCCAAGAGCTAAGGGACGGTACCTGACACGGGGGAGCCTGCGGGACATGATCCACGGGATTCTCGCAGAGTGGGCGGAGTCCAAGGAATTCACCGTGCAGACCAATACCGAGATTGGTGGCCGATTCGCACCTCACAAGGTGGATGTCGTTGTCCGAGGTAAGGACGGGGCCCCAGACGTGGTGATGCTGGCGGTACCATTGCGCGCCCGCGAAGCGCCTCTCATTCGCGACAGCCTGCCCGCAGCCGTAGCCGACATGCGCGACTCACTGCCCCACTCGACATTCGTTGCCGTCCTCCCAGATTTGGATGAGCCGCCCGACCGCGCGCCCGCCGACCTAGATGCCAACAAGACACGGCAGTTCCTCAAGAGCGCCGATGGGGACCTCGCGGTCGTGCCCATCTCCGAACTCTCGACGTACCTCCGGAATCAGTACAGACCGAAAGAAAAAAGAGGCGGCACTGGACAAGGAACATTGGCACTCCCCGCCTCGCGTTGACGCGCCTGCGCAGCACACCTAGGCTGCGCGCGCTATGGCGAAGCACCTGGAAGGCAAAACGGCAATCGTGACGGGCGGAGCCGGGGGCATGGGCTCCTGGATCTGCCGCATATTCGCGGAGCAGGGCGCAAAGGTCATCGTGGCCGACACGGGGGCGGATGTTGAAGGGCGGATGGGCGTCGATCCCAGCCGCGTCAACGCCGTCGTCGAGGAGATTACGGCGGCGGGCGGCGAGGCGGTGCCGGCCATCGGCGACGTCTCGGAGATGGACGTGGCGGAGGGGCTCGTTCGCACCGCGCTGGAGCGCTGGGGCAAGCTCGACATCCTCGTCTGCGCGCACGGCATCCTGCGCGAGCGGATGATCTTCAACATGACCGAGGAGGAGTGGGACGGCTCAGTGAAGTCGCACCTGAAGGGGTGCTTCGCGCCGACCAAGTTCGCCTCCATCCACTGGCGCGAGCGCCGCGACGGCGGACGGCTCATCTTCTTCACCTCGGGGGCGGGGCAGCGCGGGGAGGCGGGGCAGCCGAACTACTCCGCCGCGCAGCAGGGCAAGGTCGGGCTGATGCTCTCCTCCGCGCAGGCGCTGAGCCGCTACGGGGTGACGGCGAACTGCATCGCTCCCGCGGCCTCGACGCGCATGACGGACCGGGGACGGAGGGTCGACCGGGAGGGGCCGGCGCCGAGCCTCTCGGCGGCGGGCACGGCGATGGACCCGAAGAACGTCGTGCCGGCGATCGTCTACCTCGCCTCGGACGAGGGGGCGAGCGTGACGGGTCGCGTGGTGGGCACGACCGGCCACGAGTTCACGATCTGGCGGGAGCCGTTCCGGGACCAGTCGATCTTCTCGCAGTCGCCCTTCTGGGACATCGACGACCTGTTCGAGCAGATGCCGCGCACGCTGGCAGTGCACGACCTGAAACCGCCCGAGCCGGCGTTCCCATAGGAAGTCGAAGCGATGGCGAGGCATTTGGAAGGCAAGACGGCAATCGTCACGGGCGGGGCCGGCGGCATCGGCAGCTGGGTCTCGAAGCTGTACGCGGAGAACGGCGCGAAGGTGATCGTGGCCGATACGGGCGCGGACGTGGAGGGGCGCATGGGCCTCGACCCGAGCCGCGTGAACGCCGTGGTCGACGAGATCACGGCCGCAGGCGGGGAGGCGATCGGGGCGGTGGGGGACGTCTCCGACATGGACGTGGCGGAGGGGCTGGTGCGGACGGCGCTGGAGCGCTGGGGGAAGCTCGACATCCTCTGCTGCGCCCACGGCATCCTGCGCGAGCGAATGATCTTCAACATGACCGAGGAGGAGTGGGACGGCTCGATCAAGTCGCACCTGAAGGGGTGCTTCGCGCCGACGAAGTTCGCAGCCATCCACTGGCGGCAGGAACGGCAGGGCGGGCGCATCATCTACTTCACGTCGGACGCGGGCATCCGCGGGAGCAGCGGGCAGCCGAACTACTCGGCGGCGCACGCGGGAAAACTGGGGTTGATGCGCTCGAACGCGCGCGGCCTGAGCCGCTACGGCGTGACCAGCAACTGCATCGCGCCGGGCGCCTCGACGCGCATGACCGACCGCGGCGTGGGCGTCGACAAGGACGGCGCCCCGCCAAGCGAGTCGGCGGCGGGCACGGCGCGCGATCCGAAAAACGTAGCGCCGATCGCGGTGTGGCTGGCCTCGGACGCGGGTGCGGCGGCCAACGGGCAGACCTTCGGGGCGCGCGGGCACGTCATCACGCTCTACAGCGAGCCGGAGCGGGAACGCCTGCTGCGCTTCGACGACCCGTTCATCGACATCGACGAGCTGTTCGAGCTGTGGCCGGAGACGCTGGGCTCGGAGCCACTCGAGAGGACGCAGGCTTGGACCTAGACGCGGCGCAGCTCGCCGACCGCCAGGCGATCGTCGACGTCATCGACCGCTACGCGACGTCGCTCGACGCGAAGGACTACGAGCGCTTCCGCACGTGCTTCAGCGACGACGCGGTCGTCCACTACGGCGAGGCGCTGACGCCGGACGAGGCGGCCGTGTACGCGGAGGGCGTGCTCTCGCGGTACGCGCACACGCAGCACCTGCTGGGGAACTACGAGATCGCGCTCGACGGCGACCGGGCCTCGGCGCGCACCTACGTGCAGGCGAGCCACGTGAGCGCCGAGGGCGCCATCTGGGTCATGGGCGGGACGTACATCGACCGCTTCGAGCGGCGCGGGGGCGAGTGGAAGATCGTCGAGCGGGCGCTTGAGGGGAAGTGGTCGGAGGAACGCACGATCTCGGCGTAGCATTCGCGCACCAACCACGACAACGCACACAGCGAAAGGAACGGACATGGCGAAGGAGATCGACCTCCAGGGAAAGGTGGCGCTGGTCACCGGAAGCGGACAGGGCATCGGGCGAGGCATCGCCAAGGTGCTGGGGGAGTGCGGAGCGACGGTCGTCGTCTCGGACCTGAACCCGGACACGACGGCGGCGACGGCGGCGGAGCTGGGGGCGGCGGCGCTCCCCCTCGACGTGAGCGACCAGGACGCGTTCAACGCGGCGGTCGACCAGATCGTGGCGGACCAGGGCAGCCTCGACATCCTCGTGAACAACGCGGGCGTCTACCGCGAGTACGGCGGGGGCATCGCCGACATCACGCCGGAAATGTGGCGCGTGCTCTGGTCGGTGAACGTGGACGGCGTGTTCTATGGCTGCCAGGCGGCGGCGCGGGTGATGCTGGCCGCCGGGAACGGCGGACGCATCGTCAACATCGCCTCGACGCAGGCGGTCTCGCCGGGCGTGGGGGTGACCTACGACGGCTCGAAGGCGGCGGTGCTGCAGATCACGCGGGCGCTGGCGCTGGAGCTGGGGCGCACGGGCATCACCGTGAACGCGGTGGCGCCGGGCGCGACCTGGGTCAACCCGGGCGATCCGCCCCCGCTCGACCCGAACGCGACCGTGCAGCTGACCGGCAACGGCCTCGCCGACGCGGTGTCGAGCCGCATCGCGCGCATCCCGCTGGGGCGCTGGGCGCACCCCGAGGAGATCGGCAACGCGGTCGCGTTCGTCTCCTCGCCGCTGGCGGACTACATCAACGGCATCTACCTGAACGTCGACGGCGGCTGGCTGACGGAGTAGAGCGCCGCGCTGGCGCGCGGCTGAGGGGCGAGGAGAGCGCGCGGCGGGGCCGCGCTGAGGAGAGCGGCGGTTGCGCCGCCTGAGTGGGCCTTGGCGCACACGTCATGCCCTGCCGCAGACTGGCTACCACTCAGCGAGCGCTCTTCTACGGCAGGCGGAGGAGGTGATTGCCGCCTTCGACGGGGATCACCTGGCCGGTGATGTCGCCGAAGTG
>JAJDUR010000032.1 GCA_022826585.1 Dehalococcoidia bacterium
CTCGCGGGTGGGGGCAACGATGGCGAGCGAAGGGTCGAGGGTGCGGATGCCGACATCGAAGCGGACCTGGTCGTTCCCCTTGCCGGTGCAGCCGTGTGCGACGGCGACGGCGCCCTCGTCGTGGGCGACATCGACAAGGAGCTTGGCCATGAGGGGCCGCGCGAGGGCGGTGGCGAGGGGGTAGGCGTCCTGGTAGAGCGCGCCGGCGGCGAGGGCGGGGAAGGCAAAATAGCGGAGGAAGTCCTCGCGGGCGTCCTCGACGATGACCCGGGCGGCGCCCGCGGCGAGGCCGCGCTCTTCGAGCACGGCCTGCTCGCGGCTCATGCCCACGTCGATGTTGAGGGCGACGACGTCGTAGCCGCGCTCCTTCGTGAGCCAGGTAATGGCCGTGGTGGTATCGAGGCCGCCGCTGTAGGCGAGAACGAGTTTGGGCACGCGGGCCTGCCTTTCCGGTGTGTACCCCAAGCGTAGCGCGCCCGCCGCTCGCGCGGCAGTCAGGAGAGGCGCCGGAGGACCATCCAGGCGCCGAGGGTGCTCACCAGGGCGGCAACGACCAGCACGAAGACGACGACGCCAAGCGTCGTCGGAAGGGCGCCCGCGAGCGCGAAGGGGGTGAAGGCGAGGCCGATGGCTCCGGCCGCAACGCCCCCCAGCACGAGGGTCGCGGGAGGGGCGACAGCGCCGCTGGCGGCCCGGGCGGCAAACAGGAACCGCAGGCCCGCGCCGGCGACGCCGACGGACGCGAGCGTGCCCAGGGCGAGGAGCAGGCCCGTTACGAGGTCGCTAACTGGATCGCCTCCTCAAGGATGTCGCAGGCGCGGTCGATCTCGTCGTCGCTGACGATGAGCGCGGGCATGAGGCGGATGCGGTCGGGGCGCACGTTGTTCACGAGCAGGCCCCGCTCGCGGCAGAGGTTGACGACGCCGGGGGCTACCTCGCTCGAGAGGCTGACCGCGAGGAGGAGGCCGCGGCCCCGCACCTCGGTGACGGCGGGGAGGCGGTCCTCCATGGCGCGGAGGCGGGCGACGAGGCGGTCTGAGGCGTCGCAGGCCGCCTCGAGGACGTCGTTCTCGAGGATGTAGCGGAGGACGGCGACGCCGGCAGCGGTGGCAACGGGGTTCGCGCCGAAAGTCGTGCCGTGATCGCCGGGGACGAGGTGGCCGGCCAGTTCCTCGCGGGCCAGCACGGCGCCGATGGGAAGGCCGCCCGCCAGGCCCTTGGCCACGCACATGATGTCGGGCTCAATGCCGTCCTGCTCGTGCGCCCAGAGGGTGCCCGTGCGGCCGACGCCCGACTGGATCTCATCGAGGATGAGCAGCAGGCCGTTCTCGTCGCACCAGTCGCGAACGTCCTGGAGGTAGCCGAGGGCGGGGGCATTGACGCCGCCCTCGCCCTGGATGGGCTCCATGAGGACGGCGACCGTGTTGTCGTCCGTGGCGGCCTTGAGGGCGTCGATGTCGTTCCAGGGGACGTGGGTGAAGCCGGTGGGAAGCGGCTCGAACGGTTCGCGGTAGCGGGCGGTGCCGGTGGCGGCGAGGGCGCCGAGGCTGCGTCCGTGGAAGCCGTCCTCCATGGCAATGATGCCGTGCTTGCCGTCCTGCTCGTCGTGACCCCAGCGGCGGGCGAGCTTGATGGCGGCCTCGATCGCCTCGGCGCCGGAGTTGCAGAAGAAGACGCGGTCGAGGGGCGAGTTCTCCACGAGCAGCTCGGCGAGCTCGATCATGGGGGTGGTGTAGTAGAGGTTGGAGACGTGGATGAGCTGCTCCGCCTGGGCAGCGGCGGCGGTCGCCACGACCGGATGGGAGTGGCCCAGGGAGGTGACGGCGAGGCCGCCGACGAAGTCGAGGTACTCGTTCCCGTCGCTGTCCCAGACGCAGGAGCCTTCGCCGCGCTCGAGCACGATCGGCTGGCGGCCGTAGTTCTGGAAGAGGTACTTGCTCTCGCGTTCGATCCAGTCGCTCATGGCCGTTCGGCTCCTGTCAGGGGTGATTGGGGGTCGGGTGGGGATTGTACGCCGCGCCGGTGTACGGGCCCTGTCCTCAGCCCTTCGCGGGCGGGAAGACGGTGCCGCGACCCTCGCGGTCGAGGAGCGCGCCGGCCTCGCGGCCGTCGAGAATGTGGCTGGGGACGCCGAGTTCCGCGGCAAGCAGACAGGCGTCCGTCTTCGGGATCATCCCGCCGGCGATGACGCCCTGCTCGCGCAGGCTCCGCACGGCGGCGGCATCGAGCTCGGGGATAACGCCGTCATCCGCGCCGCGGACGCCCTCGACATCGGTCAGGAAGACGAGCTCGCGCGCGTCGACAGCGCTGGCGATCCAGCCCGCGGCCTCGTCGGCGTTCACGTTCACGAGCTGGTCGCCGTCCTCACCCGGGACGTACCCGACCGGGCTTACGACGGGCACGAAGCCCGCCTCGCGCAGGGCGAGCACGGCCCCGGGGTGCACGGCGACCGGCGTCCCGACGAAGCCCAGCTCGGGGCGCCGCTGCTCGCACTCGAGCGTGCGTCCGTCGGCACCGGAGAGGCCGGCAGCGCGGGCGCCGGCGGCGTTCAGGGCGGAGACGATGCGCTTGTTCACGAGACCGGCGAAGACGGCGACGATGACGGGCAGGGCGCGTTCGTCGGTGGCTCGGAGGCCGTCGATGAAGCGGCTCTCGATGCCCATGGCGTCGAGCCACCGGCTGGCCTCGGCGCCCCCGCCGTGGACAACGATGGGCCGTTCGCCGGCGCGGTCGAGGGCGGCGATGTCGTGGAAGGTCGTGTCGGCGGCGCCAAGGGTGCTGCCTCCCACCTTGATGACGAGGGGGCGGGCGTCGCTCACGTCGTGTAGTCGGCGTTGATGCGGATGTAGCCGGCGGTCAGGTCGCAGGTCCAGCCGGTGGCGCCGGCCTCGCCCGCGCCGAGGTCGACCTCGATGGTGACCTCGGCGCCGGACATGGCGCGCGAGACCTCCGCCTCGTCGTAGGGGATGGGCACGGTGCGCTCGAAGAGGCGGTGGCCGCAGACGGTGACGGTCACTGCTTCTTCCACGATGGTCACATCCGAGCGGCCGATCACCCCCACGATGCGGCCCCAGTTCGGGTCCGCGCCGTGGACGGCGGTCTTGACCAGCGGCGAGGTGCCGATGTCGCGCACGAGCCGGCGGGCGTCGCCATCGGAGGCGGCGCCGGTGACGGTGATCTCGATGAGCCGCGTCGCGCCCTCGCCGTCCCGGGCGATGGCCTTCGCGAGATGGATGCAGACGGCGTCGAGGGCCTCGCGGAAGGCGCCGTAGTGCTCGCTACCGGGAACGATGGTCTCGCCGCCGGCGGCGCCGTTGGCGAAGAGGAGCACCGTGTCGCTGGGGCTCGTATCGCCATCGACGGTGATGAGGTTGAAGCTGCGGTCGGCCGACTCGGAGAGGGCGGTCTGCAGGGTCTCCTGGTCGATTGGGGCGTCGGTGGTGAGGTAGGCGAGCATAGTCGCCATGTTGGGGTGGATCATGCCCGAGCCCTTGGCGCAGCCACCGAGCGTGTAGGGCCCGAAGCGCACGGAGCAGTGCTTGGGCACGAGGTCGGTGGTCATGATGGCGCGGGCGA
The DNA here is from genome assembly GCA_022826585.1 of Dehalococcoidia bacterium. Taxonomy (GTDB): domain Bacteria; phylum Chloroflexota; class Dehalococcoidia; order Tepidiformales; family Tepidiformaceae; genus UBA2991. The sequence goes on from JAJDUR010000032.1 coordinate 3,577, forward strand.
AGTCGAGGCCTCCATCCCCGGACAGCTCCACCGCTTCGATCCCAGACTCGATCTTGTCCATGGGGAGGTAGTGGCCGATGACGCCCGTGTGGCAGACGAACATGGCTTCGGCGGGAATGCCCACCTTCTCCGCCGCCAGCTCGGCCATGCGGTAGGCATCGCGGACACCCCGCTCACCGGTGCTGTCGTTGGCGTTGCCGCTGTTCACGACGACGGCGCGCCCCTGCCCTGCCGCCAGCCGTTCCCGGTCGACGTCGATGGCGGCGCCGTGGAGGCGCGTCACCGTGAAGACGCCCGCAGCTGTGGCAGGATGGTCGGAGAGGAGGATGCCGAGGTCGAGCTTGCCCTCGCCGTACGTCTTGATGCCGGCGAAGGCGGCGCCGGCGCGGTATCCCGTGGGGCTGGTGGCGCTACCGGTGGGGTCGATCTCGAGGGTCACGGGTACAGCGCCGGGCGATCGAGGCCCGCCTGTTGGGGCAGGCCGAACATGAGGTTCATGTTCTCGATGGCGCTGCCGGCAGCGCCCGTCATGAGGTTGTCGAGCACGCCCACGGCCCCGAGCGCGCCGTTGCGCTCGTCGACGGTGGGGTGCACGAGGCAGTCGTTGCTGCCGTAGGTGTGCTTCGTGTGGGGCGGCGCGTCGGTCACGGAGGTGAAGGGCGCGTCCGCATAGAAGTCGCGGTAGAGGGCGAGCGCCTGCGCGGGCGAGACATCCTCGGCGAGGGGCGCGTAGCAGGTCGAGTGGATGCCCCGTGTCATGGGGACGAGGTGGGGCACGAAGGTGACGGCGACCTCGGGGCCCTCGCGCAACCGCGAGAGCTCCTGCGCCATCTCGGGCTGGTGGTTGTGGTTGGCGACGCGATAGGCGGAGACGTCCTCGTTGACATCGCTATAGCTGAAGCCGCCGCCCGTGCCCCGACCCGCGCCGGAGATGCCGGACTTGGCATCGACGAACACGCGAGGCTCGACGATGCCCGCCGCGACCGCGGGTGCCAGGGCGAGGATGGTGGCGGCCGGGTAGCAGCCGGGATTCGCGACGAGGTCGGCGCCGGCGATATCGGAGGCGTACAGCTCGGAGAGGCCGTAGACGGCGCGTCCGAGGAGGCCGGGCGCGGGGTGGTCGGCGCCGAACCACTGCGCGAACGCTTCGGGTTCGCGCAGGCGGAAGTCGGCGGCGATGTCGATGACGCGGACGCCCTGCTCGACGAGCGGGGCGCAGGCCTCGGCGCTCGCGCCGGTGGGCAGCGCCGAGAAGACGACGTCGACCTCGGTTTCGATCTCGCCCGTGATGGGGAAGTCCGCGTAGGCGGCGAGGTGGGGGAAGGCCTCGCCGAGCTTCTGGCCGGCGAGCGAGCGTCCCGTGGCGGCCACAAGCTCGGCGCCGGGGTGGTTCCAGAGCAAGCGCGCCGCTTCCATCCCCGCGAATCCGGTGACGTTGATGATGCCCGCGCGAACCGTCATGCAGGCATTGTCTCGCCTGTCGCGGGCATGCGCGAACGCGCAGCAGGCGGGGGCAGTAGGATGCCCGCGATGTCGCTCGACCTGACGTTCATCGGCACGGGAAACGCCTTCGCGGCGGGCGGGCTCTGCTGGAACGGGTTTCTCGCGAACGGCCGCTACCTCTTCGAGGCGCCGCCGAGCGCGCTGATGTCGCTGCACCGGGTCGGGGTGGACCCGAACGCCGTCGAGGCGGTCGTGCTGAGCCACCACCACGGCGACCACTTCCTGGGCCTGCCCTTCCTGCTGCTCCACTGGAAGCACCAGGGCCGCCGGACGCCGGTCACGATCGTGGGGCCGCCGGACACCGAGCGGCTGGCCCGCGAGATCGGGGGCACCGTCTACCCGGGGCTGTTCGAGGGCGACTTCGGGATCGAGTGGCGGGAGGTCGCGGCCGGCGACTCCGCCACGGTCGGCGACCTGACGGTCGACGCGGTTCGTGTCGAGCACGACGCCCGCCTCTCCCTGAACCTCGGCTACCACGCCCAGCTCGAGGGTGAGCGCTTCGCCTATACCGGCGACACGCGTCTCTGTGACGCCGTGCTGGACCTGGCGCGGGGCGCGGACGTGCTGGTGGCGGAGTGCGCCTCGCGGGACATCCCGATCCCGATCCACATGAACCTCGTCGACGACATTCCGGAGGTCCACGCGGCCCTCTCCGGTACAGCACGGCTGGTGCTCACGCACGTGACGCCCGACGTGGAGACGGACCTGGCCCGCACGGTAGTCGCGAAGGACTACGAGACCTACCGGTTCTAGCCGCCGACGGCGGTCCCGGGGCGGCTGCGCTAGAATCCCGCGCATGGCACATCGACTTCGCGGCGCCTCGGCCATCACGGGCCTTGGCATTACGCCCATGGGGCGGATCTACGGCAAGAGCTCGACCGACTTCGCGGTCGACGCCGTGCGCCTCGCCATCGCCGACGCCGGGCTGGAGAAGTCCGAGATCGACGGCTTGCTCATCAACGCGGGCATCACGGGATTCTCCGGTTCGGGGGTGAGCCTGCAGCTCCAGAACGCCCTCGGGATGGGGAACCTGCGCCTGCTGAACCACATGAACGCGGCCGGATCGACGGCGGCGCAAATGGTCCAGTACGCGACGATGGCGATCGACGCGGGCATGGCCAAGCACGTCGTCTGCGTGTTCGCAGACGCGCCCTTGCAGCAGGGCGGCTCCTCGGCGGCAGCCTACGGAAACGCGGGGCGCCGGGCGGGGCCGACGGGCATCCTCGGGCTCTCGGCCGGGGCCGGACACTTCGGCGCGAACACGTCGTACGCGCTCGCGGCGCGGCGCCACATGGCGCTGTACGGGACGACGCAGGACCAGCTCGGCGCGATCGCGGTGGCCGAGCGCTCCTGGGCGACGATGAACCCGCACGCGAAGATGCGCGATCCGCTGACGCTGGAGGAGTACCACGCCTCGCGCTGGATCGTGGAGCCGTTGCACCTGCTCGATTGCTGCCTCGTCTCGAACGGGGCAGTGGCGGTGATCGTGAGCCCGCCGGACCAGGCGAAGGACATGCCCCAGCCGCCGGTGTACGTCCATGGCATGGGCCAGGGGCATCCGGGCGACACGCGACACATGGGCGACTCGCCGGAAACCGAAACGGGGGCGCGCCTGGCGGCGGAGACGGTATTCGGCATGGCGGGCGTCGGTCCGGAGGACATCGACGTCTGCGAGCTGTACGACTGCTACACGTACACGGTGCTCGTCACGCTGGAGGACTACGGTTTCTGCAAGAAGGGCGAGGGCGGCGCGTTCGTCGAGGACGGCAAGCTCGGTCCCGGGGGGGCATTGCCGACGAACACCGGGGGCGGGCAGCTCTCGGCGTACTACATGTGGGGAATGACGCCGCTGAGCGAGGCGATCATCCAGGGACGCGGCCAGGGCGGGGAGCGCCAGGTCGAGAAGAACGACCTGATCCTGTCGACGGGGAACGGGGGAGCGCTGAGCTACCACGCCTCGCTCATCCTGAGCCCGCACGCGAACTGAGGCGGTACCCCGATGGCCGATCCCCCACCCGTGAAGCCCGTCTCCCAGCCCGATGAGCTGACCGAACCCTTCTTCGCCGCGGGCGAAAAGGGCCGCCTGCTGCTCGCCACCTGCGACACCTGCGGCGAGATGCGTCTGCCCACGTCCCCGACGTGCCCGACCTGCCTGGCCGAAGGGGTGACCTGGAAGGAGGTGAGCGGCCGCGGAACCGTCTACACCTTCGGAGTCATGCACCAGCGCTACCACCCGGCCTGGGAGCCGGATCTCCCCTACAACATCGCCGTTGTGGAGCTGGAGGAGGGGCCGCGGATGCCCGCCAACATCGTCGGCATCGAGAACGACGACCTCGAGGTGGGCATGCCCGTGGAGGTGGTGTGGGAGCGCGAGGGGGACGCGCCCGTCCCGCGTTTCCGGCCCATGGCCTGAGCCGATGCAGCAAGGGGCCCTGAGCATCGTCCTGTGGGCCACCGACCTCGACGGCTTCACCGCGTTCCTGACCGAGGCGGTGGGGGCGACGCTGGAGACGCGTCACCCCGGATTCGCGGCTCTCGCGGTCGAGGGGGCGGAGATCCAGCTGCACGCGGACGAGTCGTTCGCCGGGCATCCGTGGCGGGAGGCGCTCAGCAATGAGGGGGCGGCGCGGGGCATCGGGGCGGAGGTGCGGGTGCGGGTGGACGCGGTCGACGCACGGCACGGGAAGGCAGTCGAGATGGGCTACGTGAGCATTCAGCGGCCACATGACGACGGGATGGGGCGGACGTGCCAGGTGATGGGCCCCGACGGGTACTTCTTCACGCTCTGGGAGCCGCAGATCGGCGGCAGGTAGGACGCGCTACCAGGCGGTCCAGCCGCCGTCGACGAGAATGGTCTGGCCCGTCACGAAGTTGCTGGCGTCGCCGGCGAGAAAGATGACGGCGCCCGCCAGCTCATGGGGCTGGCCCCAGCGGCCCATGGGCGTGCGGTCCTCGATGAAGGCCTTGCGCTCGGGGTCCTCGTAGAGGGGGCGGGTGAGGTCAGTCTCGAAGTAGGTGGGGGCGAGGCCGTTGACCTGCACGTTGGCCTCGGCCCACTCGATAGCCAGCACCTTCGTGAGCTGGTCGATGGCGCCTTTCGAGGAGGCGTAGGCAGCCTGGTTGGGGAGGGCGACGCTCCCAAGGATGCTGGAGACGTTGATGAGCTTGCCGGACCCCTGCGCGACGAAGTGGGCCCCAGCGGCGCGGGCGCCGTTGTAGTAGCCCTTGAGGTTGACCTGGAGGACGGAGTCGAACTCGTCGGGGGTCAACTCGAGCGCAGGCTTGCGGACATTCGTGCCGGCGTTGTTCACGAGGACGTCGAGACGCCCCAGTCCATCGACGGCGGCGGCCACCATCGCCTCGCACGCTTCCGGGGAGGTGACGTCGGTGGGGACGGCGACGGCGCGACGGCCGAGGGCCTCTATCTCTTCCACGAGGCTGTCGAGTTCGGAGGTTGTGCGGCTGGCGAGGACAAGGTCGGCGCCGGCGGCAGCCAGGGCGAGAGCCATCGTGCGGCCCAGGCCCCGCCCGGCGCCCGTCATGATGGCGACGCGGCCGGTGAGGTCGAAGAGCTGCGTCCCCCGCAGCTCGGGGCGTTCGTCGTTGGCGCTCATTCGTAGCGGAGCGCGTCGGCCACGGCGACGCGGGAGGCGGTCTGCGCGGGGAACCAGGTCATGATCATCGAAGCTCCGAAAGCGATTCCGCAGATGACGATAAGTTGGAGCCAGGGGACGATGAAGGTACTCCCCTCCGAGGCCTCGCCGATCCCGCCACTGGAGAAGAGCACCCAGGAGAGGGAAACGCCAAGCGCGGCGCCCATGACGATGCCCGAGAGGGCAACGAAGCCGGACTCGAAGATGAAGCTGAGCGCGACCATGGAGCGCTGGTAGCCAATCGCGCGCAGCATGCCGATCTGCTGGCGGCGCTCGACGACAGCGCGGAAGGCGATCACGCCGAGGGCGGCGATGCCGATGATGAGGCCGAGCCCCATGAAGCCCTGGAAGAGCAGGAGGAAGCCCTGCGAGGCCGCGCGCTGGTCGTCCAGCAACTTCTGGAAGGACTCGGCCGAGGCCTGGGGCAGGCTGGATTCGATGGACTTGGCGAAAGCGTCCTGGTCGATGCCGTCTTGCGTCTTGATGACGAAGCGCTGGGAGTCGGAGTCGGGGAAGGCGGCGACGACGGTGTCCCGCTGCACGATGATGCCGTTCCAGAAGATGCCGCCGGGATCGTCCACCTGCCCGATGACGGTGACGACCGTATTGAGGTCGGTGCCGGGGGCGTGGAGACGAAGGTCGAACGGCTGGAATCCTTCCTCGACCAGGAGCGGATCGAGCTGCAGGAAGTCGAAGTCGGAGAAAGGGTCAGTCTCGTCGGTGAGATCCGCCGGGATGACGGCGAGGCTCGGATCGGCAGCCACCGCCCTCCAGACCTCCTCGTCGCTTCCGTAGCCGGCAGCGCGACGCCTGAGCTCGAACTCGGCGTGCTCGAAGAAGGCGGCGTCCGCACCCATCACGGTATAGGTGCCCACTACGCCGGGGATGGAGTGGTCCTCCGCTTCAAGGAATATCTCCGTCTCTCCCGCCCAGGCGATGCGCTGCTCGCTGACCGCGACGATGGGGGAGGTGTCGACTCCCTGGGCTTCCAGCTCGGCCACGAGGTCGTCGGTGCGGTTGTTGCTGTTGACGAAGACGATGGTGTCGAAGCCGCCCTTGGCGTCATCGGAGAGGAAGATATTGTCGAAGTTGTCGTTCACCGTGGAGAACATGACGAGGGAGAAGGTGATGAGGCCGATCATCATGATCGTCATGCCGGTGCGCATGCGGGCGGTGAGGGGGTAGGCGACGGCCGTCTTGACGGCGGGCACGATGCGCCCGAGCCGGGCCCCGAGGGTGGCCACGGGCGGGAGCAGGATGTCGGCGTTGTAGACGATGAGGAACGTTCCACAGGCGACCATGACGATGCCGCTGAGGAAGAAGAGCTCGGGACCGCCCTCGAGATCGCCGATGACGAAGTCGAAGACGCCGGCGGGCGAGGCGTACCAGAAGCCCAGGAGCAACAGCGCCACGATGGTGAACGAGGCTCGCTCGGCCGCGCGGAAGTAGCGGAGCGTGAACACGGCCCAGGCAAACACCAGGGACACGCCGGCGGCAAAGAAGAAGTAGCTCTCGGAGGAGAAGGCCCACTCCACGAAGAGGGCAGCCAGGGCCAGTCCGACCACACCGTAGCCCGCGCCCCAGGCGATGGGGCGGTCGCGGTCCTGCGAGGCGACCAGGAACAGGCCAATGGGCGGGATCAGGATGCCCAGGACGATGAGCCAGAATCCGACCCGGGGATCCCGGTCACGCATCATGCGGACGACCAGCATCGCCACCAGGTAGAAGGGGATCAGGGGGACCAGGGCGAGCGGCCAGAGCGGGACCCCCTGTCCGGCGATGCGTTCGCGTGCGGGCGCGCCGAAGTTGTGGCGCCGCAGCAGGTAGACGTAGGGGCCGATGAGCCCCAGGACGAGCGCAATGGTGAAGAGGCCGGCGAAGTCGGGGAGGCGGTAGAGGGCGAAGGCGCTCACGGCGATAGCGCCACCGGCGACGGCGGCGTTCAGCACGGCCCGGGCGTAGCCGCGCCACGTCGCCGCCTCGGGGTTGGTCACGACCGGCTCAGGCAGGTCGCGGATGGCGGCGACGATGTTGAGGCGGCTGGCGCGGATGGCGGCGAGGAAGATCACGATGAAGGTCGAGATGACGCCGAGGCAGAAGGCAACGACGAGACTGCGGGGTGTCAGCGCGGTGCGGAGCTCGAGACCGAACCCCTCCGCCGCGACGTTGTTGATAAGCGCGACCATCCCGAAGGTCACGAAGACGCCTGCGATGAGGCCCACGACTGCGGCGCCGAGGTCGTACCCCATGCCCTCGGCGAGGAAGGACTCGACGAGGTGCCGGCGCTTGGCGCCAACGGCGCGGGCCATGCCCATCTCCGGCTTCCGCTCGGCGGCAAGCATGATGAAGATGAGGGAGATGAGGAGGATGCCGGCGGCGATGGAGAAGAGTCCGAAGATGATAAAGACGGTGGTGAAGACGCTGCCGACCAGCTTCGCAATCTCGATCGCGTCCTTCTTGAGCGGCACGACCTCGTAGGGGGTGCCGTCGATGACCTCGTTGAGCTTCTCCTCGACGACGTCGGAGCGGTCGAGACCCTCGCGAACCCCGCCGGCGTTGGTCACGACGACCGCGTAGGCAATGTCGTCACGGCCAATGAGGCCGGCGAGGAAGTCGAAGCTGACGGCGCCGCCCGGGAACTCGGCGGCGCCCACGTTGAACGTGCCGCTGAGGAAACTGTTGGGAGCGATGGCGACGACCTCGACCTCGACGGGGAACCCTTCGAGGAAGAGGAGAAGGGTGTGGCCAACCTCGGCGTCCACCTCGCCGGCCAGATCCTCATTGAGCACGATCTGGTTTCCGGAGAGCGCAACCGCGTTCCCATCGAGGTCGCGCAGGGAGCCGAAGGGCTCCGCCTCGGCGGTGTCGTAGGCCACGATGGTTGCAGCCGATTCGTTCAGCTGCGTGGCCGTGTTCACGACCGGCAGGGTCTCCAGCAGGATGGAGAGGAAGCCGTCGATGTCGGGGTCGCCGGCGAACCGCTCCTCCCAGGCAGCGACATCTTCCAGGGGAATGACGCGCTCGTCTTCGGGGCGCGGGCTGCCCTCCTCGTCCCAGACGATGAGCATGTCGGTCTCGCCGGTGAGGTCGTAGATGTCGTCGGTGACGGTGGTGGAAACGGTATCGCCCGTGCCAAAGGCGGCGGTCATGATGACCGTGGCGAGCATCAGGCCGAAGACGATGAGGGCGGTCTGGGCGCGGCGGCGGGGGATGTTGCGGAGGCCAGTCTTGAACATGACGGGGTTGCGGAGGGCGACCCAGGCAAGCAGCGCGAAGATGGCGACCGTGATGAGGATCACGATCACCGCGATCAGGTTCATGGAGACGCCGAAAATCTCTTCCATCGGCGGGGTCTAGGCGGGAGCCCCGGCCAGCGGGCGGTTCGATTCCTCCCGCTCGATCAGGCCGTCGGCCATGTAGATGGTGCGGTGGCAGCGGGCGGCGACCTCGGGAGCGTGCGTGACGATGACCTGGGTCTGGTCGGCGTTCGCGTTCAGCTCGACGAGGAGGTCCATGATGCCGCCAGCGGTCTGGGAGTCGAGGGCGCCGGTGGGCTCGTCGGCCCAGACGATAGCGGGGTTGTTGACGACGGCGCGGGCAACGGTCACGCGCTGGCGCTGGCCTCCCGAGAGCTGCGCGGGGCGGTGGCCGGCGTACTGCCTGAGCTCAACCCGCTCGAGGGCGGCGAGGGCGAGTTCGCGGGCCTCGCCGGGCCTGGTGCCGGAGACGATGAGGGGAAGCTCGACGTTCTCGACGGCGGAGAGGACGGGCAGCAGGTTGTAGGTCTGGAAGACGAAGCCCATGCCCTGGGCGCGAAACTCCGTCTTCTCGTTGTCGGCCATCCGCGAGATGTCCGAGCCGTTGATGAGGACCAGGCCGTCATCGAAGGTGTCGAGGCCGGAGAGGCAGTTGAGGAGGGTGGTCTTGCCGCAGCCGGAGGGCCCCATGACGGCGACCATCTCGCCGCGGGGTACCTGCAGGTCCACTCCCCGCAACGCCTGAACCTGGACTTCGCCGGTGTCGTAGGTCTTGGTGACGCCGCGGGCCTCGATGACGAGGTCGGCAGCACTCCCTGCAGCAGTCATGGCATCTCCCGCGAGCGGCGCTCGCGGGCGCCACTATCGAGCGTGGCCCACTCATGTCACTCAGGCAAGTTGGCGCCTCCCGGAGGGGTGCGCGCAGGACCGGCGACACGCACAATGTGATCAGGAGCCGACATGAGCGACAGCGAACAGGGCGAAATCGAGGTGGCGCCGGCGCACACGGACGTGCGGGCGGAGTACAGCCGGGCCGACCTGGCCCTCGTTCTCGGGCTGGGTGCGGTGGCCATCATCGCGGGCACGGTCCTCGGCCTCGTTTTCACCACCTAGGCGAAACGTCCCCCTCCGCTTCACGTAAGGGCACGGTCGAAAGCCCTTGCGGGAGGGTATGATCGACGCATGAACGGCGCTCCCATCGCCCAGGGCGACCCCCTGCTGCTGCGCGTCACCAAGTACAACGGTGAGGCGCACTGGATCCAGCACCTGCGCGTGGTCTCGTACGACGGGTCACTGCTGCAGGCGCACTCCGCCGCGGGGAGTCCCATCTTCACGAGCCGGGGCGAGTTCCGTTCCCGCTACGACAGCTACGCGCACTTCTGGCGGGACCGCTGGTACAACGTCTTCCGCCTGGCCGAACCGGGCGAGGAGACGGCGCTCTGGTACTGCAACATCACCACGCCGCCGGAGTTCGACGACGGCGAGATCCGGTACATCGACCTGGACCTGGACGTGACGGTGCGCGCGGGCGGAACGATCGAGCTGCTCGACGTGGACGAGTTCGAGGAGCACCGGCTGGAGTACGGCTACCCTCCCGACGTGGTGGAGCGGGCGCAGGCGGCGGCGGGCGAGCTCTCGACGCTGGCGCAGCGCCAGCAGTTCCCCTTCGACCTGTAGGAGGCCTCTCCCCCGGTTGGGCGAGAGGCGATACGCTTTGGCGGTGACTGACACAACGACGCTTCGCGATCGGGTGGGCGCGCTTGTGGCGGAGGCCGCCGGGGCAGCCATCCGGGCGGGCAGCCTGCCGGACGTCGCCCTCCCGGACGAGCTTGTCGAGCGACCCCGGGACGCATCGCACGGCGACTACGCCAGCTCCCTGCCGCTGCGGCTCGCGCGCTCCGCGATGATGCCGCCCCTGGCCATCGCGGAGGCGATCGCAGAGCACCTGCCCGCCGGCGACGTGGTCGACGAGCCACGGATCGCGCCTCCCGGCTTCATCAACCTGAGTTTGGCCGAGCACTTCGTGCAGGGCGAGATCGACCGCATTATCGAGCGGGGGCCCGCCTTTGCGGACGGCGCGCTGGGACAGGGGAAGCGCGTGCAGGTCGAGTTCGTCTCGGCGAATCCGACCGGGCCGCTGCACGTGGGGAACGGTCGCGGCGCGGCGATCGGCGACACGCTCGCGTCGGCCCTGGCGGCGGCCGGGTACGAGGTCGAGCGCGAATATTATGTGAACGACGCGGGCACGCAGACGGACGTGTTCGCGGAGACGCTGTACGCGCGCTACCAGCAGCAACACGGGCGCGACGTCTCCATTCCGGACGGCGGGTACCCGGGCGAGTACATGGTCGACCTGGCCACGCAGATGCGGGAACGCGAGGGCGATCGCTTCCTCGCGGAGCCGGGCGAAGGGCCGCCGCCGGGAGTGCGGGAGATGGGCATCGAGCTCATCGTCGAGCACATCCGGGGCACACTGACGGCGTTCGGGACCACCTACGACCGCTGGTTCAGCGAGCGGTCGCTCTACGAGCCATCGGCGAACGGCTCGGCCTCGGCCTACGACGAGGCCATCACGATCCTGCGCGAGAACGGCCACCTGGCCGAACGCGAAGGGGCGCTCTGGCTCACCTCCAGCGACCTCGGCGAGGACAAGGACAACGTGGTCGTGCGCTCCGACGGGCGGCCGACCTACTTCGCCAGCGACATCGCCTACCACTACGACAAGTTCCTGCGGAGGGACTTCGAACTCGTGATCAACGTCTGGGGAGCGGACCACCACGGGCACGTCTCCAGGCTGGAGGTCGGCACCGAGGCGGTCACGGGGAAGGGCGAGGCGCTGCACCTGCTCCTCTACCAGCTCGTGACGCTGAAGCGGGGGGACGAGATCGTGCGGCTCTCGAAGCGGGGCGGCGAGATCATCACGCTCGACGAGCTCGTCGAGGAGGTGGGGCCGGACGCCGCACGCTTCTTCTTCCTGCTGCGGGCGCCCAGCTCGCAGATGGAGTTCGACCTCGACCTGGCGGTGAAGCAGTCGAACGAGAACCCCGTGTACTACATCCAGTACGCGCACGCGCGGCTGGCGAGCATCCTCGACCGCGCCGCCACCGAGTGGCACACGCCGGAGGGCGGCGACGTCGCCCTGCTGACGGCGCCCCATGAGCTTGCGCTCGTGCGCGAGATGCTGCGGCTGGCGGAGGTCATCGAGCTGGTCGCGACGACTTACGAGCCCCAACACCTGGCCCACTACGGCATGGAGCTGGCGACCTCGTTCCACGCCTTCAACGACGCCTTCCGGCAGCAGGGCGACCCCAACCTGAAGGTGATCACGGACGACGCCGCGCTGACGGCGGCGCGGCTGCGGCTGGTGCAGGCGGCGAAGATCGCGCTGGGGCGCGTGCTCGACCTGATGGGGATGACCGCTCCAGAGCGGATGTAGCAGAAGCGGCGGGGCTACGTCTCGCGGGGCGCGACGATGTAGCCGTTCAGGTCGCCGATGGTCTCCCAGCGGTCAGGCTCCCTCCAGAGCAGCCAGGCGGCGAGCGCGCAGGTGAGGCCATCGAGGGTGTCGTCGAGGCGCTTCAGGCTCGCGCCCCTCGCGTTCGCCGCCGTCGACGGAGCAAGGGCCTGCTCGACTTGGGGGTGGGCGAGGACCCGTGGGGCTTCCTGTTCGAGCAGGGTTTGCAGGTGGCCCTGGTAGCACCGCATGACCTCGCGCCGGAAGGCGGCGCTGCGTCCACCCTTCGGCTTGTAGGGGAGGCGCTCGGCGAGGCCGAAGAGGCGCACGTGAACGGTGTGGGGGAAGACCTCGACGGCGACCCGCACGTTCCGGTCGCCATCGAGGAGGGACTGCGGGTCGAGCGTGAAACCACGGGCTTCGAGCGCTTCGCCAAGGTCGATGCCTGCGGTGTAGCCCTTGCGGACGGCGTAGTGCGCCTGGTGTGGCGAGGCCTTGTAGCGACCGAAGCGTCGGGCGATCTCGCGTTCGGCCCAGCGCTCCGGGGTGTAGAGGAGGGGCGCGTCGATCGTCGCGACGAGCGGGCGTTCGACGGCCGCCAGCTCGTCGGCGAGCCGCTCGGTGTCGCAGACAGCAGCCTCAAGCCGGGTGCAGCGCACGTCGTCACGGGTCTCGCCCTCAAGCCAGCAGATGCCGCTCTCGCGGTGGGAGGTCCAAGCGAGGTCGAGGCCGATGAAGGTGGGCATGGCGGGTCACCCTAGCACCGGGGGCGGGAGGGTGGCACGATCGCGCGCCGGAGGGGCGATGGCGGAGTTGATCGAGGCACTCTCGGGCAGGCGCGCGCGGCGCGCCTTCGACGCGCGCGAAGTGCCGGCGGAGGCGCAGGAGCTGCTGTGGCGAGCGGTGTCGGTGGCGCCGAGCCACGGCAACGTGCAATCGGTACGGTTGCTCGTGGCGGAGTCCGAACCCGTGCGGGCCGGACTCGTGGCGGCGCTCTCAGAAGGGAACCGAAACTGGGCGCCCGCTGCGCCGCTGCTCGTGGCGCTGGCGTCGATGCCCACGCACGAGCACGCCGAGTCGTACGGCGAGGAGCGTGCCCTCTGGTCCTTCCACGCGGGAATCGCCGCCGGGAACCTGATGGCGCAGGCGACGGCGCTGGGTCTCGTCGCGCACCCGATGGCCGGGTTCAACGAGGAGGCGGTCCGGCGCGCGTTCGGCGCGCCGGGCGAGCTCCGCGTGCTCGTCGTATTCGCGATCGGATTCCCCGGAGCGGTGGAGTCGCTGCCGGAGGACCTGCAGCGGCGTGAGGTCCGTGAGCAGCGGCGTCTGCCGCTCGAGCGGCTGGTGGCCACCGACTCGTGGGGGGAGCAGAACGCCCAGCCGGCACGCGATCCCTCGCGGTCCCGCCGGGAGGGTGGCAAGCTAGAACGCTGATGTCGGCGATCACGGAACTCGGGGACCGGTATGTCGAGGAGCTGGCTGCGCTTCATCCGAACGCGGCCACGAGCCTCGGCATCGCGGGCCACGAGGAGGAGCTCACGGACTACTCGCTCGAGGGGTTCGAGGAGCGGGACCGGCACACGCGAGACACCCTCGCCGAGCTGGAGGCGCTGCCGCTCGAAGCGAACGGGGATCGCATCCTGCGCGAGGTGATGCGCGAGGCGCTCACCGTCGACATCGAGCTGCACGAGACGGGCGACTACCTGGCGGGGCTGAACGTGCTGGCCTCGCCGATGCAGGGACTGCGCAGCACCTTCGACCTGATGCCGACCGACGGCGAGGCCGACTGGGCAATCATCGCGCGGCGGCTGGCGAAGCTGCCGGAGGCGCTCGCGGGCTATCGCTCCACGCTGGAGGCGGGGCTGGAGGCGGGTCGCGCGGCCCCCCACCGGCAGGTGGAGGCGTGCCGGAAGCAGTGCGAGACGTGGGCCGGGAACGGCGACGGCGGGTTCTTCGCCGCCTTCGTGGGGCGAGCGGGGGACGGCCTTTCCGAGGCCCTGCGGAGCGACCTCGGCGCCGCCGCCAGGGCAGCCGGCGAGAGCTACGCCGCCTTCGGGGCGTTCCTGCGGGAGTCCTACCTGCCCAGGGCCACCGAGCAGGACGCGGTCGGGGAGGAGCGGTACGCCCGCTACGCGCGTTCCTACAACCGCTGCGAGCTGGACCTGCGCGAGACGTACCGCTGGGGCTGGGACGAGATCCACCGCATCGGCCGGGAGATGGAAGCGGCCGCGGAGCAGATCGCGCCGGGGGAGGGGGTCGAAGCAGCCAAGGTCGTGCTCGAGACCGACCCCGATCGCTCGATCGACGGGGTCGAGCCGTTCCGGCAGTGGATGCAGGACCTGCAGGAGCAAACGATCGCCGATCTGAACGGCACGCACTTCGACATCCCGGAGAAGCTGCAGCGCATCGAGGCGATGATCGCGCCTCCGGGCGGGGCGCTGGCGATGTACTACACGGGCCCCTCGGAGGACTTCTCGCGGCCGGGGAGGACGTGGTACCCGACGGGCGGGAAGACGCGCTTCCCCCTCTGGGGGGAGGTCTCGATCGCCTACCACGAGGGCGTCCCGGGGCACCACCTGGAGCGGGGCAACACGCGCCTGCTCGACCTGTCGCGCTTTCAGCGGCTGCTGGGCGACTGCTCGGGCTACGTGGAGGGCTGGGCGCTCTACGCCGAGCGCCTGATGGGCGAGATCGGCTACCTGGAGGTTCCCGACTACCGGATGGGGCTGCTGGCCTCGCAGGCGCTGCGGAGCGTGCGGGTCATCATCGACATCGGCATGCACCTGGAGCTGGACATCCCTGAAGGGCAGCCCTTCCATCCCGGCGAGCGCTGGACGCCCGAGCTGGGCGACGAGTTCGCGAAGACGCGCAGCCACTTCCCGGAGGACTTCATCGCGAGCGAGATCGACCGCTACCTGGGCATTCCCGGGCAGGCGATCAGCTACAAGGTCGGGGAGCGGGCCTGGCTGGCCGCCCGAGAAGCGGCGCGCCAGAGCCTCGGGGAAGCCTTCGATCTGACGACGTTCCATCGCGAGGCGCTGGCCCTGGGGCCGATGGGGCTGGGCCTGCTGGCGCGGGAGAGCGCACGGCTGGGAGAGAGCGCATGACGGTCCGGCGGACGGTCGGCGGCGCGCTCATCGTGGTGCCCTCGCTGCTTTCGGGGGTGGGCATCGCGTTCATCCTCGCGGCCATCCTGGTGAACCACCAGATCATCCAGGACGCTTTCATGATCGTGGGCGCGGTGATGCTGTGGTTCGACTTCTTCGTGACCATGGCGATCATCCGCTACTCGCTGCGCAGCCTCGACCGCCGCATCGGCGTGCTGGAGTCGCGAGGCGAGGGCGAAGCGGACGAAACCGGCTAGATCGTCAGCCCGCCGAGGCCGAGGATGCCGCGCGCGTACTCGATCTCGCCCACGTGCCGGTAGCCGTGGCTGAGGCAGACGCCGTTGAGACCCTGCCAGAGCGACATCTCCCCGAGCGGCTTGATGGTGACGGTGCGGGTATCGAACTCGTCGGGGGACATGGTGGCGAGGTAGTCGTCGGTGGCCTGCCAGACGCGGGGCTGGTACTCGCGCCAGCCCTCGAGGTCGTTGAGGGCCATGGCCTTCGCCTCCTCCTCGGGCATGCCCGTGCCCTGCGAGGTGCGATGCAGGCCGAAGCGCTGGTCGTAGCCGCCCTCGAGCCAGACCGTGGGGCGGCCCTGGGCGATGTAGTTGACGATGTTGTCCTCGGTGCGGACGTAGTGCCAGAGGCTGAAGAAGGGGCTCAGGCCGCCCTCGGCGGGGCGGAAGTTGAGCTGCTCGAGAGTCATGTCGCCGATCGCCTCGTCGAGGAGGGCGTGCATGGAGGTAAGCCCGGTGCGGAGGATTTCGAGTGGGGTGGTGCTCATGGCGGCCTCGCGAAAGGAAGTGCGCTGATCGTGCCCGCTGGAGGCAGCGACGTGCAACGCGGGCAGCCCGCGGCCGCGGGCTCCCCGAGGGTGTCGCGAACCCTGTAGCATTGCGCGTCCCATGCCGGATGAATATTCCGCCATCCGCCAGCTCTGCGAGCGCTATGTCGACGCCCTCAACCGCCGCGATGCAGAGGCATGGATCGCGACCTGGGCGCCGGACGGCGTGTGGGAATACGGGGGCGAGAACCCGCCGCGAGGACGCCCGCAACTGGCGCAGTTCTGGAGCACCGCGATGGCGGACATCACCGCCGTTGTGATGGTCGTAAACTCGGGCGTCGTCGACGAGGTCCATGGGGACACGGCGAAAGCACGCTGGTATCACACCGAGGACGTGCAAATCGGGGAAGACAACCGCCTGGCCGGGGTGACGGTGTACGAGGACGACCTGGTGCGCATCGACGGGAAGTGGCACTTCGCCAAGCGCACACACGAGCTCCTGTACAGCGGCAGCGACCTGAACGGGCAGTTCTACCCCTACGTGGCCTGGGAACACCACTAGCAACAGCGGCCCGCTGGCGCAGGAGCGCACAGGGCAAAACGAAACAGGAGAAACGCAATGGGTAAGCCAACAGTCGAGGACTACACCGCCATCCGCATGGTGGCCGAGCGCTACGTCGACGCGGTCAACCGCTTCGATGCCGAGGCGTGGGGCCAGACATGGGCGCCGGACGGCGAATGGAACGTGGGCGAGGTCCACAAGGGCCGGGACGTGATGGTGCCGCTCTGGACGCAGATCATGGGCAGCATCCCCAACGTCTACATGCACGTGTACTCGGGCGTCGTCGATGACGTGACGGGCGACACGGCGCGTGGCCGCTGGTACATGGGCGAGTTCCTGAACATGGCGGACGGCTCGCGCTCGATGAACTCGATCTGCTACGTGGACACGTACACGCGCATCGACGGGCAGTGGTACATCCAGACGCGGGAGTTCCAGGCGCTGTACCGGGGCCCGGCCGACCTGAGCGGCGAGTTCGCGAAGATCGCGGTCCCCGTCTAGGGGTTCCCGACTCCGAGCCTTCGCAACCTGAGTAGCCGGCAGGGCCGGCTACTCAGGTTTGGCGTGCGCGGCGGCGGATGGCCGCGAGTCCCGCTCCGGCCAGCCCAACGGCCACCGTCGCGAGCAGCCACCACAGGAGGTCGCCGCCTTCCTGTTGCGCCGCGGCGGCGCCGGTTCCCACAGCAGGTGGCTGGGGCGGCGCCACCACCTCCACCTCACCGGTCGCGCCGGCGACGGGAGCGTGGCCTTCGCCCAGCGTTTCCAGATCTTCCGCTGCGTACGAGAGCGGGGCCGTGCGACTGCAGAGATGGATGTCCAGCGCATCGCCGTAGGCGTAGACGAGGTACTCCTCCCAGAGATCGAAGGGATAGCCGCAGTCTCCCAGGCCAAGGGACCGCGTGTTGGCGACCAGCTCGGACGAGACGGGGCCCTTCCAGACGCGTGACACCGCGAACGTCACGTGTACCCCGTGGTCGTCCTCACCCTCCCAGTGGTCGAGGGACTGGACTCTACCGGCAAAGACGACGGAGGCCCCTTCCACCGACTCCCAGACTGGTGGAGGAGGGAGGCACGAACAGGCCAGGACGCTCTCGGCCTGTAGCGCGGGGGGAAGGCCGAGGAGGAGGGCAACGGCAGCGACCCGAAGGAGCCAGGAGCGCATGGGGACAGGGTAGCCGTACGGGTCAAGGCGTTCGCAGGCTGCGCCTATACTGGCGCCCGCCATGGCGAACCCGGAGCCGCGCCGCAAGACCATCTACCTGGCGAGCCCGTACGGCTTCTCGGCGCAGCAGCGGGAGCTGTTGCTGCCGCAGCTCGTGGCGGCGCTTGAGGGGCTTGGGCTGGAGGTGTGGGAGCCGTTCGCACGGAACAACCAGGTCGACCGCGCGCAGCCTGACTGGGCCTGGCGCATCGGGCAGGCGGATTTCGAGGACGTGCGGAAGGCGGACGCGATCTTCGCCGTCGTGAACGGCGTGCCGCCCGACGAGGGCGTGATGGTGGAGCTGGGGATGGCGATCGCCCTGGGCAAACCGACGTTCCTGTTCCGCGACGATTTCCGCCGGGCGACGGACAGCGAGCACTACCCCCTGAACCTGATGCTGTTCACGGGGCTGCCGCGTGAGGGCTGGCGCGACTGGTACTACGAGTCAGTAGAGGAGCTCGCGGACCCGGAGAAGGCGCTCGCGCGCTGGGCGCACGGCTGACGCCGGGGGCGCTACGACTTCCGCGCCTCGATCAGGTACTTCGCGGCGAAGAATGCCAGTTCCTCTCCTGCTTCCAGCCGGTCCTGGAGGGCGAGCAGATAGGGGAGGTGGGTCCTCACGGTGAAACCGGGCACTTCCCAGGGAGTGGCCTTCAGGTAATAGACGATTGCGCCCACGTCGGCGAAGACCAGGCGCCCCTCCCACTCCTCGAGGCTCTCGATGGTCAGACCGGCCGCTTCCAGCAGGGGCACGTACTTCGCGGGGGTTGCGTCGGGCCACCGGGGAGCGGCGCCGAAGACGGCCTGCAGGTCCCAGGCCCACATGCCATGCACCTGCTGCGTGAGGAAGACGCCGCCCGCCGCGAGGATGCGGGCGACCTCGTGCGGGTTGAAGGCGGCGTGCCGGTTCAGGACGAGATCGAACTCGCCACTCGCGAACGGCATGGGCGCCGTGTCCGAGAGCGCGACCCGGACGACGGCGGCGCCCAGGGCCGAGAGCCGCCTGGAAGCCAGCTCGAAGTTGGGCGGGTAGTCCTCGGTGGCGACAACCCTCGCGGGCCAGTGGTCGCGCAGGCTCAGCAGCTTCTCGCCGCCACCCGTGTCCATGTCGACGACGGACTTCGAACGCGTCATCAAGTCGGCGGCGCGGTCGAGATACGACCAGGGCTCCCGCCCTTCGTCCATGCGGCCGTGGAGGTGGGAGAAGTCCCAGCCGATGAAGGGCTCCTGCTCTTCCCGCAGGCAGCGGTCGATCAGGTCGTCGTGCGAGATGGCCGAATACCGCCCCGTGGCTAGTAGAGCATCCGCCCTTCAATCTGGGCGGTCGTGATCCAGACCTCGATGTCGCGGATGGCCTGGGCCATGGCCTGACCGATGAGGTCGAGCTTGCGCACCTGCTCGATGCGCGGAGTGACCTGCTCCAGCTCCCGCTTGGAAAGGAGCTCGTTGAAGATACGGCAGGCGTCGACCAGGCAGATGATGACGACGTCGCGGGGGTCGGGGATCTCGTCGCTGAAGAGGATGCCCATGATGCGGAGCTTCACTTCGCGCTCGGCCTTGCCGTCGACCATGGGATAGCGGCGGGAGCGGAAGACCCAGAGGAAGCGGTCGTCCTGGCGCTCGAGGATGCCGCCGGAGACCAGGCGCTTGAGGGCTTCCTCGCGAAGCTCGGGGGCGCGCTGGGCCACTTTTTCGACCCAGTAGCGGGGCTCGCGCGTCTCGTCGGCGGCGATTTCGGCAAGGGTGGGGTCGAGAAGGCTATCGCCGATCGGGGTGGAGTCGACCAGGGTGAGGTTCTCGAGATCGGTATCGATGCGGTTCTCCAGGGCGAGGTCCATGAGGACGGCGCCGGCGATCGCACGGTCCATCGACCAGTTGGGAACATGGACGAACGTCCCGTCCTCGTCGCGGAGCAGGAGCAGGATGATCTCTTCGGCGAATCTCAGCATTACGGTCTATAGCCTCCCTGACGCGCTCATGCTACACGGCTGAGAGACACACGCGCCCGGAGCGGGGTGTAAGCAGCCCGACGGGGCTTCCGCGTCAGTCGCGAGCGGCAGGTGTGGGGAGAATCTCGACCGCGGCGTGGCAGCCCGGGACGTCCCCGAGAGCGGCATCGGACGACAGCAGGGGCACGCCGAGCGCTTCGGCCAGGGCCAAGTAGAGCCCGTCGTAGATGGTCACGTTGGAGCACAGCTCGAAGGCCCGGGGCAGGAGCCATCCGTGGGCATAGCGCGTGATCGGGAGTGCCGCCAGTTCCTGCAAGGAGGTCGTCGCCCTGTTGACAGTGATCTCACGCTGCATCGACAAGCGCCGAAGGGCTTGCCCGACTTCGGCGTCCAGCAAGTGGGGAGCGCTGACCAACTCCTCATTAGCGAGCCGCCCGCGCAGCTCATCGCCGGCGACCCCCCCGCGGCCAAGGAACATGTCAACCACCACGGAAGCGTCGGCCACGATCACCGCGAGTCGCGTTCCGCTCGAATCATCTCCGCAGCAGTTTCGGAAGTCTCGACACGCTCCAACGACCCGATTCTCGCCAGCAACTCCTGGACATCCGGAGCCTCGAGGGAGCGCTCGATCTGTCGCAGCAAGTAGGCGGAGAGGGTCATGCCGGCGCGCGCGGCGCGCACCTTGGCTTCGCGGTGCACCTCGTCGGGCACGTTGCGAATCTGAATCATCTTGGACATGTGGTCCACATTATCACATGTGGAGCACATGCAGACGCCCGATTCAAGCCTCGGAGGGCGCCTCCTCGGGATCCGGCGGCGGGGGCGGCGGCGGGGCCATGGAGGGCAACTCCTCGGGCATGAGGACGAACTCGGGATAGGCCTCGATGCCGAGCTCCCCGGCGTCCTGGCCGAGCTCCTCCACCTCGGGGGAGACGCGCGCCTGGACCGTCATCGCCAGCACCTTCCAGAGCACGAACGAGACCGTGAACACGAACGCGCCGATGGCTGCGACGCCCGTGATCTGCGCGCCAAAGTCGCCGCCGGCGGCGATGCAGACGGCGAGCGTGCCCCAGACCCCGGCGAAGAGGTGAGCGGGAACGGCGCCAACAACATCGTCGAGCTTGAGTTTCTCGAAGAGCTTGATCGCGAGCGTGCAGATCACGCCGCCGATGGCGCCGATGATGATGGCCCACCAGTGCTCGGTGATGTCCGGCCCGGCGGTTATCGAGACGAGGCCGGCGATGGCGCCGTTGAGCCCCGCGATGAGGTCCATGCGCCCCAGGACGAAGCGGGAGACACCAAGGGCGGCCATGACGCCGGCCGCGGCGGCGAGGTTGGTGTTGACGAGCACGTGGCTCATGGAGACGGCATCGAGGGTGCTGGCCAGCGCCAGCTGCGAGCCGCCGTTGAAGCCGAACCAGCCCAGCCAGAGGATGAAGACGCCCAGCGTGACGACGAGGACGTTCGAGGGGGGCGTCGGGCGGACGCTGCCGTCGGCGCGGAACTTCCCGAGCCGGGGGCCGACGACGAGGATACCGGCGAGCGCGGCCCAGCCGCCTACGCCGTGCACGATGGTGGAGCCGGCGAAGTCCTGGAAGCCGAGGTCGTGGAGCCAGCCCTCGCCCCAGGTCCACGCTCCCACGACCGGGTAGATGACGGCCGTCAGGGCGAGGGTGAAGAAGAAGAACGGCCACATCTTGACCCGTTCGGCGAGGGCGCCGGAGACGATCGAGGCGGCCGTGGCCACGAAGACCATCTGGAAGAACCAGTCGGACATGGTCGCGTAGGACTCATCGGCAAGGACGGCATCGGCAGTGGCGTCCCCTTCGAGCAAGGCAAGCTCAACGTCGGAGGCCTCGTAGAGCAGGTTGAAGGAGCCGATGAAGTCGCCCACGACGTCGACGTACATGAGGTTGTAGCCGATGACGAAGTAGGCGAGCCCGGCGATGGAGTAAATGCCGATGTTCTTCAGGCAGATCATCGAGGCGTTCTTGGTGCGGACGGAGCCGGACTCGAGCATGGTGAACCCGGCGCACATCCACATCACGAGCGCGCCCCAGATGAGGAAGGCGAAGGTGTTGAGGACGAACTCGGTCTCGCCGTCGACGGCGGCGGCCTCGGCGATGGCGGGGCGGCCGAGGAAGATGGCCGCGGCGCCGGCAGCGGTAACGGCGAGGATGATGGCCGGGCGGCGATACGGACGAAGTCTGGCGACCATGCTCAGGCCCTCCCTGGCAGGGTGCTGCACGATGCGGGCGAGCCTACAGGAGTCGGGCAGGGGGCAGGAGGGCCGCGTGTAAGCGCCCTTCCCAATCCCGGGAAGGGGTCCGCGCAGGGCGCCCCGTTGCCCCCGAGTCTTCCGGCTAGGTTCCCGGCGGGCGGTAGGGGACGCTCTTCGCGATGGCTTCGTCGACCGTCTCGGGGGCGACCAGCACCGTGACGCTCGCGCTAAGCGCTCCGGCGGCGCCGACGGCGAGGGAGACCGCCGTGGCAGCCGCGTCGTCGGGCAGGTCCGCGATGATGAACAGGTCGGTTTCGCCAAAGGCGTAGTAGAGCGACTCGAGGGTTCCGCCCACGCCTTCGACCGTCTCGGCCAGCGCCGCGCGACGGCTGGTGCCGCCCTCCTTGACCAGGCCCGCGAGGCCTTCCTGTGTGTAGCTCGCCTGGAGCAAGTACTTGCCCATCTCCCTGCCTCCTCAACGTGATGGTCTATGCCTACCAGCGGGCCCCGCGGGTGGTCAAGGCTGCGGGCGCGGCATTGGCACCGAAAACGGGGGCTGGGTGGGACTGCCGCGCCCGGGGACTCGCTCGTTCTTGCCCCTGGCGGGAACCCTGCGTGTAAGTCGGACGGGGGTCGGTTAGGCTCCGACCCATTGCAGGCCCCGCCCGAGCAGCGTCCGGCACGGGCAGCCGGACCGGGAGAAGGTAGCCATGTCGCCGACGACGTCTTCAACCGCCGACACCTCGCCCCCGGACGAGTCGATCATCGACGCGAGCGACTTCGACGGCGCCGAGTTCCTCGCGGACCCGTACCCGCTCTACCGCCGGCTGCGCAGGCACCATCCCGTCTACCACGACCGGTTGCACAACCAGTGGCACGTCACCCGGTACCGGGACCTCGTGGAGGCATTCCGCGACGAGGGGGCCTTCGGAACGCGCCCGCACAGCTATGAAACGGATGGCGTGCTGGGGCCGACCATGCTGAGCCTGGGGGGCGCGGAGCACGCGGAGCAGCGCAATCTCGTGAGCGACGCACTGGTGGGCCGGAAGCTCGATGCGTTCACGCCGATTGTGCGGGACGTGGCCCGCTCGCTGGTCGATGGGTTCGCCGGCCGCGGTCGCGTCAACCTCACGCAGGAGTTCACGAGCCAGCTCCCGATCCGCGTGATCATGACGATGCTCGGCCTGCCGATGGAGGACTTCGCCCTGTTCCAGCGGTGGTACCAGCAATTCATGATGGGGATGGGGTGGGCCGACGACACGCGAGCAACCGCCCTCAGAGCCAGGGCGGAGTACGAGGCGTACATGACGCCCTTCCTCGAGGCGCGGCGCCGCAACCTTGGCGAGGACCTGACCTCGCGGCTCATCCGCGAGGGCGTTCCCGACCCCGCGCTCAAGACGTTCGTGTCGCTGCTCCTGTCGGGCGGCGGGGAGACGACGGACAAGGCGATGGGCAACATGTGGCTGAACGTGCTGCAGGAGCCCGAGCTGGTCGCGCGGCTGGAGGCGGATCACGGCCTGCTGGACCACTACTTCAGCGAGACGATGCGCCACTCGCCGCCGGTTCACCGGGAGGACCGGGGCGCGACGCGGGACGTCGAGCTGGCGGGCACCCTCATCCCCTACGGAGCGGTGGTGCGGCTCTGGATCGCGTCCGGCAATCGCGACGAGACGGTCTTCGACGACCCGGATCGGTTCGACCCGTTCCGCGGGGACCTGTACTCGGAGCGGGATCTGCGAGCCGGGTACTTCCGCGACGGCCTGTTCGGACACCTCGGGTTCGGGCTCGGGCGCCATTTCTGCATCGGCTACCAGCTCGCGCGGCGGGAGGCAATCGTGGGGGCGGAGGAGTTGCTGCGCGTGATGAAGTCGCCCCGGCTGGCCGACGAGCAGATGGACACCATCAGGGCGCGCAAGCGGGGCAGCAGCATCCGCTCGGTGGGAGACCTGCTGGTGGAGTTCGACCCGCGCTGAGTCCAGGGAACACCCGCGGCACCTGGACTACGGGCGTTCCCGCTCGTCGCTCGACCGGTGCTCGGCGACCTGTCGCGCGACATCGGGGAAGGCGGGGTCGATCTCGTAGCGGTAGTCGTCCCAGAAGCCGTCGCGGAGCGGATCGAAGCGGCGGGGCGGCGTCGCGGCGGCAAGGGCCACCTGCTTCATGCAGCGCTCGATCTCGTCTCGCCGGGTGACGGCTTCCCCCGGCGGGACCGGGGGGAGCACGCAGACGGTCATGGACTGGTGTGTGCGCAGGGTGGGGGCGAAGGGGTGCTCCCAGACACGGTGACCGCCGGTGACGACCACGGGGAGGAGCGGACGGCCCAGGCGAGCCGCCAGGTTGAAGGCGCCCGGCTGGAAGGCGAGCTCGATGCCAAGGATGGAGCCCTGGGGGAAGAGCAGGATGCTGTCCCCGGCCTCGACGGCAACGCCCGCCTCGCGGCGCAGCGTGCGGGTGGTCTCGATCGGCCGCTCGGGACGGATGAAGAGGTGCCGCCCACGCGCCAACTGGGCGCCGAGGAGCGGGAACGTGGCGAGCTCGTCGCGGGCGACGGCGGTGAACGAGAGGGGCAGGTGGAGCAGGGCAACGCCGTCGGAGAAGCCCTCATGGAGGGAGACGACCACGTAGCGCTCGCGCCGGTCGACATGCTCCAGGCCTTCGATACGGATGCGGAGGCCGATGAGGCGGGCCGCGAGACGGGCCCACCAACGCTCGGCGGTCCTTCGGGCCCGCCGGCCGTGGAGCCGGTCGGGCAGGGCCGCGGCAAGGCGCAGCACGATCATCGCGGGGCCGAAGAGGATGAGGACGGCTGCCCAGGCCCTTACCCACTCGCGGGAAGAGGCGACCGCGAAGTGGCCGCCGGCGAGCATGCGCGAAGCCCCGGCGGCGCCGGGATGCTCAGGCGTCATCGGCGGGGCGGGCCGCGCGAGCGAGGGCGCTGCGAAGCTCGCCCTCGTCGGGAACGACACCCTGTGTCGTGACCTTCCCGTCAATCGTCACGACCGGAGGGTGCCAGCCGCCGCGGCGCAGGGCATCGAAGATGTGGTTGAACCAGGGCTTGATATGGACCTGGACGCAGGGCAGGTCGGAGGCGACGCGCTGGACGAGGCGGACGGTGAGGTCACACTCCTCACAGACTGCGTGGGGGACGTTCAGGAAGAGCTGCCGGCCGGTCATAGGATAGACCGTCACGACGGTCACGGGCGGGGCGGCATTCGATGCGTCGGTCATCTCAACCAGCGTACGGGAGCGGGCGCCGGCGCTGCACCTCCTGAACGGTAAAGGGCAGGAGGGGCAGAAGGTGAGGGGTTGCCGGGCGTGCTCCGCGACCGGAGTCTCCGTTCCGGCGACATCCGGGGACCGGCCAGACCCCGGGTGTTCCCCAATCGACATTGACGAGCCCGATGGGCGTGCCTATTCTGGCGCCCCGAATGGTTCCAATTTCCTACAGGAGTGTGTACCCATGGCCACAACGGAAGAACGGCTGAGGAAGCTGGTTGATGACAATCTGGAGATCGAGGGCCGAACGCCCGGGACGCCCCTTAACGAGGGTCGCAACATCGCCGACGCCGGGGTGCCTTCTCCCGACATCGTGGCCTTCTGGAAGCTCGTGAACGAGGAGTTCGGGGTCGACATTTCCGCCGAGCAGTTCTCCGAGCTGCTGACGCCGTCTGATCTCATCGCACACCTGGACTCAGCCTAGGCGTCGCCGGTCGCGGCTCTCGAGAGGCGCGCGGCCCGCGGTGGCGGCTCCCTTTGCCGACGTTGGTGGCGTCCCTGGAGATTCCCGGGGGCGTAGAGTTGCGCGTGTCGTTCTCGTGACGGACACCGAAAGCGGAACAGGGACTTGCCGATGAGTGATCCCGAGGCAGTCTGGAGACTGCCAGAACCGCACTCCGTGCTGGACGTCCCGGTGGACGGGGACACGGTGATCAAGGTGCGGCGGCACGGGAACCCTGCCGGGCCGCGACTCGTGCTGAGCCACGGCAACGGCCTCGCCATCGACCTCTACTACCCGTTCTGGTCGCTTCTCGAAGAGGAGTTCGACCTGGTGTTGTACGACCTGCGGAATCACGGCTGGAACGAGATCGGCTCCCAGGATGGACACAACGTTCCGACGATCGCGCGTGACCAGGAGACGGTCCAGGAGGCGATCGACGCGGAGTATGGGGAGAAGCCGAAGACCGGGGTCTTTCACTCCGTCTCGGCCATGACGACGCTCCTCTCGCCGGAGCAGTGCCGCGGATTCTCCGGGCTGTTCCTCTTCGATCCACCGCTCCGCAGGCCAGGGGTCAGCCACGAGGAGTTCGACGAGGCCTCGATCAAGACAGCGGGCATGGCTCGAAAGCGGGGCTACCGCTTCAAGAGCAAGGAGGCCTTCGCCGAGCTGCTGGGCTTCTCGCCGAACTTCCGGAACACCGTCCCGGGCGTGCTCCAGCTGATGGCGGACACGACCCTTCGGGAGCTCCCCTCGGGGGAGGGCTACGAGCTGATCTGCCCACCGGAGTACGAAGCGCAGATCATCGAGTACGCGAGGATCTTCGCGGTGTTCATCGACTTCTCCGCCCTGGCCTGCCCGGTCAAGGCGTACGGGGCGGATCCGACCCTGCCCTACGCCTACCTTCCCACGCTCGACCTTGGCGACATTCGAGAGGTCGACTACGACTTCCTTCCCGATGCGACGCACTTCCTCCAGCTCGAGCAGCCGGAGGCCTGCGTGGCGGCCCTGCGGGAGTTTCTCGAGCAGCAGGGCCTGCGCTAGACGTTCGGGGGCTCTGCGGCCGTTAGCTGTTGGCCAGCAGGGTGCGCATGCGGTCGACCCCTTCGACGATTTCCTCAAGGGAGGCGGCGTAGCTGAAACGCAGGTAGCCCTCACCCAGGTGCCCGAAGCTGGTCCCGGCGATCACGGCGACCCCCGCCTCTTCGAGCAGGCGTTCCTGCAGGGTGCGGGCATCGATGCCGGTCCCGGAGACGTTGGGGAAGGCGTAGAACGCGCCGCCCGGATCGACACAGCGCACACCGGGCACCTCGTTGAGTTCCCGGATGATGACCTTGCGGCGCTCATCGAACGCCTCCGTCATGACGTCGACGGCATCCTGTGGGCCTTCGAGCGCTTCGATCGCCGCGTACTGGGTGGCGGCGTTGGGACAGCTGTAGCTGTTGATGGCGAGCCGCTCCGCGAACGGGAAGAGGTCCGGCGGGAAGACGCCGTAGCCGAGCCGCCAGCCGGTCATCGCGTACGTCTTGCTCCAGCCGTCGAGAACGATGAGTCGGTCGCGAAGCTGCGGGTAGTTGAGCCAGGACACGTGCGAGCGGCCCTCGTAGAGGATGCGGGAGTAAATCTCGTCGCTCAGGATGACCACGTCGGGCCAGCGCTCAAGGCCCTCGACGAGGCGCTCGACCTGCTCGCGGGTGTACACGCCACCGGTCGGGTTCGCGGGGCTGTTGAGGATGATCAGGCGCGTGCGTTCATTGATCTGGGCGAGGACCTGGTCGGGGTCGAAGGTGAAGCCATCGGCCTCGTGCAGCTCGATGGGGATGGGGGTCGCACCGGAGAAGCGGATGACCGACTCGTAGATGGGGAACCCGGGGTTGGGGTACATGACCTCCGCGCCGGACTCGCCCATGAGGAGGGCCGCGAAGAACATGACCGGCTTCGCCCCCGGCGTGATGAGCACCGTCTCGGGATCGACGTCTGCGCCATGGCGGCGCTCAAGGTCCCTGGCCACCGCCTCGCGCAGTTCGGGGATGCCGGCGCCCGGCGTGTAGCCGTGCTTCCCCTCGGCGAGGGCGCGCTTGCCTGCCTCCACGATGTTGTCGGGTGTGGCGAAGTCCGGCTGACCGATGCCGAGGTTGATGATCGAGCGGCCCTCTGCCGCGAGCCTGTTCGCTCGAGCGAGGACCTCGAACGCCGTTTCCGTGCCGAGACTGCGGGCGGCGGCGGTTGGAAGAGCCATGGTCGACCTCCGAACTCAGCGTGCGCTCCAGCACCGAGAGTACTCCGCCGCCGGTTAGTAAAGCGCAACGGCGCGCCCCGTCACAACGGGCACGGGCCTGGATACTCCCCGGCCTGACTCCGGCATTCAGCCAGACTCGATGAGGTGCGCCGGAGCGCCCGCGTTCGGTGGCTCCCGGCGTGGGAGCCATCCTGCTCCCAGACTCAATCGATCAGCGGGTCGGGGAGCGGGCACCATCAACTCGCCTCGATTGCGTGTGCCAGGGGGAGGCGGATGACCGCTGTGACACCCAGTCCGGGCCCTGCGCTCTCGAGGTTAACGGTACCGCCGTGCGCTTCAACGATGGCCCGCGTGATCGCCAGCCCCAGGCCAGTGCCGGCTATCCCCCGGCTGCGGGACTGGTCCGTGCGGTAGAAGCGATCGAAGACGTGGGGCAGGTCGGCGGGCTCGATGCCGGCCCCGTCATCGACGACCGAGATGACCAGCGTCTCGCCGCCTTCCAGCTCGGCCCCGAGGACAACGGCTCCGCCTGGCTCGGTGGCGTGGATGGCGTTGCTCAGGACGTTGCCCAGCGCCTGGCTCATGCGCATGCGGTCGAGGCTCATCTCGGGGAGGTCGCCGGAGACGCGCAGGGCCAGATCGACCTCGCGGGCCCGTGACTGCGGCTGCCAGCGCTCCGCCTCCGTGTTGAGCAGCGAGGCGACCGAGGTGGCCTCAAGGGTGAGCCCCAGTTCCCCATGGTCTGTCTCCGCGAGCGAGTTCAGGTCGGACACGAGGCCGCGCAGGCGGTGCACTTCCTCGATGATGAGGTCGGATGCGCGCTCGGGGGCCTGGAGGCCGTCGGCCAGCCCCTTCGCTTCCAGCTGGATGACGCTCAGCGGCGTGTTTAGCTCATGGGAGACATCGTTCACGAGCCGCCTGCGGAGCTCACGCTGGGTCTCCAGGGCGGAGGTCATGTGGTTGAAGGCGGCGCTCATCCTGCCCAGCTCGTCCGAGGACGTGACCGGCAGCCGGGTGGTGTCGCCCTGGGCGATGGCCTGGGTGGCCTCGGTGAGGGCCGTGACGGGCGCCGTGATCCGCCGGGACAGCCAGCCGGACAGGAGGATGGCGACGCCGGCCGTGAGCGCGCCGCCAATGAGGGTGATGAGCAGCAGCGTGTTGAGAAACCCGTGCGACTCGCTCGACAGAAATTCCCGGTTGACATCCACGTAGACGTAGCCGACGGGCTGGTTCGTCGCCAGGTCGGACACGGTTTCGCGGCGCTCCCCCAGATCGGGCGCCGGTTTCCCCGGGACCACCATGGAGAAGTTGTCCCACACGACACGCCCGCCGGTGTCGACGATGACGACCCGGACCGGATCCCGGTGGAGGGCCTCGAGATGGTCCTCCTCGCCTTCATCGGAGCCCTCCGCTCCGGGCGCTTCGCGGGAGCCGTACCCGGCCTCCAACAGCGTCCGATCGGCTGTTCCCCAACCACCGGCGGCCGTGTACTCGCGGCTCAGGTTGCGGGCCAGCTGGGTGGCCTCGTCGTCACCGATCTCGTCGACGAACTCGCCCAGGCGGGACTGCGTCGCGTAGTAGCCCACCGCCACGCTGACAAGGACGGCGAGGACGACCACGAGGACGGTCGCGCCCATGATTCGCCAGCGCAGCGACATCAGCCGTCCTCCGCCACGAACCGGTAGCCGGCGCCGTACACCGTCTGGATGGGCTCCCGTCCGGCACGGTTGATCTGCTTGCGCAGGCGGGCGATCTGGCTGTCGATGGCGCGATCGAATCCCTCGAACTCGTTGCTGAAGGTCAGCGAGATGAGTTGCTCGCGGGTCAGCACCTGGTTGGGATGCCGCATGAAGGTTGCCAGAAGGGCCATCTGCGCCTGGCTCAGGGCCACGGGTTCCTCGTCCACCGCGACGGCGCCGGTGGTCTCGTTCAAGGTGATGCCGGCGCGCGTGAGCACCTGCTGAACCTTGCCCTTGACGCGACGCAGCACGGCCTCGGCGCGGGCGACGACCTCCTCCGGGTCGAACGGCTTGATGATGTAGTCGTCAGCTCCGCTCTCGAGCCCCGTGATCCGCTCGGCGGGGGCTTCCCTGGCGGTGAGCATGATGATGGGAACGTCCGACTCGCGGCGGAGGATCCGGCACAGATCCACGCCGTCGAGGCGGGGAAGCATGAGGTCGAGGATGACGAGGTCGGGAGCCAGGTCGCGGGCCAGGGCGAGGCCGCTTTCGCCGTCGTGAGCCATCTCGGCGGAGAAGCCGGCGCGCTCGAAGTACACCTTGACCCAGTTCGCGATCCGCCTGTCGTCTTCGACTATCAAGACCGTGGCGCTCATCAGGAGTCCTCGTAGAACATTCCTGGACGCGGCGCCTCGGGAGAGACGCCGCGTCCACTCGCGGGATGCACTGCTTGTCAGCGTACACCCCTTGCCGGGCGGGACCGGGCGCTAGCCGCCGCCACGTCCTTCGCCCCCGGAGCCATGCTCGCCGCCGGCCTCGTTGCCGTTGCCGCCGGAGCCGTGCTCGCCGCCGGCCTCGTTGCCGCCGCCGCCGGAGCCGTGCTCGCCGCCCCCTTCGGAGCTGCCGACCTCGGCATGGGGGACCCAGCCGGTGAACGGCTCTGCCGTCGCCGGCAGGTTGACCGTCCGCACCTCGCCCGGAGCCATGTCCACCGGCGTTGTTGGGCCGAGCTCCACTCCGTTGGAGAGGTGTACTTCGATCCTGACCCGGGTCAGGACACTGTTCGTCGTGTTCTCGACGGTGCCGGTGAAGGCGTTGGCCGAGGCGTCGTAGCTCATGATCAGGCGGGCGCCGCCACGAACCGTGTCGAAGGTCTCATCCAGCGCCAGCATGGCGCCGCTGCCTTCTTCGCCGCCGGCCTCGGAGCCTTCAGCGCCGCCCTCGGCGGAGCCTTCGCCCCCGGAACCGTGCTCACCGCCGGACTCGCCGCCGGACTCGGCGCCCTCTCCCGAGTGGGGAACGGGGCCGGGGCCGCTGCAGTCGAACACTTCCATGTGCACGACGTACCCGTCGTAGGCCACGCCCGCCATTCCTGGTTCATCGCCGACGACCAGGACGGAGGTCGCTTGCTGACCAGGGTTCAGGTCGCCCAGCTTGTCAGGGCCGAGCTCGCCCACGGTCTGCGCGCCCAACTTCATGTGAGGCTCGGACTGCACGTAGCAGAGCTTCTCCGAGGTCGCGTTCTGGACGGTGGTGTAGACCGTCCCGGTCGCCTCATCGAACCGAGCGGAGACGGCCAGCCCGCCGAGGTTGCCTTCCCACGACTGCCCGAGCGGAATGACCGGGCTCGACATGGCAGCTTCGCTGGCTTCGTTGCTTCCGGCGGCTTCAGCGCCCTCGGCGTGGCCGGCGCCCTCGGCGTGGCCCGGCTCACCGCCGCCCTCGCCACCTTCGCCCGGGCCGCCATGCTCACCGGGTCCTTCGCGCCCGGAGGCGGCCTCCGTGGCCCCTGAGCGGTCGGAGTCGTGACCGTTTCCGGCCTCGCTATCGCCCGTGCAGGCCACCAGTACTCCCGCACCGAGTACGGCCGCGAGGACCGACCCAACCAGGAGCGTCTTCGGGAACAGTTTCTTGAACATCATCACATCAGTCCTTTCATCCGTGATGCTGTTCACGCTAGGAAGCAAATGTCGCAGAAATATGTCGGGCGCTAGCTGTTTCGTCCCGGCAGGGCGCCCGGGTCGTGCCCACACCACCGCTGCTGCTCAAGGCGACCGGCTCCTCGCGGATCACGCGAGGCAACCACCTCGAGCCGCCATCCCCTCGCGAGGTTGAAGCCGCCCGGCCGGTGCAGTCATCGCCCTGGGGCTTCTCACCAGACCCGGGGAGACAGGGGCCGGACGCGAGGGAAGCCACCGCTACCAGGTGAAGCACGAAGGGCGGTTGGTACCCCCGAGAGGACTCGAACCTCTGCCTTCGGCTCCGGAGGCCGACACTCTATCCGCTGAGCTACGGGGGCCCGGCGAGGCTCGATCGTAGCGCGTCGGGGGCGCTCCCGCACGAGCCTCGACCGCTCCGGCGGGAGTGCTACGATCTGCGGCACGTACCCCCGGACCTCCGGAAAGGAACCCGTTCCCATGCCCATCTACGAATTCAACTGCCCCGAGTGCGGGAAGGTCTTCGAGCGCAAGCGGCCGGTCGAGAAGGCCAGCCAGGGCGCTCGCTGCCCGGAATGCGGCAAGAACGCACAGCGCATCTTCGGCGCGGCGATCATCGGCGTGGGCGGCGGCGACGACTTCGGCGACCTCGGGGATCTGGGCGACCTTGGCGGCATGCCCGACATGGGAGCGGGGATGCCCGGCATGGGCGGCATGCCTGGCATGGGCGGCGGCATGCCCGGCATGGAAGGGCTCGACATGGGCGGCGACCTCGACTTCTAGGGCCCGGCCCGGCGCCGCCTAGTACGGATCGCGGCGCGAGAAGATGCGCCGCGGGTTCTCCAGCATCATCGCGTCGATCTGTTTCTCCGTGACGCCGCGCTCGCGCAGGGCGGGAAGCACGTCGTTGGAGATGTGGAGGAAGTGCCAGTTGGGCGCCCACTCCCGGGACGAGGCGCGGGGCATGGTGTCCATGAAGCAGTTGGTGTCGTGCGAGAGCACCATGCCCTCGGCGTAGCCCATCTCGCAGAGCCGGACGATGGTCTCGATGCGCCCCTCGGTGTTGAGGGTACGGTCGATGCCGAAGCGGTCCATGCCGATGGCGCTGCCCCGGTCCATGATGCGCGAGAGGTAGCCGGTATCGGCGCTGTCGCCGGAGTGGCCGATAACGACGCGCGTGAGGTCGACGCCCTCGCTCTCGAAGACATCCTGCTGGGCAAGCCCGGACTCGGTGGAGACATCGGTGTGGGTGCTGATGGGCACGCCGGTGCGGCGGTGGGCGCGGGCGCCCGCGCGCAGCATGACCTCGTTCACCTCGTCGACAGTGGGCTGGGTGGCGAGCTTGATAACGCCGGCGCGGACGTCGCTGCCCTCGATGCCCTGCTCGATGTCGCGCACGAAGAGGTCGGCGATGGCGTCGCTGTCCATCTGGAGGAAGAGGTTGGGAGGCTGCCGCCAGACGCCGGTGCACATGACGATGTTGAGGTCGACCTGGCGGGCGACCTCGGAGACCATGGCGGCATCGCGGCCGAGGTCGATGGTGGTGAGGTCGACGATGGAGTCGATGCCGGCGGCCTTCAGCTCGCGGAAGCGCTCGACGGCGTTGGCGACCTCGGCGTCGCGGTCCCAGAGCTCGGGCCAGTTCTCGAACACGCCCGGCGAGCGGATGAAGACGTGCTCGTGCATGAGGGTGGCGCCGAGTTCGCTGTGGTCGATGGCGCCGGCGGCGGTGGGGATGGTGACCATGCCTTCCTCCGTGACCGAATCGCTGGCGGGCGGCAGTATACGGGCCGGGGGAGGGCCATGGACCCTGCGATGGCAGAGCTGGTGGCGGCCGATCAGATCCCGTACTGGTCACTGCTCGGCATCGAACTCGTGGACGCCGAGCGAGGGCATGTGAAGCTGCGGCTGCCGATGGAGGCGAAGTTGGCCACCCGCCGCCCCGACGTGATGCACGGCGGCGCGATCGCGTCGCTAGTCGACGCCGCTTCGGGCTCGGCGGTGGCGACGCTGCGGGATCCGGAGGACGACACCTGGGCGGGGCACGCGACGACCGACCTGAACGTGTCGTACCTGCGGGCAGTGCGCGGGGAGGCGACGGCCGAGGGGCGGGTGCTGCGAGCGGGCCGGACAACGGTCTTCGTGGCGGTGGAAGTGCGGGACGAGTCGGGGGAGCTGGCGGCGGCGGGACGCGTCACCTACGCCATCGCCCGTCGATCCTGAGCACGGGGGCGCGGGCGCCTGCTATCGTGAGGGGCGGCCCCCGCAGGGGGTCGAGGAGGGTGGCCGGTGGGCGCCAGTGACTTCCAGAACCTGACCGAGATCGAGCAGCTCGACGACTGGTTCGAGCGCTCGCGCGAGCGGGACGTCGTGCTGTTCCTGCACGACTACTGGTGTCCCATCTCCAGCCGCGCCTACGACGAGATGTCGCTCGTCGAGGGCGAGATCGCCCTCATCGACGTATCCGAGGGGCGCGAACTGACACGCTCGATCGAAGCGCGCACGGGCGTGAAGCACGAGTCGCCGCAGGTGCTGATCCTGCGGGACGCGCGGGCGCGGTGGGCGGCCTCGCACGGGAGCATCACGCAACAGGCCGTGGGCGAGGCGATCACCACGCCCTAGCGGCTGCCGAGGGCAGGGGAATCAGCGCGACTCCCGCAGGCTTTCGCTGCTACGGTCGAGCGCTTCGAGGACGGCGCGGATGTCGGCCTGCAGCTTCTCGATAACGGAGACGGCGTAGCTATCGGCGTCCTGGAGCTGGCTGGCGGCGGCCTGGGCGGCCTCGCTCAGGTGCGCGGCGGCCGTGGCGTCGGCGTCGGCGATGGTCTGCCGGGCGCGCGCCTCGCTGCCGATAATGATCTCCTGGCTGCGCTTCTCCGCTTCCTGGACGACGGCCGTCTGGCTCACGAGGCGGGCCCGTTCCCGCTCCGCCTCCTCGATCAGGGCCTGGCCATGCTCCTTGGCGTCGCGCAGGAGCTGCTCGCGCTGCTCGAGCACCTGGGCGGCCTGGCGCACGTTCTCGGGAACGGCGAGGCGGAGCTGATCGACGAGGTCGAGGATGGCGCGGCGCTCGATCACGAGGTTGCCTCCCACGGGAAGGCGGCGCGCCTGCACGACGACGGACTCGAGGCTTGCGATGAGGTCGAGGAGTTCCAGCGGGGGCCTCCCCTGCGAGCTAGCGGTTGAGCCCGACCCGGTCGCGGATGGCGGCGCGCACATGGTCGGGAACCAGGCCGTCCACGTCGTAGCCGAGCTGGGAAACCTCCCGCACACGGCTCGCGCTCACGTAGATGTACTCGTGGTTGGTCATCAGGTACACGGACTCGATGGAGGGCGCCATCTTGCGGTTCATGAGGGCCATATCGAACTCGTACTCGAAATCGCCGCCACCGCGGATGCCGCGAACGATGGCGACGGCGCCCCTGTTCTTGGCGAACTCGACGGTGAGGCCCTCGAGCATCTCCACTTCGACGTTCGGGAGTTCCTTGACCGCCTCGCGGAAGAGCTCGATTCGCTCCTCGCAGGTGAACATGGCGCTCTTATCGCGGCCGCGGATAACGGCCACGATGACCTGGTCGAAGAGACCGGTCATGCGCTTGACGAGGTCCAGGTGCCCGTTGGTCACGGGATCGAAGGCACCCGGGAAGATCGCGGTTCTCATGCACCCTCCAACGCCACGAAAAACGCCACGGCGGTATCGCCGTAGACCCGCCGATCGGACAACGTGAGGCCGAGCGGGC
The DNA here is from genome assembly GCA_022826585.1 of Dehalococcoidia bacterium. GTDB lineage: Bacteria > Chloroflexota > Dehalococcoidia > Tepidiformales > Tepidiformaceae > UBA2991. The sequence goes on from JAJDUR010000032.1 coordinate 38,578, forward strand.
GTTCCGGCGGATTGTATCGGCTCCGGTGCTCATAGACGACCAGACCGTCCTCGGCGAGGAGCGGCGCCAGCTCGGCAAGCGTCGGCAGGGCCTGCTCGGAGTCGTAGGGGGGATCGCAGAAGATGAGGTGGAAGGGGCCGTCGAGGGAGCCCAGCGCGCCGGGCAAGGCGCCGCGGACGACCGAGCCCTGCCCGGACAGTTCGGCGCGAGCGAGGCTCTGGACGATGGCGCGGGCGGCGGGGCGGTGGCTCTCGACGAAGACGCCGCGGGCGGCCCCGCGGCTGAGCGCTTCGATGCCGAGCGCGCCCGTTCCCGCGAAGAGATCGAGCACGTCGGCGCCGTCGATACGGGCAGCGAGGACGTTAAAGATGGCTTCACGCACGTGGGCGCTGGTGGGGCGCAGGCGGGCGCCCCCGGCCTCGGCCAGCTGGAAGCCCTTGAGGGCGCCACCGGTTATGCGGACACGCGCCTGGGGCACTCAGGGAGTCTCCTCGACCGGCTCGGCCTCCAGCGACTCCAGATAGAGAACGATGCGGCTCTCAAAGCGCTCGACGCCATCGGTGAGGGTGAGGGTAACGGTGTAGGAGCCGGCCTCGAGGGGCGCCTGCCAGGTCACGAGGCCGCGCTCGCCCCCCACGAGGTTCCCGGCCGTGACTTCCCACCGGGGCAGGAGCCGGGCCTGGCTGGGCTGCAGCAGGACCGGCTGGCCGGACGCCACGAAGGGCTCGACCGCGGTCCAGATGTTCCCGAGGAAGACGTCGTCGCTGGAGTCCTCGACGGCGAGGCCGCCGAGGCCGTACACACTCACGAACTGGAGCTTGAAGCCGGCGCTGAACATGTTCTCGATCCAGATGGTGCGCCCGCCGTTCAGCTTGTAGGTGAAGGCCACGGTCGCGGTCTCGGGCTGCCACTTGATACCGCTCAACCCTTCGTCCCGGTCGATGTTGACGGCGACGACCTGGATGTCGCCCCCCGCAGCCATGTTCTCGCTGCGGATGGCGAGCTTGCTGGCAACGGTCATAGCTTCCGTGAGGGTGAGGGCGCGCACGCCATCGGCCGATTTCTCGGAGGCGTAGGGGGTAATCGTGAGAATGACCTTGGCCGGGTCAACCACGGCGGTGATGTGATCGAGGATGTCCGGCAGGTGCAGGCGGTAGGTGCTCTGGTCGCGAATGGGGGCAATCTTGATGAGGTCGGCGGACTGGCCGAGGGCGGCCCAGTCGTAGGCGCCCTCATCGATGCGGTCGATGGCCTTCAGGGGGGCCGGCAGCGTCAGGGTCAGCGTCTTGCCCTGGGCATGCAGCCCTTCCGCCAACTCGGAAATGAGCAGGGTGAAGGACGTTCGGTGGTCGGCCCGCAGGTCGAGGTAGGCGATGTCGATGCCCGCGAGGCGGTGGGCGGCCACTCGCTGGAGGATCTGGCGGACATGGTTAGTACGGTCCGCACCCGTGGAGAGGATGTTGTCGACGTTGGGGACGGAACCGTCGATCTCGGAGGAGGCGGAGATGACGGGGTAGTGCACGGCGGTCGTGGCGGGGCGGGGGCTTGGCTGGCCCTGGAGCGAGCCATCGGGGGCAGGGGTGAAGTCGAACGTGTGCACCACGGTGGCGAGGAGAGCGGCGGTCGGGTGGAGGACTTCCCCGGGCCTCAGGTAGGCGACCACCTGGCGCCCTTCGTTGAGCCTGCGGAAGACGGCGAGGTACTGCGGGGGGTCGGAAAAGAGGCCCGTGGCGTGCTCGCCGGTCTCATCCAGGGTGACGCTGGCGACGGGCTCCCAGAGCTGGCTCTCGGTGCTGTAGCCGTAAATGCTGAGCCCGCGGGAGTCGGTCGTCGGCGCCTCGAGGGGGACGGTGACCTGCAGATCGGAGCCGTCGGGAAGCGGTTCGGCATCGGGGTTCCGCTCGAACAGCCTGCTGTGCTGTTCGAAGTCGGCGGGGATGTCGATCGTGGCGAGGATGCTCTCGCAGTAGGCCTCGGTGCAGTCGGGGGAGCCGCGGCCGAAGAAGAACCAGGCAAGGATGCCGATCGCCAGCACCGTGATCGCGATCACGGCAAGGACGATGTAGCGCATGGGAGAGGCGCCGCCGCGACCACCGGAGAGGGTGGCGCCCTGCACGGCTCCGCCGGCGTACCCCCGGCGAGGGCCCGGCCGGATCACGACCGCACCGCGGGACGGCGTGGCCTGCAGCCCGCTCCGGGGGTGGCCATCGGGACGAACGACGCACGCATCGAGAGGGATTATCCCCTACGCGCGGCCAATATCCAGAACGGGAGGCGCAACCGTCGGTGCGGTATACTGCTGTCTCCGCGAGCGGCCTCCCTGTGAGGCGGCTCGTGTGCGTAAGGGCGACGAATTCATGCCACAAGAACCCGTGCCGATGACGAAGGAAGGCGTCGCCAAGCTCCAGGAGGAGCTTGACAGCCTGAAGGCGGATCGCAAAGTCGTTGCGGACCACATCCACAAGGCGCGCGAGCTGGGCACGAGCCAGAACGACGCCGAATACGACAACGCGAAGCAGGAGCAGAGCCTGCTCGAGGGGAAGATCCTGAACGTCGAGGATCTCCTGCGGCGCGCGGTCATCATCGACGAGGAGGGGGCGCACCACGCCTCGCGCGTGGTCGTGGGCAGCGGCGTAAAGGTGCGGCAGGGGCGCAAGACCCTGCACTACCAGATCGTCGGCCCGCCGGAGGCGAACGCCTCCCAGGGACGCATCTCGAACGAGTCGCCCATCGGAGCGGCCCTGCTGGGCCGGTCGAAGGGCGAGGAGGTCGAGATCACAGTCCCCAGTGGCACCATCAAGCTGAAGGTGCTCGATATCGACTAACCGGCGGCGCCACGGTCACAGCCGGTGAGGGTCGCCAACGCGCGGCCCTCTTTGCTGCGAGAATCAGGACGAAGGTCAGGATGGGCGAGGAACAGGACACACGGGCAGGGGAAGACGAGCCGGCGGGGACCGGAGCCGAGAGCCTGCGCGCCCAGCGCATCGAGCGGGCGGAGCAACTCCGCGACGCGGGGCACGACCCCTACCCGCCCCGCATCGAGCGAACGCACACGAACGCCGGGGTGACAGCCCTGCTCGAGGGGATCGAGAGCGGGGAGGAGCCGGACCTCGATCCGGTGGCCATCGTGGGGCGGGTGGTGGCGCAGCGGGGAATGGGGCGCGCGAGCTTCCTCGACGTGCTCGACGGGAGCGGGCGGCTGCAGGCGCTGCTGCGCCGCAACGTGGTGGGCGACGAGGCCTACGAGCGGCTGAAGCTGCTCGACCTGGGGGACTTCGTGGCCGTCCAGGGCACGCCCATGCGCACGCGGACTGGCGAGGCGACGGTCGCGGCGACCTCGTGGCAGCTGGTCACGAAGGCGCTGCGCGCGCCTCCCGAGAAATTCCACGGCCTGACGGACGTGGAGACGCGCCAGCGACAGCGCTACCTGGACCTGCTGGCGAACGAGGAGGTTCGGGACACGTTCCGCACCCGCAGCGAGATCGTGGCGGCGGTGCGGCGGCGCCTCGACGAGCGCGGCTACCTCGAAGTGGAGACGTCGGTCCTGCAGGAGGAGGCGGGAGGCGCGGCGGCGCGGCCCTTCGAGACGCACTTCGAGGCGCTCGGCGAGGACCGCGTCCTGCGGATCAGCCTGGAGCTGCACCTGAAGCGGCTGCTCGTCGGCGGCTACGAGCGCGTGTACGAGATCGGGCGCATCTTCCGCAACGAGGGCTTCAGCCAGCGGCACAACCCCGAGTTCACGATGCTGGAGCTGTACGAGGCGTACGGCGACTACGGCACGATGGCGACGCTCGTCGAGGAGGTGGTGAGCGGGGTGGCGCAGGAGGTCCTGGGGACGACGACGGTGTCGTTCGGGGGAAACGAGATCGACTTCAGCCCGCCGTGGCGACGGCTCGGCTACGTCGAGGCGCTGCGGGAGTACGGCGGCCTCGACCTGGAGCAGTTCGAAGGCACGGAAGCGCTGCGGGAGGAGCTGCGGCGGCGGGGGCTGGATGCACCCGGGGAGGCCGGCCGGGGCAAGCTGATCGACATCGCCGCCAGCGACCTCGTAGAGCCGCACCTGGTCCAGCCGACGTTCCTGCTGGACTACCCGATCGAGCTCTCGCCGCTGGCGAAGCGAAAGGCGGGGGCGGAGGGGCTGGTGGAGCGGTTCGAGGCGTTCGTGGGGGGCTTCGAGTTCGCGAACGCCTACTCCGAGCTGAACGACCCGGTGGACCAGCGCGAGCGCTTCGAGGCGCAGCGGGCGCTGCGGCTGGCGGGCGACGACGAGGTAGAGCTGGCGGACGAGGACTTCCTGCTGGCGCTGGAGCACGGCATGCCGCCGGCGGGCGGCCTCGGGCTGGGCATCGACCGGCTGGTGATGCTGCTCACGGGCCAGACGAGCATCCGGGAGGTCATCCTCTTCCCGCAGCACCGCAGCCTCTCGCGGCGGGACGACGAGTGACGGAACCGTTCGAGCGCCACGCGACCAGCACGGGCTACGTGGTGTCGGGCGAGCGCACGCTGCTTCTCTGGCACGGCAAGCTCGCCATGTGGCTCCCGCCCGGTGGACACATCGAGCCGAACGAGGATCCGGTGCAGGCGGCCCTGCGCGAGGCCTGGGAGGAGTCGGGACTGGAGGTCGAGGTGATCCCGCCGCCGGACCTGCTGGCGGTCGACGAGCCCGAGGTGTTGCCACCCCCGGCCGTCATCCTCATCGAGGACATCGAGCGGGAGGACCAGCCCTTCCACCAGCACATCGACCACGTCTACTTCACGCGCGCGAGGGAGCAGGTGGACTTCGAGGCGCCCATCCCGCACGGGCCGTGCCGCTGGGTGGACCGGGAGACGCTGGCGGCCGCGTTTTCGCTCCCGGCACCCGATGGTAGGCTCGTGCCCGTGGCCGAAGACGTGAGACTGCTCGGGGTGCGGGCGCTGGACGCGGCGGCGGAGGCGGAGCGGCAATGCTGAGCGCGCAGTTCATCCGCGAGAACGTCGATCGCGTCAGGAGCGACATCGCCGCGCGTGGCGCGGATGCGCCCATCGACGCGATCCTCGAGCTCGACGAGCAGCGGCGCGCCCTGATCGGCGAAGTCGAGGGACTGCGGGCGGAACGGAACACCGCCAGCAAGGCGATCGGGCAGACGCAGGACGCGGAGGAGCGCACGCAGCGCATCGAGGCGGCGCGCGCGATCGGGGAGCGGCTCGACGGGCTGGAGGACCAGCTGCGCGAGACCGAGGCTTCGCTGCAGGCCGCGCTCTACGAGGTCCCCAACATCCTCGACCCCGAGACCCCGCCGGGGGCCGACGACAGCGAGAACGTGACCGTCAGGGTGGTGGGGGACGAGAGGGTGTTCGACTTCGAACCGAGGCCCCACTGGGAGGTGGGGGAAACGCTCTCGGGCATCGACCTGGAACGCGGGGCGAAGATGTCGGGGTCCCGCTTCTTCGTGCTGCGAGGGGGTATCGCGAGGCTCCACCGGGCGATGATCCAGTGGATGATCGACTTCCACGTCGCGGATGGTTATGTCGAACACTATCTTCCGTTCATGCTCACGGAGGAGTCGTTCTTCGCGTCCGGCCACCTGCCCGACTTCCGTGAGAACCTGTACCAGGACGCCGAGCAGGACTACCTCTTCATCCCAACGGCGGAGGCGCCGTTCGCCAACCTGTACCGCGACGAGATCCTGCCGGCGGGTTCGCTCCCCCAGCGGCTGGTGGCCCACACCCCCTGCTTCCGGCGCGAAAAGATGAGCGCGGGTCGGGACACGCGCGGACTGAAGCGCCTGCACCAGTTCGAGAAGGTCGAGATGTTCGTCTTCTGCGAGCCGGAGGAGAGCGAGCGCGAGCTGCAGGCCATGGTCGAGCGGGCCTGCGCGCTCGCGGAGGCCCTGGAGATTCGCTACCGGGTGCTTCAGCTCTGCGCGGGAGACATCGGTTTCAAGGCCTCGAAGGCGTTCGACGTCGAGCTCTGGTCGCCGGGCGTCGAGGAGTGGCTCGAGGTGAGCTCCGTGTCGGACACGCTCGACTTCCAGGCGCGGCGGGCGAACGTTCGCTACCGCCCGGAAGCGGACGCGCGGCCCCGGTTCCCGCACCTGCTCAACGGCTCGGGACTGGGCGCGCCACGCGCGCTCATCTCGATCATCGAGAACTACCAGCAGGCGGACGGCTCGGTGGCCGTGCCGGGCGTGCTCCAGCCCTACATGGGGGGAGCGACGGTGGTCGAGCCGGAGGCTTCCGGCTAGCTGCTGGCCGAGTCGGAGGTGGCGCCGTTGGCGCCGGCCACGGGGCCCTCGAGCACGTCGTCGATGAGGCCGTATTCCTTGGCCGCCTGCGCATCGAGCCAGAAGTCACGGTCGGTGTCGCGCTCGATGCGCTCCATGGGCTGACCCGTCTGCTCGTGGATGATGTTGCGCAGGATGGCCTGGAGGCGAAGCGTCTCCCTGGCCTGGATCTCGATGTCGGAGGCCTGGCCCTCGGCGCCGCCCATCACCTGGTGGAGGTGGACGGTGGCGTTGGGCAGGGCGGTGCGCTTGCCCTTCGTGCCGCCGGTCAGGAGCACGGTGCCCATGCTCGCCGCCAGCCCGATGCAGACGGTGGCAACGTCGGGGCGGATGAGCTGCATGGTGTCGTAGATGGCGAGGCCGGCGGTGACGCTGCCGCCGGGGCTGTTTACGTAGAGGGTCACGTCCTTCTCGTCGTCCTCGCGATCGAGGTAGAGGAGTTGGGCGATGATGATGTTCGCGACCATCGCGTCGATTGGCGTGCCGAGGAAGACGATGCGCTCCTTGAGCAGAAGCGAGTAGATGTCGTAGGCGCGCTCGCGGCGTCCGTCGGACTCGATGACGAGGGGCATAATGTCGCGGATGGGATCAGGGCTCACGTGGGCACTCCCGGCGGTAGTCCTTCCAGTTTGCTGGGCGCGATCCGTGCGGACAAACGCGGGGTCGTGCCGGGGACGGCCGGGCAAGCTAGACTTGCGCCATGAAGATCTGCCCCACGTGCGGACACGAGAACCTGAACGTGTACGCCTACTGCCAGGCATGTGGCAGCGGTTTCGCCGAGCTCGAGGATTCCGGGAGCGCCGACAAGGGCCCGAATCCACGGGTGCAGGCGTTCCTGAACTGGCTCCGCGGGCGGCGTCCTACGGCCGCCTAGGCAGCGTTCCTTTCGTCCCCCGGCGCCCCGCGAAACCGCCTTCTGGCGGCTCCCAATCACGGGCGTAAGATTGCGCCCATCGAAGCCACCGAGGGCAGGGGGAAGACATGGACGAAGGCACACTTCGGCAGACCGTGGCGGACCTGGTCGCACCGAGCAGGGGCATCCTCGCCGCCGATGAGAGCACGCGCACGATCAAGCGTCGGTTCGACTCCATCGGCGTGGAATCGACCGAGGAAAACCGGCGCGCCTACCGGTCGCTGCTGCTGACCACCCCCGGCGTGGGCGAGTACATCTGCGGCGTGATCCTGTTCGAGGAGACGCTGGGGCAGACGGACCGGGAGGGCACGCCCCTTCCCGAGGTGGCGGCCGCCGCCGGCGTCGTCCCCGGCATCAAGGTCGACAAGGGCACGGTTCCCCTGGCGGGCGCCCCGGGCGACGTCGTCACCGAGGGGCTGGACGGCCTGGCGGGACGGCTCGAGGGCTACAAGGAGCAGGGCGCGCGCTTCGCCAAGTGGCGCGAGGTCTACAACATCACGGACGAGCTTCCGAGCGCGCTCGCCGTTTCCGCCAACGCGGAGGTGCTGGCCCGCTACGCGCGCATCTGCCAGGAGGCGGACGTGGTGCCGATCGTCGAGCCCGAAGTGCTCATGGACGGCGGCCACACGATCGAGCGCTGCGCGGAGGTGACGGAGGCGGTGCTGCACGCGGTCTTCGCTGCGCTGGACCGTCACGGCGTGCTGCTCGAAGGGATCGTGCTGAAGCCGAACATGGTGCTGCCCGGCAGCGAGAGCGGCCGCAAGGCCTCCCCGGAGGAGGTCGCCGACGCGACGGTGACGGTGTTCCGGCGGGCGGTGCCGGCAGCGGTTCCGACGATCAACTTCCTGTCCGGCGGACAGTCGGCGGTGGAGTCGACGGAGAACCTGAACGCCATCAACACAGCGGCAGGCGAGAAGCCCTGGGCGCTGAGCTTCTCCTACGGGCGCGGCCTGCAGGCGCCGGCGCTGGCCGCCTGGGGCGGCAAGGTCGAGAACGAGGGCGCCGCGCAGGCGGCCTTCCACGAGCGGGCGAGGCTGAACGGCCTCGCGCGCGACGGCCGCTACGAGGGCGAGCCGGAGGCCTCGGCGGCGGGCTAGCGCCGCCGCCTATAATCGGGCCAGTCGCAGGGAGCAGGACGGAGGCTCGCGATGACCGCCACGGCAACGCGCGACAGGGAAGCCGACCGGCTCTTCGCCCAGCTGAGCGAAAACATCCTCGGGCGCGACCAGCACGCCACCCGCCAGACCCTGCTGGACCTGCTTGCCGCCGATCGCGACCCGGTCGAGATCCTGAGCGAGACCGTCCGCACACACGGCCCGTACACGAACGTGCCCTATCACCAGCGGGTGGACGGCGGGGTCATGCGGTTCGTGAACAACGACCACTGCATGCTGAGCTCGCGCACGAGCCTGACGCTTCCCCGCTACCTGCCGCCGGAGCTGAAGCACCTGCCCATCGCGCAGACGCTGTGGTACGTGCCCACCGGGCTCGACCCGTGGAACCAGCTCATCGGGCGGATGCCGGGGCACTACGGACGGCGCACCTACAAGCCCGTGCCGGGCGTGGAGCCGCCGCCACCCGAGCGGCACTGGGAGGACCAGGAACCGCTGCACATCGAGGGCACGTTCGAGGAGCGGCTGAACGAGTGGCTCACGCTGGTGGAGCGGGGCGAGGTGGTGCGCGCCTACCGCGTGTTCCTGGGGCTGTTCGAGGAGACGGAGCGTCGCAAGGAGCTGCTTGCGCAGCTCGTGTTCGCGGGACTCATCGACGTGCAGGGACGGCTGCTCTACAACCGCTCCTACACGACCGGACACAAGGCCTACCGCGCCCGCGCCACGATCGAGCTGGGACAGGCGATCGGGTGGGAGAACGCACACCATGTGCTCTACGCGGGCGTGCTCGACGTGGCCGTCGGGCCTCGCTGGCACTCCGAGTACGAGATGGCCTGCCAGGTCGAGCTCTACCGGCTGCGGGAGGAGCTGCCGGGCTCCTCGATCGACCCGACACCGGGGGCGAACCGCGACACCGAGCTCTTTGCGAACGAGCAGCCGCTCTCGGAACCGGAGGCGGAGGGGCTGATCCGCGCCCTCACGACCATGCCGGAGCCCGACTACATCGAGCACCTCGTCGCGCTGTTACTGGCGGGGCGGAGTCCGCGGCACCTGATCGACACGATCCAGGTGGCGGCTGCGAACGTGCTCCTCGAGACGGTGGTGGCGGACGAGTACTCGATGCCTCAGCACGCGTACGAGTACACGAACACGGTGCGCTGGTTCTACGACACCTTCGAGCACCCGCACCGCACCAAGCTGCTGTTCGTGGCGGGCTCGTTCGTGAACCAGGCGGCGCGCTGGATCGCGAACCTGAAGGGTCACGGGCGGCCGCTCGTGTCGCCTCCGAAGGGGTCCGAGTCGCTCTCGGGCGACCAGCTGCTGGCGCGGCTGGACGGCGCCCTGATGGCGCTGAACAAAGAGGAAAGCGTGGTCTGGACGCAGGCGTACCTCGATGCCGGCTTCGGGCGCTCGCCCCTGGTGCAGACGCTCACGACGGCGGCGGTGAAGCACGGGAACGACCCGCACAACCAGGAGATAGGGCTCTGCCTCGCGGAGGACTACGGCCATTCGACTTCGACGAGGCGGGACACGCTCCTGCTGGCGAGCGCCTGGCACACGGCGGGGCACCGCAAGTACGGCGACTCGCTGGAGTCGTACCGGCGCTTCGCGGAGGCGGTGGGGGTGAGCGCGAGCGGCGAGGGCCGCGGCGAAGGCGAGCCCGAGGAGGCCGTGCTCGACCAGATCGAGGAGGTACCGGAGGCCACCTCGCCCGGGCAGTAACGGCCGCGGTCTACACAGCGCTGGCACGAACGTTCAAAATAGGCTCGCTTGTCGCGGGGAAGCACTGAGGCACTCCGCGACCGTGGAGGGAGTGCGTGCCGCTCGGGCGCCTGGCCAAGCCGCTGCGACTCGCCGTTGGCGTCGCCATCAGCCTTTTCCTGGTGTGGCTGCTGGTGCGGGACGTGGACCTGGGGGAGGTAGGGCGGACGCTGCAGAGGGCGGACCTGCGCTTCCTCGTGCCCATCGCGCTCGTGTTCTTCGCGCGGTACTGGCTGCGCGCCATCCGCTGGAGAATCCTGGTGGAGCACCTGAAGGACGTGACGACGCGGCGGGCGTTCCCCCGCGTGATCCTCGGGCAGGCGGCAAACATGGCGTTGCCGTTCGGGCTGGGCTACGTGCTCATGATCCAGGTGACGGCGCGGAAGTTCGGCATCGGGCGGCTGGAACTGCTCGGGGCGGAAGCGCTCGAGCGGATCATGGACGGCTTCGTGTTCGCCCTCCTCATGGCCCTGGCCATCGCGACGCTCACCATCGGCGACGGCTTCACGGGGCTGGGCGCCTTCATGCTGTTCGGCACGCCCGCGGGACTGGCGCTGGCGTGGTTCCTGACGCGGGACCGTGGCGAACCGCCCTCGGCCATCGGCTGGCGCGGCCTGCTCGCGAATCCGCGGATCTCGCCGTTCCTGCAGGGCCTGCGTTCGGTGCAGAGCAGGCGCCAGACGGGGAACGTGCTCGCACTCTCGGCGGCGATCTGGATGAGCGAAGCGCTGCTCTACTGGGCGGTCGCGGCCTCGCTGGGGATTAGCCTCAACTTCCTCGTCCACATCTTCGTGGTGGCGGCGGCGAACATCGGCGCGGGCATACCCCTGGCGCAGGCCAGCGTCGGGCTCGCGTTCGTCGCAAAGGAGGCGCTGGTGGCGGTTGGGGAGACCCAGGCGGCCGCGCTCTCTTATGCGGTCGGGGTGGAGGCGATCATCATCCTGCCCGCGATCCTGCTGGCGCCGCTGGCCGCCTGGGACATGCGGCTGGGCTGGCGGGACGCCATCCCGAAGTTCGGGGGGAGGCCGCCCCAGCCCGCGGTGGCTACGAACAGGGTGCGCCGCGCCCTGGAGGGCCAGTGAGCCCCATCAGGCGCGATCCCGGCCTGGACGACGCGCTCTTCCGGGAGCTGGCGGAGCCGCTGCTTGCCTCGGGGGCGGTGGAGGAGGGCACGATCATGGGCTACCCCTGCCTGCGAACGAGCGGTGGCGGCTTTCTCGCGATGGCGGAACACCGCAGCGGCGACCTCATCGTGAAGCTTCCCTCGGGACGGGTGGAGGAGCTGGTGGCCGAGGGGAAGGGGCAGCCGTTCGCACCGGCGGGGCGGCGCTTCCGCGAGTGGGTCCACGTACCGGAGCGCAACGAAGCGCTGTGGCAGGCGCTGCTGGACGAAGGGCGGGCGTTTGTCGACGGTGGGCCAGCGTGACCGCCTCCCCTGTGTTCCCCGCGGAAGCACGCGACTTCCTGCGGCAGCTGCCGACGCACGACAAGGCCTGGTTCGACGCCAATCGCCCCGCGTACCAGGCGCTCATCGCCGAGCCGGCGAAGGCCCTGGTGGAGGCGGTAGCGGGGGAGCTGCGGAACGACCTCTCGCCGGCGATCGTCGGGATCCCGCGTGTCAACGGCTCCATCTCCCCCATCAACCGCGACATCCGGTTCTCGGCCGACAAGACGCCGTACAAGGACCACCTGCTGTTTCGCTGGTGGGAGGGCGAGGAGAAGAAGACCGCGCCGACGCTGTTCGTTCGGCTGACCGCGGACGAGGTGGGTTTCGCAACCGGGGTCATGCTTCCCTCGCTGGACCGCTGGCGGGCGCTGGTCGATGCGGAAGCGACGGGCGCGCCGCTCGCCTCCGCGATCGAGGCGCTGGTGGCGGAAACGGGCGCGGAGGTCGCGGGAATCGAGTACAAGCGTGTCCCGAAGCCGTACGACGCCGACCACCCGCGGGAGGACCTGCTGCGCTGCAAGTGGCTCCAGGTCCGCTGGTTGGAGCCGTTTCCCGGGGACGGGGCGGAGTTCGGTTCGTGGTGCGCGCGACGGCTGTTGCAGTGCGCCGACGTGCACCGCTGGCTCGTCACGAACCTGTAGCGGGGGCTACTCCACCGGCGTCAGGGTGACGTGGAGTTCCCTGAGGCCGCGCAGGACGAAGCCGGGCAGGTGGCTGAAGTCGTTGGCGCCGGGCACGAGGTCGAAGCGCTCGACGCGGTCGAGCATGGCCTCCCAAGTGATGTTCTGCTCGAGGCGGGAGAGCCCGGCGCCGGGGCACATGTGCTCGCCCTGCGAGAAGGCGACGTGCTTGGCGGCGTTGGGGCGTTCGAGGCTGAAGTCGTCGGGTGCCGGGAACTCGTCGGCGTCGCGGTTGGCGGCGGCGAAGCGAAGGTGCAGGACGGAGCCGGCGGGGATCTTCACGCCGCGAATCTCCTCGTCCCGGGCGGCAATGCGGAAGAGGCCCTGCGTGGGAGACTCGAGGCGCAGCGCCTCCTCGACAAAGAAGCGCACGCGTGAGCGGTCCTCCCTGAGCCGGGGCCAGAGCGACGGATCCTGCGTGAGCAGCCAGAGCGCGGAGGTGAGGGCAAAGGTCGTGGTCTCGTTTCCGCCGATGTAGAGGTGGCTGATGATGCCGACGATCTCCGCATTCGAGAGGGGGCGTTCGCCGCCGTACCGGGCGTGCGCGGCGAGGTGGGAGAGCACGTCCTCGCCGGGGTTGGCGCGACGCTCCTCGATAAAGCCCTCGATGTACTTCTGGAACTCGACGCCCTTCTCGGCGAGGTACATCTGCTCCTCGTGGGTGAGGCCCATCTGGAAGGGCATGACCCAGGCGTTCGACCAGACTCGCAGATCGGGGATGTCCGCGAGCGGGAAGCCGAGCATGCGCGTGATGACGCGCACGGGCAGGGGGACGGCGAAGTCCTGGACAAACTCGACGGTCCGCTTCGCCACGATGTCGTCGACGAGCTCTTCGATGGTGGCGGTGATCATCTCGCGCTGGCGGGCGGCGCCCGCGGGGGAGAAGAACGGGTCGACGAGTTCACGGTAGCGGCGGTGCTCGGGGGGATTCGTGCTGAGGGGCTGGATGCGGGGGTAGCCGTGCTCCTCGTGGTAGGCCTTCGCCTCGTCGCTCATGAGCAGGTCGTGGCTGCCCTTCGGGTTGTGGGGGAAGCGGTCGGGGTTGCGGACGATCCAGGCGATATCCTCGAACTTGGAAATGAGGAACATGTCGCGGCCGGGGACGGGGTAGACGGGGGCCTGTTCGAGGATGGCGCGGTAGGCGGGGTACCAGTCTTCCTGCGTCTCCGGGGAGAAGAGGTCGACGTCGTCGATGCTGAGCGTCATCAGGGGGCCTCGGCGGTCGGTGGTCGGTAGCAGGTGAGTCTACAGAGGCGTCAAGCGGGGGTGAGGGTGCGGTGGAGCCAGTCGAGCGTCTGCTCGGCGGCCTGCCGCCAGTTTTGCTCGAGCATGATGTCGTGGGCGGTGTCGGGCAGGAAGGTGAGGTCAGCGCCGTAGAGGTCGGCGGTGCGGCGGAGAGCGGACTCGGGGATGAGGCGATCGTCGCCGCCGGCGAGGGTGAGGATGGGCGTGCGCCGGATGCGTTCGGGGTCGGGGTGGGTTGTCAGCATCTGGACCCAGGAGCGGAACGACTCGCGGCCGAGGCGGGACCAGTGCCGGTGCAGGGTCTCGCTGTCGATGTCGGGGGAGAAGAGGAAGCGGCGGGCGCGCTCCGGGGTGGCAAACATGGTGTAGGGCTCCATGGAGAGCAGGAGCCTGAGGCTCAGCAGGGGATCCCGCCGGGACATGCGCGTGGACGCGGCGAGCATCCCAACGGCGGGGGCGGGCGCCACGAGCACCGCGCCCGGCGCCTCGTGGCGTTCGAGGTACTTCTGCACGACGAAGCCGCCGAGGGAGTGCCCGATGACGACTGGTTCGCGGGGAAGGCCGGTGGCCACCTGCTCGACGTCGGCCACGTAGTCGGTAACCGAGGTCCAGCGGAGGCTCCCGGGACCGGCGCTCTCGCCGTGGCCGCGCAAGCTCAGGGCGTAGGCGTCGAAGCCATGTACCGCGAAGTACGGAAGGAAGTGCTCGTCCCAGCACCAGGCGGCGTGGCAGGAGCCGTGGACGAACAGGAGGGGCGGGTATGACGACTCACCACCACACTCCCGGGCGATGACCTCGAGTTCGTGCGCCATCGGGACTCCCCGCGGGCGTTAGCCCTGGTCGACGTCGAACTGGATCCAGAGCTCCACGGGCGAGCGGAAGCCACCGGACCCGAGGTTCGGCGAGGTGATGCCGGCGTGCGTGGCGAACTTAGGTCGGGGGTTCTTCATCGCCTCCATCAGGCGGGTGCAAGCGATGATGGCCTCCTGCCGGGCCATGGCGTAGCCCATGCAGAAGTGCTGACCCATGCCGAAGCCGAGGTGCCCGTGCTTCCCATCGGGGTAGCGGCCGGAGCGCAGCTCACGGCCCATGTGCAGGTCGTCGCGGAAGATGTCGAACGTGTCGGGATCCTTGAAGACACGCTCATCGCGGTTCCCGGCGCCGAGCAGGAGGGTGATGCTCGTGCGCTCGGGGATAACCTCGCCGTGCAGCTTCACCTCGCGGGTGGTGTAGCGGTACTGGAAGTGCACGACGGGGTCGTAACGCATCATCTCGGTGAAGACGTTGGTCCACAGCTCGGGGTTCTTCTTTACCTCCTCGAACTGGTCGGGGCGGGTGTAGAGCATGTGGTACCACATGAGCGCGATGGCCTTGTCGGTGGTGTCGCCGCCCGCCGCCAGCAGCAGGGCGATGAAGCCCTTGATCTCGTCGGCGTTCATGCGCTGGCCGCGGAACTCGGCGTGGACGATGCGCGAGATCAGGTCCTCGCCCGGCGCGTCCTCGGCCCTCCGGATGAGCGGGTCGAGGTAGTCCCACATCTCGTTCCGGGCCTGCATTCCCCTGGCGAAGTGCTCGCCGCCGAAGCCGAGGCCTTCGATGAGGTGCTGGTACCAGCGCACGAAGGTGTCCTCGTCCTCGCGGGGGAGGCCGAGCATGTTGGAGATGACGCGGATGGGGAACTGGGTGGTGAACTGACTGATCAGCTCGACCTCACCGGTCTCGGCGAAACCCTCGGCGATGTCATCAGCGGACTTCGCCCAGATCTTGCCCATCATCTCGCGGGCGATCTGCTCGATGAAGGGGAGGAACGTCTGGAGACGGTTGCCGACGAACTGGTCGGCGACGACGTTGCGCAGGAAGCGGTGCTCGTCGCTGTTGCCGTACTCGAGGATATTCGGCCCGAAGACGTGCTTTGTCCCGAACTCGTAGTCGCCCTTGGGGTCGTACTCGGCGCGGTCGAAGTCGTCGTTGTTCTGGAAGACGGAGACGATGTCGTCGTAACGGGTGATGACCCAGTTGTTGTGGAAGAGGTCCTGGTAGGCGGGGTGGTGGTCGCGCAACCGCTTGTAAAGGGGGAAGGGGTCCTTGATGTACTCGGGGCTGTCGAACTCCTGGGGCTCGATAGCCAGGGCAAGCTGCTGCTTGATGGCCTCTTCCATGGTCATGGGCTGTTCCGGTGCCGTCATCGTCTTCCCCCCGGGGTAGCTGTCGTGTGGCCAAGGCTACCGCATCCGGGACGAGCCTTGGGAGGGGCAGAAGGAGCGTGGTTGCTACAATCGCGAGGGTCCGCGAGCGGGAGTAGCTCAGTGGTAGAGCGCCTGCCTTCCAAGCAGGATGCCGAGGGTTCGATCCCCTTCTCCCGCTCCAGCTTCTTCAAAGTCCCCCGTGCGACAGAACCAGGAGACCATGATGGCAAGACGTGAGAAGTGGACGGCCGCCGACATTCCGGACCTGACCGGCAAGGTGGCGGTTGTAACGGGAGGCAACAGCGGAATCGGATTCGAAGCGGCGAAGGAGTTGGCGCGCAAGGGCGCGGAGACGGTGCTGGCCTGCCGATCGCCGGAGCGCGGGCAGGCGGCCCTGGACACCCTGAAGGCGGAGGTTTCGGGCACCAAAGCCGAGCTGATGGCGCTCGACCTCGCGAGTCTTGCATCGGTCGAGCGGTTCGCGACGGAGTTCACGGAGCGGTACCCACAACTGGACGTGCTCGCGAACAACGCGGGCATCATGGTGATCCCGTACGGCAAGACGGAGGACGGGTTCGAGCGGCAGGTGGGGACGAACCACCTCGGGCACTTCGCCCTGACTGGGCGGCTGTTCGACGTGCTGCTGGCGACCCCGGGGGCGCGGGTCGTGAACGTGAGCAGCCTGGCGCACAATCGGGCCGAGCTGGACCTCGACGACCTGCTCTACGAGAAGGGCGGCTACACCGAGTGGGGGGCCTACGGCCGCTCGAAGCTGCTGAACATGCTGTTCACGTTCGAGCTGCAGCGCCGCCTCGAGCGGGCGGGAGTCGACGCGCACTCGCTGGCGGCGCACCCGGGCTTCTCCGCCTCGAACCTCACGGGGCACATGGCCGAGCGACTGCACATGCGAATAGCGCTCGGCATCTTCAATCGGATCATCCAGGGACCGGACATGGGCGCCCTCCCCACCCTGCGGGCGGCCACCGACCCCGAGGCCAGGGGTGGCGAGTACTTCGGTCCCGCAAGGCTCAACGAGACGACCGGGCATCCCGTGCTGGTCGAGGCGTCGGCCGAGGCGCACGACGAGACGGACGGGAAGCGGCTCTGGGAGCTCTCGGAGGAGCTGACGGGCGTGAGGTACGCAGGTCTGGAGGCGGGGGGCGGCGGGTAGGGCATGGCCGCGCCGGCGAGCGGGTAGGGAAACCCCCGAGCTCGCTCCCTAAGATGGTCTTCGGTGCAGGCGGCCCCTGATCTCGCGGGGGGCTCCTGACGACCCGCCGTTGGAGGAACCTTGAAGCCGCGACTTGTCCGTTCCATCGTGGCGGCTGCTCTCCTTGCCCTCGTGATCTGGGTGGCGTTGCCGCCCGAGGACGCCGACGCCGAGACCGATCCCCCCACAGTCACGATCACGCTGCACCCCGGTTGGAACATGGTCGGGTGGGTCGGCCCAACCACACCCGCTGCCCAGCTCCTTGAGGAGGTCCCGCAGCTCCGGCAGGTCCTCGCCTGGGATGCTGATGCACAGCGCTACCAGGGAGTGACTGCGCTGGAGACAGGACAGGGGCTGTGGCTGGAGTTCGGCGGGGACGGACCCGCCGAAGTTGCCGTTCCCGTTTCCGACGGCAACGTACTACTCACGCTCGACGCCGGGCACAATCTCGTCGGTTGGGCTGGGGCCGACGGCACGGCCATCGAGGAGGCGGTTGGTCGCTTCGGCGACACGCTGCTCGCCGCGTACCGATGGAATGCACCGGAGCAACACTTCGACCTGTACGCCCCCGGCGGGGGCGACTTCAACACCATCACGGAACTGAACCGCGGCGATGCCCTCTTGGTGATGCTGGCAGAGGAAACGCGGTGGTGGCAGTCGGGGACGTGGAGGACGCGGTTCTCGTTCGGCGAGGGCGTATCCGCCGGGCGGGAAGTGGAGGTCCGGAGCGCGCTTGCCAACGTGATTGGATTCTTCGCAGAGCAGTACGGAGTCGAGCCGCCGGAGTTCACGCTGAGCACCGGCGAGGGAACCCCTAACGCTACGGTCACCTTCTTCGTCAGGCGGCCACAGGCAACTGAGACCGAAGTCCTTTCGAGCCTGAGCGTCGACACCCACACACGAGGCGACGAGCTCAAGGTAGCGCTGGCTCAAGAGTACTTTCACGTCCTTCAGGCCAGCCTCGCCCGGAAGCCCGGCATGCCCTCCTGGATGACCGGAGGGGCCGCGACGTACGCCGGTGCGGTTTACGGGGCTTCAATACTGAAAGAGGACGGCGCGACGATCCGGCAGAACTGGCACTACGACTCAGCGAGGTTCACCGGCCACCTCAAGAGCCTCGAGGTCGGAGCCGCATCGTCTCGGCACTTCCCAAGAACCTACGACCTTGGAGCGATGGCCGTGGACTGGCTGGTCGGCCACGCGGCGCGAAGTTCCGGTACGGCGGCGGGGACACCGCCAAGGGAGCCCATCCCTCTGAGGGAACAGGCAGAGCATGACGCGTTCATCCAGTACTACCGCCTGCTGGCTTCCTCGGAGACCTGGCAGGACGCGTTCGAGACTGCTTTCGAAATCAGCCCAGAAGATTTCTACAGGCAGTTTGAGCTCTATCGCGAGGAGTTGGCCGGACCGGTCATCGTGACCTTCGGGAATATCCCTGCAGCAACCTACGCCGCCTACGAGGCTGAGCTGAACAACACGTACGCGTTCTTCATCGAGACCCTGGGCGTGAGGCCATTCCCGTACTTCCTGTACCTGGCAGACGAAGCGTCGGGGCGCGCCACCTACCGCGACTGGTATCACCCGGGCCTGCCGGACACTAGCCCGTACAACTGCCTGTCCGGCGATACCTTCAGTGTCTTCCATGTGGTGACGTGCAGGGATGCCCTCACACATAGCACCTACTTCCCGAAATACTTCGGGGTGCTGGACTTGAGGGTGAAACTGGGCCCGGACTGGCTGCGGCTCGGAATCCAGCTGTACACCGAGTACCGCTACGCAGCGAGTGTAGAGCGCCTCTCGTACGACCTCGAACTGGCCAGGCGAACCTTCTTCATCGGGCACCTCGACACTACAACGCTGTCGCAGCTCGTGGACCGAGCCAGCTGGAACGCCGCGCATGGATTGGAGAGGTGGAGCCTGGCCTTTGTCGCCGTTGACTGGTTGGTCGAGCGGTCCGGGAAGGGAGTACTGGCTGAGTATCTCCGCCTCCTCCCCCGCGGTAGGCTCGACGAAGATACCTACGTACCGGGCGCGGGGAGCTGGGAGGCGGCCTTCGAGCAAGCCTTCGGCCTGACCATCGACGAGTTCTACGACGAGTTCGCGGAGTACCGAGCCGGGCTGTCGCAGCCCTGACCCCGACGGCCCGGAGCGCACTCCGTGCGTGGCCGACCGGGGTGCGGACGTGCGACACTCCGTCGCGGCTACGCCCCCACAGGCGGCAAGGAGCACGCAGTGGCACTCGAACCGGGCCCGATGCAGGTGATCCACAAGGCCTTCACGACCAAGGAAGAGGTGCTCGAAGACCTGAAGCGCCTCGACCTCTGGCCGACCACGTACGTGTCGGAGCGGATGGAGGAGCTGCCCCTGCACTGGCACAACGTCGACAACTGCGGGTACGTACTGGAGGGGAACAGCTACGTGCTCAACGAGCACGGCGAGCGCTTCCCGCTCGGCCCGGGGGACAAGCTGGTGATCCCGGCCGGGGCGATCCACGCCGAGGGCGCGGTCAAGGAGCGGATGGTCTACATCGTGGGCATCTCCGAGGCGGCGAACCTGTTCGATGTTCTTGAGCTGCGCGACCCCAAGGACAGCCCGCTCTTCCAGAAGGCGAGCTGACCCTCGGCGTGGAGAATGCTCCCGCGTTCGGGCTGAACCGCTGGGATTGGACCTCGACCGAGGCCTTCGTGACCGACATCGAGCTGGGGGAGGAGCTGGGTTGGGACTACGCACTCATCCCCTGGAACCCGCTCTCGCGACGCGACCCCTGGATGGAGCTGGCCGTCGCCGCGGGACGCACGTCCCGCATCAAGCTGGGGTTGCTGCTCGATAACCCGGTGCTGCACCACCCGGCCGTCTCGGCCAGCTCGATCGCGACGCTCGACGAGATCTCGGGCGGGCGCGCGCTCCTGACGCTGGGCGTCGGCGACACGGCCGTGCGCTGGCTGGGGCTGCGTCCCGCGCGGGTGGCGGAGCTGGAGGAGGCGACGGTGCTCGCGCGGCGGCTGCTCGCGGAGGAGGCTGTGGACGTGGGGGCGGTGCGTCCGGCGGCGCTGCTCCACGCGCGCCCGGTTCCGGTATGGATCGCGGCGGGAGGCCCGAAGACGGTCGAGATGGCCGGGCGCGTGGCGGACGGCGTTTTCCTGCGAGTGGGGCGCCACCCGGAGAACCTGCGAACGGCCATCGCGCGGGTGCACGCGGGGGCGCGGGAAGCGGGGCGGGACCCGGACGAGATCGGCATCGGGCTCATCTTCCACACGGTCATGAGCGACGACCCCGGGGAGATTCGAGCAACAGCTCGGTCGATGGCGGCGGGGTATTACGAGTACTCGCCGGCGCTGTTCGAGATTCCGGGCCTGCCCTGGGACGGGCCCTCGGTCGGGGAGCTGAAGCAGCAGGTCTACCCGGACTTCCACCACGCTCCGGACCTCGTCGAGTCGGGCAACCTCGTGAGCTTCCTCAGCGAGGAGACGGCGGACTCCTTCGCCCTGTTCGGCTCGGCGGACGACATCGCCGGCCAGCTCCGCGCGGCGATCGAGGCCGTCGGGCGGGTCGACATCGTCGTGCCGCACCCGGTCCCGATGCCGGTTCCGGGTGCACCGATCGCGCGCTCGGTTCCGCCGGCGCTGGCGGGAGCCGACTACAAGGCGTGGTTCGCGTCGGAAGTGATGCCGCGGCTGTAGGCACCGGTAGACCCGGCGCGGTCACACGGGCGCCATTGCAGTCCGTAGTATTGCGGCGAGGTGGCCCATGGCTGAGTTCGACATCGTCGTCAAGGGCGGAACCATCATCGACGGGCTGCGGACGCCCCGCTACGTGGCCGACATCGGCATCGGGGACGGGCGCATCGGCTACATCGGCAAGCTGAACGCCTCGGACGGCGAGCGGGTGCTGGACGCCGGCGGGCTCATCGTTGCACCGGGGTTCGTGGACCTGCACACGCACTACGACGGGCAGAACTACTGGGATCCCTACTGCTCCATCTCGGGCTGGCACGGGGTCACGTCGGTGGTGATTGGGAACTGCGGGTTCGGGTTCGCGCCGGTGAAGGCGGACGACCGCGAGCGGGCGATGCTCTCGCTGGCCCGGAACGAGGCGGTTCCGCTCGAGTCGATGCAGGAAGGGATGCCGTGGGACTGGGAGACCTATCCCGAGTTCCTGGACAGCATGGAGCGCACGCCGAAGGGCGTGAACGTCCTGAGCTACGTGGGCCTGAGCCCGTTGATGATGTACGTGATGGGGCTGGAGGCGGCGAAGAGCCGCCTGCCGAACGACGCCGAGATGGCGGAGATGTCGCGCATCCTGGAGGAGGCGATCGAGGCGGGAGGCTGCGGCTTCTCGGCTCAGGTGCTGGGACCGGGGAGCGGCCAGCGCGACTACGACGGCACGCCGATGATCACCGACACGATGGCGCCCGAGACGCTGATCGCGTTCGCGGAGGTATTGGCGAAGTGCCGGGCGGGCTTCATCCAGCTCACGGGCGGCGGCATGGAGCTGAACGAGCAGCTGGCCGAGGTGAGCGGGCGGCCGGTCATCTACAACCTCATCCTCGCCATGCCCCAGGACCAGCACGGGAACAAGATGGAGGGGCACCACAAGACGATCGCCTGGCTGAACGAGGCGAACGCGCGCGGGAACCGCATCTACGGGCAGGCGGTGACGGTGAAGATCGGCTACGAGTTCACGCTCGAGCACTGGAACATGTTCGATACGCACGAGCTGTGGCGGGAGATGACGCTGGGGACGGTGGAGGAGCGGCAGGCGAAGATGGCGGACCCCGATCGGCGCCCTGCCCTGCGCACGGAGTACGACGAGGGCAAGGGCCCCAGCGCTCCGGGGCGGGACGAGGAGGCGGAGATTGCCGGGCACGTCGGGCGGGGGCTGGCGGTGCTGACGGTGCAGGAGGTGGAGGACCCCTCGCTGAAGCACTTCGAAGGGCTGACGGTGCAGGAGATCGCCGACCAGAGCGGGAAGCACGTGATCGACGCGTTCCTCGACCTGGGCGTGGCGGACAACCTGCACACGACCTGGGTGACGCCGCCGGAGGAGACGGACGTGCAGTCGATGAGCGAGGTCGCGAACTCGCCCTTCGCGCTGCCGGGGGTCTCCGACGGCGGGGCGCACACGAAGTTCCTCGCAATGGGCGTCTACCCCACGGAGATGCTCTCCGAGCTGGTGCGCGACCACGGGATCATGGACCTGGAGCAGGCGCACTGGCGCCTGAGCGCGTACCCGGCGATGGCGGCGGGCTTCAAGGACCGGGGCTGGATCAAGGAAGGCTCACCGGCCGACATCGTCATCTACGACCTGGAGAACCTGGGCATCGGGCCTATGGAGAAGGTGTACGACCTTCCCGCCGGCCAGTGGCGGCGGGTGCGCCGCCCCGAGGGCTACCGCTGGATTCTCGTGAACGGAGAAGTGACCGTGGAGGACGGGGAGACGACCGGGGCAACGCCGGGTCGACTCCTTCGCTACGGCGCAGGCTAGGCATCACCAGAACAGGCAGGAGGAACCAGATCATGCCGAAATTCGTGCTCATCGGGCTGTGCGAGCCCACCGGTCCAGACGCCCAGGAGGCGTTCGACGAGTGGTTCGTCGACCAGCACATCGAGGACACGGCCAAGTGTCCGAACTTCATCCGGGGGAGCGTGTTCAAGCTGAGCGGGCCCCACGGGAACGGCGAGACCGTCTCGGGCTACCTCTCCCTCTACGAGGTGGAGGCGGACAGCTACGACGAGGCGGAGAACACCCTCAACGCCTGGCAGCGCGACCCGGACGCGTGGGAAGGCCGCAAGGTCCACCGCGAGACGGGGGAGAAGCTGGGCGGCATCCCCATCGCGGTCAACGGGTCCGGCTGGTACGAGCTGATCAACTACTGGGACGGGCCCAAGGCGAGCGCGCGGTGACGGCTGCCTCGACGGGGACTCGCGCGTGACCAGCCCGCGCGGCATGAGCCGCGAGCAGATCGAGGCGTTCCTCGCCGAGCCGCGGAACGCCATGGTGGGCGCCATCCGCAAGGACGGCCGCCCGCAGATGACGCCGAACTGGTTCCACTGGGACGGGTCGCGGTTCTACATCTCGACGACGAAGGCGCGGCGGAAGTACGAGAACTTCAGCCGCGATCCGCGCGTGCAACTCGCCATCGACGACGCGACCGGCTTCCGCACGGTGCTCGTGGACGGCACGGTCGAGCTGCGCGACGACCACGAGGCGGTGTTCGAGCAGTTCAAGGCGCTCCGCGCCAAGTACGGGCGCGAACAGGACGACGAGGCGTTCCTGGCGGAGTTGAGGCGGGACGAGCGCGTCCTGCTCGTAATCACGCCGGACAAGCCGATCGACGAATGGACCTCGTGGGGTCCGCCAGGCTAAGGAGAAACACCATGGTTACCCCTGAAGAGCTTTGCGAAATCGAGGAGATCAAGGAGGTTCGCTACCTCTACACCCACTACTACGACGGACAGCGGGTGGAGGAGCTGGCAGACCTGTTCACCGAGGACGCGGTGTGCGAGTTCGGCGAGGAGTACGGCGGCAACTGGGTCGGCCGGGAGCAGATCTACAACAACTACAAGAACTTCATCGAGGGCGAGGGCGACGACCCGCACGGCGTGATGCATGCGGTCGTGAACCCATGGATCCGGCTCGTGGACGAGACCACGGCTCACGGCCGCTGGTACCTGCTCGATCTGCGCACGACGGAGGGAGTGGAGAACCCGCTCATCCTGTTCGGGATCTACGACGAGACCTACAAGAAGACGTCGGACGGCTGGAAGATCCAGCGCACGCGGATCGACTTCCTCTGGCCTCGGCGCGAGTACCAGCCGAGCGCCAACCTCTAGGGGCGCAGCAGTGGTCACGCCCGAGGAACTCTGCGAGATCGAGGAGATCAAGAATCTCCGCTACCTCTACGCGCACTACTACGACGGGAACCGCGTGGACGAACTGGTCGACCTGTTCACAGAGGACGCGGTGTGCGACTTCGGTGAGAGCTACGGCAAGTGGGTGGGCAAGGAGGAGATCAGCCGGCAGTATTCGGCTACCGCCACGAGCGGGCGTACCGACTACGGGATTCTCCACAACGTGATGAACCCCTGGATCCGCCTCGTCGACGAGACGACGGCACGGGGCCGCTGGTACCTGCTCAACATTCGCTCGACGGTGGGGGAAACGAACCCGCTGATGCTGGCCGGCATCTACGACGAGACCTACAAGAAGACGGGGGACGGCTGGAAGATCCACCGCACCCGTATCGACTTCCTCTGGCCCCGGCGCGAGTACGCGGGCAGCACGGACCTGTAGGGAGCCCCGGCGATGGTGGAGTTCTGGACGACGTCGGTCGGCCGCCCCGAGAAGGTCGTACGGACCGCGGTAGGGGCGGAGGAGCGGGGGTGGGACGGGATCGGCACGCCCTACGCCCCCACGATGGCGTTCGATCCGTACGTCGTCCTGTCCTCCGTGGCGCGCGAGACGAGCCGCTTGCAGGTGGCGACGTGGGTCGCGACACCGGCATCGCACACGCCGGCGGCAGCGGCAGGGTCCATCAAGACGGTGCAGGCGCTCTCGGGCGGGCGGGCCGTGCTCGGGCTCGGGCGGGGCGACTCGGCGATGGCCTACCTCGGCATGGCGCCGGCGCCGCTCAAGTTCTTCGAGGCGTACGTGAGCCGCCTGCGGAACTACCTGCAGGACGACCCGCAGCCGTTTGACCTCAACCTCGACGGTGGCGGGCACTTCCCGCCAGTCGACCGCCTCGGACTGGCACAGACGGCGAAAGAGGCACGGTTCGGGCTGTTCATGAAGGGGATCGAGCCGGTTCCTCTCGACCTGCCGGCCACGGGCCCGAAGGTCCTCGCCATCGCGGCCCGACATGCCGACCGCGTGACCACCGCCGTCGGCGCAGCCCCCGAACGGGTGGCCTGGGCGACCGGAGTGGTGCGGGAGGCACGCGAAGCGGCGGGCGTTTCGCGCCCGCTCAGCCTTGGCGCCTGGATACCGGTCGCGGTCACGAGCGACCGCGAGGCCGGCCGCCGCATGCTGAGCGGCACGGCGACCTCGATGGCGCGCTTCACCTCGATGTACGGCGAGGTCGTGGCCCCTGTTTCCGACTCCGACCGCGAGGTGTACCAGCGCATCCACGACTCCTACACGCTGGCGGGGCACTTCCGGGAGGGTTCGGCGCAGTCGCAGGTCGTGCCGGACGAGTTTTACGACCGGTTCGCGATCATCGGCCCGCCCGATTACTGCGTCGAGCGCCTCCAGGCGCTTATCGACCTCGGCATCGAGCGCTTCATCGTCTCGGGGCCTTCCTCGGGCCCTGCCGCCTCGGCCACGCCGGAGCAAGCCGAGCCTGCGGAACGGCTCTTCGAGCAGGAGGTCATGCCGGCGCTCCGCTAATCCCGACAGAGAACGCGGCCCGCCGATCGGCGGGCCGCTGTGGCGTTCGGTGGGAGTTCCGCTGGCGCGGGTCTGGCCCTAGCCCGAGAGGTCGAGGGCCATGATGAGGAGGTCGCGGGGGAGGCCACGACGGTCCGTGACCCAGCCATGCAGCGTGGCCTCCTCCTGGAAGCCGAGTCGCTCGAAGGCGGCGCGTGCGCCTCCCTGGTCGACGGTCATC
Organism: Dehalococcoidia bacterium; assembly: GCA_022826585.1. GTDB lineage: Bacteria > Chloroflexota > Dehalococcoidia > Tepidiformales > Tepidiformaceae > UBA2991. Next base: position 64,000 of record JAJDUR010000032.1, read on the forward strand.
TGCGCGGTGATCTTGCGGGAGCCGAAGTTCGGGGCCGCGTCGATGACGTCCCGCACCATGCGACCGCCGAGGCCGCTGCCGCGGTAGTCGCCGGCCACGATCACGCGGACTTCGCCCACGTTGCGGGTCCAGCGCATGGGCTCGCCGTGCAGGGACGCGTAGCCGACGATGTCATTGCTGTTGCGCGGCTTGGCGACAAGCGCGAAGTCGACCCCGTCCTCGACATTCCGCACCATCCCGTCGACGACGGCGCTGCTGGAGAGATCCTCGCGGAGGAACAGCAGGTCGTCGTGGGGGAGCGCCCGGGCGAACTGCAGGAAGGCGCCTCGGTTCGAGGGGGACAGCCGGTGGAGCTCCACCTCGCGCCCGTCGGCAAGGTTCCAGGTGACGGGGTAGCGCGCGTGGAGGTTCGGGCGCTCCTGGAGGCCGCGACGGATGCGGTCGGCCTCGGTGCCGCGCAGGATTTCCTCTTCCTCGCGGGTGAACGTTTCACCGCAGGTGTTGCAGCGGTAACTGCTCGCCTTCTCCTCGATGCCCATGTTCTCGGGTGAGTCCCAGTGAGGGACGAGGAGGACGCACTCACAGGTTTCGGAAAGATCCTCCGTAGCCTGCGTGCTGGCCGATTCCGATTCCCCACGTCGCAAGAACCGCATAGAGCTATCCCCCTGCTATCGAGTCGTGCTCAGCTTACTCCTTTCTACGGGGGCAAGGAGGAGCGGCGCGGCGCTCCTGCACTCAGGGGGCCGAGGCAGCCTCTGGTTCGACAACGACGGTCTGCGCGTCATCCTGCCCGGTCCTGGGCAGCAGACGGAAGCCGAGAAATGCCAGGGGCCCGGTGATGGCGAACGCGGCGATGATGCCTATCTTGCTGTCGCGCAGCAGGTGGGGGTCGGAGTAGGCGAGGTCACCGACGAAGAGGGCGACCGTGAATCCGATGCCGGCGACCAGCCCGATGGCCCACACGCCCCTCCACGTCACGCCCGCCGGGCGCTGGGCGCCGAGGATGACCGCAACCCACGTCGCTGCCACCAGCCCCACCGGCTTCCCAACAACGAGACCGACGATGACGCCCCAGGTGACGGTGCTGGTGATGGCATCGGTCAACGTGCTGGGGTCGAGGCGGACGCCCGCGTTGGCGAGCGCAAACGCGGGCACAACAAGGTAGGCGACCCATGGATGCAGGTGGTGCTCCAGCCGGTCGACGTGGGGGACGGCGTTGCTGCTGAGGTCGCTGAGGCTGAGGAGGGAGTCGACGACCTGATCGTGCCCGAGGGGTGTCTCGGGCTCCTCATCGCCGGCGCGGAAGCGCTCCAGCAGCTGGCGAGCGGTCCTGACGAAGCCGTCGAGGGGAACGGGCGGCCGCCACGGGGTGAGGAACCCGAGCACGGCGCCCAGGGTCGTGGGGTGCACGCCGGAGTCGTGGATGGCGGCCCAGGCGACGATGCCAATGCCGGCGAAGACGAACATGCTGCGCAGGCCGAAGCGATAGACGACGAGCATGAGGATGATCAGCGAGGCGGTGAGCACGAGCTGATCGATCTGGACGTTGCCGGAGTAGAACAGGGCGACAACCACGACGGTACCGATGTCGTCGACGATGACGAAGGTGAGCAGCATCGCCCTCAGGCCAACGGGAACGCGCGTGGCGAAGAGGGTGGCGATGCCGAGGGCGAAGGCGACGTCGGTGGCCATGGGGATGGCCCAGCCCTCACGAGCTTCGGCCCCCGATCCCTGGGTGAAAAGCAGAAAGATGCCGAGGGGCAAAAGCATGCCCCCGACAGCCCCGACGATGGGCGCGGCCATGACGCGCGGGTCGGAGAGCTCGCCGATCGTGATCTCTCGCTTGACCTCGAGTCCGATGAGAAAGAAGAAGAGGACCATCCCCACTTCGTTCACCCAGAAGTGGAGGGAGCCCTGCACCGCCCAGAAGGCGAGGTCGATGCCCAGTTGGACCTCGAGCAGCTCCTCGTAGCTGTCGTGCCAGGACGAGTTGGCCCACACCAACGCCACGACCGCAGCGACCATCAGGAGCACGGCCCCGGCGCTCTCCGTCTGGACGAACTCCTGGACGGGGCGCACGAAGCTGGTGAGCCGTCGCCGGGCGAGGCCTTCGCGGGGATCAAGCCTGCGGAAGACCCACCCGACCATGCCTCTAGGGTAGAGGGCGGAGGGGCCTCGCGGGGCGGACGGCTGGACCGGCGCGAGCGTATTGACCTGCCTGTGGCCGGTCGCTAGCGTGGGCGTCGAGCTCCACGCGCCACGGGAGCGCCCTGCCTCAGGGCGCGAGGCAAGTGCTTCGGACGGCCCGGGAGGTACCCGATGAAGATCTCGATGTTCCACCTGATGCCCCACCGGGAGCTGCCGGACGACTTCGAGGAGCGCTATCACTCGGTCTGGGTGGACCCGCCCTTCCACGAGTTGGCGACGCCCGAGCGCGTGGGCGACTACTACAACTGGACCCTCGATGAGCTGATGCACGCGGCCGACCTCGGCTTCGACGGCATCTGTGTGAACGAGCACCACCAGAACGCCTACGGCTTCATGCCCGGCCCGAACGTGATGGGCGGAGCGCTGGCGCGGGCGACCCGGGGCCAGGACGTGGCGCTCGTGCAGATGGGCGCGACACTGCCGACGACGAACCCCCCGATCCGCATCGCGGAGGAGTACGCGATGCTGGATTGCATCTCCGGGGGGCGGCTGGTGGCGGGGATGCCGCTGGGCACGGCCATGGACGCGAACATGGGCTACGGAATCACGCCGATCGAGCAGCGCGAACGCTACTACGAGGCGCACGATCTCATCCTGAAGGCGTGGCAATCGCGCCAACCCTTCCCCTTCAACGGGAAATACACGCAGCTACCGATGGTGAACCTGTGGCCGCGGCCCGTGCAGCAGCCGCACCCGCCCGTGTGGGTACCGGGCATGGGCAGCCTGAGCACCTGGGAGTTCGCGGCCAACCAGGGGCACTGCTACTGCTTCCTGAGCTACTTCGGGCACGCCCGCGGCAAGGCCGTGATGGACGGCTTCTGGGAGTTCATGGACAGCAAGGAGAAGGAGCTGAACCCGTACCGGGCGGGCTTCCTCCAGCTGGTGGCCGTCTCGGAGACGGATGCGCAGGCGGAGAAGGACTACGAGAAGCACGTGAAGTACTTCTTCGAGAAGTGCCTCCACATCGCGCCGGAGTTCACACCGCCGGGGCACCAGGACTACCGCAGCCTGGAGAACTCCATGCGCCGCATGCTCTCCGAGCAGATGTCCGTGCGGGACCAGTTGAGCGACTGGTCCTTCAAGGATTATGTCGACAATCAGTTCGTGATCTCGGGTGGGCCCGCCTCGGTCCGGGACCAACTCGAGAACCTCATCAAGAGCCTGCGCGTGGGCAACCTGATGCTGTTGCTCCAGATCGGTTCGATGCCGCACGAGCTCACCATGAAGAACATCGAGCTGACGGCGAAGGAAGTGCTCCCCCATATCCGCCACCACTGGGACGACGAGTGGGAGAACCACTGGTGGCCGGAGAGCCTGCGTGCGGGCCGGCGAATGAACGCCGAGGCCGGCGCCGCGACCGTGGCGGGCGGCTCCTGATGGCAGCTGTGATCGAGCGGGAAACCAGCGTCTGGCAGGGCAAGGTGCAATCGCGCGCGCTTGTCGCCGGCGACGGTCCCCCGCTCGTGTTTTTCCACGGGGCGATGGGGCTCAACTGGGACCCCTTCCTCGATGCGCTGGCCGAGTCGTTCACGGTCTACGCGCCGGAGCACCCGGGGACGACCCCCGGCAATCCCGACGCGATCAAGCCGATCGACAACCTCTGGGACCTCGTCCTCTCCTACTACGAGGTGTTCGACGAGCTGGGGCTTGAGAGCCCTGCCGTCGTGGGGCACTCGTTCGGAGGCATGGTGGCGGCGGAGGTGGCGGCGACGAACCCGTCGCGGGTGAGCCGGCTGGCGCTGATCGATCCGGTCGGGCTGTGGCGCGACGACGCGCCGGTGGCGAACTGGATGGCGACCGCCCCGCAGGACCTGGGCCCGCTGCTCTTCGCCGACCCGACGGGCTCGGCGGCGCAGATGATGGCCGCGCCGCCCCCGGACCCGGAGACGGGCATCCAGATGGCGTTGCGCACGACCTGGTCGCTGGCCTGCACGGGGAAGTTCGTGTGGCCCATTCCGGACAAGGGACTGAAGAAGCGGTTGCACCGCGTCACGGCGCCCACGCTCATCCTCTGGGGCGAGCAGGACGGGCTCGTTCCTTCGGTCTACGCGAGCGAGTTCGAGCGGGCCATTCCGGACGCGCGGGTGGAACTGATCGCAGGCGCGGGGCACCTACCCCAGATGGAGCAGCTCGAACAGACGGCAAACGCCGTGAAGGGGTTCCTGAGCGGGTAGAAGATGACGACGTACATCATGCGGCGGCTGCTGCTCGTGCCGGTGACCTTGCTCATCCTCTCCTTCGGCACGGCCATGATCATGCGGCTTACGCCCGGCGACGTCGTCGACTACCAACTTCAGAACAGCTACACGCCCGAACGCGCGGATGAGCTGCGGGAGCACCTGGGGCTGAACAAGGGGCCGTTCGAGGCCTACTGGGACTGGATATCGAACGCGTTCCAGGGCAATTTTGGCAGGTCATTCGTGAGCTACACACCGATCTCCGAGGAGATCGAACGGCGCTTTCCGGTGACGATCCAGTTGGTTGTCCTGACGGTCCTCGTGCAGGCCGTCATCGCCATCCCCCTGGGGGCGATTGCAGCGGTGAGGCAGAACGGTTTGGGCGATCACTCCGTCCGCATCATCAGTGTGATCGTGCTGGCTGTGCCGAGCTTCGTCATCGCGGTGTTCGTGCTGAAGTTTCCGGCGATCTGGTGGGGCTGGTTTCCCCCACTCGGGTACGTCGCCTTCCAGGACGACCCCTTGCGCAACATGCAGGTGTACTCCATTCCGGTCGTTGTGAATGCCCTGGCGCTCATGGCCACGCTGATCCGGCTGACACGCACGGAGATGCTTGAGGTACTTCGCCAGGACTACGTGCGCACGGCGCTCGCCAAGGGCTTGCGCCAGCCGACGGTAATCCAGCGGCACGCCCTGAAGAATGCGCTTATTCCAGTGATTACCGTGCTGGGCCTGTCGTTCGGGGGCGCGCTCGGCGGCGTTGTCATTGTCGAGTCGATCTTCAGCCTGCCCGGGCTCGGGCTCTACGCGCTGGACGCCGTCAGGCAGGAGGACTACCTCGTCGTGCAAACGTTCGTTGTGTTCTCCGGCTTCATGTTCGTGATGGTGAACCTCGCGGTGGACATCGTGTACGCCTGGCTCAATCCAAGGATTCAGTACGCATGAGCACCGAACCGACGGGGGCGGCGATGGTTGCGGAGCCCGTTCTTCCGGCGCGACCGAGTATCTGGTGGCGCATGGCACGGACCGCGCGGGCGCAGCCCGTGGGGGTCTTCGGGCTGTTCCTGACACTGATCGTGCTGGTGATTGTGATCTTTGGGCCGACCATTGCGACCCACGATCCAGACAAACAGACGGGCAACCTCCTGGCCAGTCCCTCCAGTGAGAGCTGGTTCGGGACGGACGAGAAAGGCCGCGACTACTTCTCCCGCACGATGGCGGGCGGACGGATCACCGTCATTGTCGCGGCCCTGTCATTGGCGATCGCGACGGCGGCAGGAACTCTGCTCGGGATGATCTCGGCCTATGTCCGGGGGATCGACATTATCTTCCAGCGGATCATCGATGCAATGCTGGCCCTGCCGGGGTTGTTCCTGATCCTCCTCTTCCTCATCGTGTTCGGCCGCGACACACAGGTGCTCGTGCTTGTCCTGGCGCTCTCGGTGACACCTCCACTCGTCCGCATCGCACGGGCGTCAACCCTTTCAACGCTCACGAACCCCTACGTCGAGGCGGCAGAGGTGATGGGAGCGTCCTGGAGACGCATCCTCCTGCGACATGTCTTGCCGAACATCGCCCCCACCATCGGCGTGATCTTCGCCGTGGGGGTGGGGAACCTGATGCTGGCGACCGGGGCGCTCGGCTTCCTCGGCCTGGGTGTGCAACCGCCACAGTCAGAGTGGGGGCGCATGATTGCGGACAGCCGCTCCTACATTTCGTTCGCCTCGCACATGTTCATCTACCCGGCCATCGGGCTCGCCCTGGCAGTACTGGGTGTGAACCTGCTCGGAGACTCGCTGCGCGACCTCTGGGATCCGCGCATGCGGGGAACATAGGAAAGGGGCAGGCCTCGCGGCCTGCCCCTCTTGGTGTCGCTTCGACGGGTTCCGGCTAGGCGTCGAGCCAGAGCCGCCCGAGGTTGTGAGTCAGTCCGAACGGAATGCGCTCGGGATGACCCATGACGTAACTGCGGAAGATCGGATAGAAGACGAGGGAGGCCGTGAAGGCCTGTGGCGAATGCTCGATAAGGGCGAGCGACGCCTCTCGCACCGCCTCGGCGCGAGCCTCGGCATCCAGCGTTGACCGCTGCTTCTGCAGCAAGGCATCGACGTCGGGGTCGGAGAAGCCCACCCGGTTGAACGGGGCCCCGGTGTGGAAGCGGTGGTACAGATAGGTATCCGCATCCGTACCGCCCACCTCGAGTCCGATGTTCATGATGAAGTTCCCCTGCGATCGCTCCGCGAAGTAGTCGGCGCCGGTAGCCTGCTGGAGTTCGAGGTCGAGTCCGAGGACAGAGACGTCCTCCTTGATGCCTGTCGCATGGCAGGGGCACTGGATGGGTGTTGGGATGGTGATGGTCTCGTCGGCGCCAACGCCCACGCCGGCCGCGTTCATGAGAGCGATGGCATCGGCGATGTCCTGGTCCTTGTCCTCGCGCCAGCCCGGCATCTCCAAGAGCTCCTGCTCCGTGAAGGCGAAGGGGTGGAACATCTGCGGGACCGGTCCCATGTAGATGCCACTCTCCGGACCGAACGGGTTGACGGCAATCTGCCGGTTGATGGCGAGGTGAACCGCCTGGCGCACACGGGCGTCGTTGAACGGCTCCTTCTGGTTGTGCATGTGGGTCTCTTCGATGGCGGAGTGCAGCCGCTTGCGGAACCCGACATCGTCGCCGAGCTGGCCCTGCAGCGCCTGCACCTGAATGAACAGGCCGCCGGCCCCAATGTTGTCGTAGTGGTCGAACTCGCCGGCGATGAAGGCGCCCTCCTGCGCCTCCTGGGAGAAAGCCAGGTGCTCGACGTGGTCGAGGTACGGAAGGGCCTGACCGTCGTCGCCGATCTCGAAGTAGTCGGGGTTCTTGTTGAGGATGCCCCGCACACCCGGATCGAGCTCGCCGCGAACGAACGGGCCGGTTCCGACCTGGTTCTCGTAGAGCTTCATCCCGGCGTCGCCCACAGCGTCGCGCTGCTCGCGGTTGACCATGAGGATGGGGTCGTCGGCGAGGAACCGGAGCATGGGTGCGAACGGCTCGCTCGTGCTGACCCGGAAGGTGAGGTCGTCGATGACCTCGACGTTCGAGATGCGGTCGAGCTGGCCCTGGATGAACTCCGGGTTGTCCTCGTTGAAGCGGCTCAGGCCGAACGCCGCATCCTCCGCGGTGAACTGCCGTCCGTTGGCGGGCGGCAAGTCGTGCCAGTGGATGTCGGGACGAATCTTGAACACGTATGTCAGGTCATCGGGCTGCTCGGGAAGGGACTCCGCCAGCTCCGCGTGCACGTTCACGTCACCGTCGTAGTTGAGCAGGCGGTTGTAGACGAGCCCCATACCGAGGGAATACGTGGTGGTGTGGTTGGTGATGGCGGGGTCGAAGACCGAGTCGCCACCAACGGAGCCACCGATTCGCAGGGTGCCGCCCCGCTTGATGTTGGAAGGCACGGGAGTGGCCTCGGGGGCGGCGGTCGCCTCGGCTTCGTCCGGGGCGGCGGTCGCATCGGGCTGGTCCGGAGCGGCGGTCGCCGTGGGCTGATCGGGCTCGGAGGGCGCCGCGGTCGGCGCCGGCTCGTCATCGTCGTCGTCGCCGCAACCGATGAGCACGGCCGTGGCGGCGCCGCCGCCGGCGAGGGCGGCGCCCTTCAGAAACGTTCGCCTGGCGATGGGACGCCTGCGCATGTACCTGGTCCAGTAGTTCTCGGCCATGTGCCCTCCTCAAGGTCACGAAGACTGGGTGAGTTGGGCCGCATTCTATGGCATTGCGCAATGCCCCGTGACGTGGAACGGGGCGCCCGATGGGCGCCCCGCGATGGTGCGTTGCCGGTGAAAGTTCGCGCTAGGCGGAGCCGTGGCGCAGGAGCTTGCCGCTCGTCGCGCCCGTGCACTCGCCGTCCACGAACGTCTCCTCGCCGTTGACCATGATGTGGCGGTAGCCCTCCGGCTTCCGGACGAGGCGCCAGGCGCCGGCCGGGTAGTCGTAGGCCTTCTCCGTCTCGCCCATCTCGAGCGCCTCGAGGTCGTAGATGACGATGTCGGCGGGAGCGCCCTCGCGGATGGTGCCGCGATCGCGGAAGCCGGCCGCCAGCGCCGGATAGGCGCTCAGCCGCCAGTGGGCCTGCTCCAGGTCCATCACCTCGTTGTCGCGAACGAGGAGGGCGAGGAACTCAGTCGGGTAGCGGCCGAGGGTGATGAACTTGGTGTGGGCGCCGCCGTCGGAGACGCCCGGGAGGGCGAAGGCGGAGTTGGCGACTTCCTTCATGGCGGCCATGTCCGTCGGCCTCGGGGCCGTGACGAAGAGGGCCTTCATGTCGTCCTCGAGCGCGATATCGAGCATCGCGTCGACGGGATGGCAGTCGCGGTCTTTGGCAATCTCGGTGACGGTCCAGCCGGTGTAGTGGTCCAGTTCGGGCTTGTGCAGTTCACCCACGATCAGCTGATCGAGGGAGAAGACGATGCCCACGCCACCGTACTCGGAGTCGTCGAACTCGGCCTTGGCGGCGGCGCGCCGCTCGGGGTCGGCCATCTTCACGGCGCGCTCCTCGACGGTGCCGAGGGTCATTTCGCGCCACACGGGACTGGAGTCGAAGAGGTTCCACTCCTCGAAGGTGAACTGGAAGTTGTTCTCGGCCGTCAGCGCCTGGGCGAAGACACGCGTGCCGCGTGCATTGCAGTCGTCCAGCCACTTGATAGTGTCCTTGTACTGCGGCATGGCCGCGCCGTGCTGGTCGGTGGCCACGCCAAGGACGTTGTAGATGACCGGGCGGCCGCTCTCGTCGGCCAGCTTCTCGGTCAGGTCCTGGCTCGCACCGATGCACTGGATGAAGCCGCGACCCACCTCGCGCAGCACGCGCGCGAAGGAGAGCAGGTCGTCGTGCGTCATCAGGTTCGTGATCATGAGCGTGCCGTCGTAGTCGCGCTGGATGTCGTTCTCGCCGATCTGGGCCGACCAGCCGCAACCGCCTGCCTCGAGGCCTTCCTTCATCAGGCGGTGCATCTCCGCCATCTCGGCCTCGTTCGCGGGGCGGCTCTTCGCCGCCTCCAGACCCATGACATAGGCCATGAGGGGGTTGAGGGGCATGTAACTGAGCATGTTCACGCCCTTGGGGGTGCGATCGAGGCTGTCGAGGAACTCGGGGTAGGTCTCCCAGTCCCAGGGCATGCCTTCCTGCATCGACTCCAGGGGAACCGCTTCGTTGCGCGACATCGTCAGCATGGCGCGGTCCTGGTCCTCGGGCTTGCAGGGCGCGAAGCCGAAGCCGCAGTTCCCGATGGCGACGGAGGTCACGCCGTGCCAGCTCGAGATCGAGCACCAGGGATCCCAGAACACCTGGGAGTCGTAGTGCGTATGCAGGTCGATGAAGCCCGGAGCGACGTTCAGCCCGGTGGCGTCGATGACCTTGCCGGCATCGGACGAATGGATCTTGCCGCCGATGCTGGCGACGTAGCCGTCCTTGATGCCGATGTCGCCGTTGAAGCGCGGCGTGCGCTGGCCGTCAAAGACCGTCCCGTTCTTGATGACGGTATCGAATTGGGGCATGGCTTCCCTCCGGGGAGATAGACGTAACCGAATCCTACCGCCCGACCCGCCGCGATACCAGCCAACAGCCCCCTTTCGCGGCGTCCGGAAGTGCTTGTGAGGGCACTCCCGCGTGGCTATCGTGCGGCAACACCAGACCCCGCGCCTACGCGCGCGGACAGGAGTGAATCGATGGGCGACGTCTCGGTCCACGAAGCGATATTCACGACGCGGAGCATGCGGCGCCTGAAGCCGGATCCGGTGTCGAGGGAGGACCTGGAGTACATCATCGAGGCGGCCACGATGGCGCCGAGCGCGGGGAACACGCAGATGTGGGCCTTCGTGGTGGTGACGGACGCGGAGCAGATCGCGAAGATCGGGGCGGCCTACAAGGACGTCGGCGATCGCTACATCCGCGACGGCGTGCTGGCCGACCCCGACATCACGGCGGACCGGCAGCGGGTGTACTCGAAGGCGATGCACAACGTCGAGCACCTGGACGAGTCGCCCGCGATCATCGTGACCTGCCTGCACGGGCGCGCGCCCGACAACTCCGACATCTCCTCGGGGTTCTTCAGCTCGACGTACCCGGCCGTCCAGAACATCCTGCTGGCGGCGCGCTCGCGGGGCCTGGGCACGGTGCTCCTGACGCTGGCGACGGACTACACGCCGGTCAGGCCCGAGGCCACGGCGGAGGTCCGCGACGTCCTGGGCCTGCCGGAGGACGTGACGATTACGGCGCTCATCCCGGTGGGCTACCCGGAGGATCCGTGGGGCCGCCCCTGGCGCAAGCCATGGCAGGAGGTCACGCACTGGGATCGGTGGGGCGGGTAGGGGCGTCGGGGCAGCGCGCCACGCCGAACACAGTGGCGGAGCCCCGCGTGGAGTGCGATCATGCGGCCAGCCTGACCGGCGCGGCCAGTGCCGAGAGGAGTGCGTGATGTCGATGACCTACCACGGGACCACGGAGGTCCCCACGGCCCCGGCCCAGTGCCCCGTCAACCACGAGGAGATCGACCTCTTCGCGGCGGGATCGCAGGAGTGGTGGTTCGAGGCGTACCGGAAGCTCCAGGAGGAGTGCCCGGTCATCCGGCTACCGGGCGAGGGACGCGAACCGGGAACGGACGCGTTCATCCTGACGCGCTATGACGACATCCAGCGGGTCGCCCGCGACCGGAACCTGGTGCTGGGTCGCGAGGACCAGGCGCAGCAGGGGAACGGCAACAGCGCCCTGCAGGAGGAGATCTTCGAGGAGGCGGGCTTCGGCGAGGCGTTCAACGCGCAGCAGGACCTGCGCTCGAGCGACGAGCAGGCGATGCGCTACCGGCGCGTCGTGACCGACCCCTGGGTGGGGCCGGAGGGTGCGCAGCGCCAGCAGAAGATGGCGGAAGCGGCGGCGCACCGGCTGATCGACAACTGGATCGAGGACGGCGAGGTGGAGTTCGTGAAGGGCTTCGCGGCGCCGCTCCCCCAGGTCGTGATTACGACCATCCTCGGGCTGCCGCTCGAGGACATGGAGATGCTCCGGACGATGGAGGAGGCACAGGTGCGTCGCTTCGTCTACGGGCGGGGCGTCAACAGCATCATGAGCGACGAGGACGAGGTCGAGAACGCGCGCGAGCTGGTGCTGTTCAACGAGTACCTCGCGGAGCAGATCCAGGAGAAGCGGCGGAACCCCAAGGACGACATGATCTCCTACCTGTCACAGGTGGAGTTCGACGGACAGAAGCTGAGCGACGGCGACATCACGAGCGTGGCGTTGCTGATGCACATCGGCGGCAACGAGACGACGCAGTACGCGCTCACGGCCGAGGCGATGCTGCTCGCACAGCACCCGGAAATCGTGGAGGAGTTGCGGGCGGACCGGACGAAGGTGCGCTTCTTCGTGGAGGAGGCGCTGCGCCTCTATGCGCCGACGCAGGGTCTGACGGCGCGGACGGCACGCATCGACTTCGAGATGGGCGGGGTGCAGATTCCGGCCGGGTCGACGCTGCACCTGCGCTTCGGGGCGGGGAACCGCGACCCGGAGCACTACCCGAACGCCGACACGCTGGACCTGACGCGGCCGCACGCGGGGCGGCACCTGACGTTCTCGCAGGGCCCGCGCTCGTGCCCGGGGGCGGGGCTCTCGCGCATGGAGCAGAACGTGGCCGTGAACGCGCTCCTCGATCGCCTGGAGACGATCGAGCTGAAGGACACGAACGACTTCCAGCACCAGCCGGGGATCATGCTCGGGCTGTACCACCTCGACCTGGCGTTCACGAAGCGCTCGGCCGCGGTCTCGGCGTAGCGCGAGGATGGTCGACGGGTACAACCCCCTCTCGGAGGAGGTCCGGGCAGAGCCGAGCGTGGCCTACCGGCACCTGCTCGAAGAGGCGCCGGTGCACTTCTTCGAGGCGTTCGAGCCGCCGTTCTACACGCTCTCGCGCTTCGCGGACGTGCAGTCGGCGCTGCTCGACATCGAGACGTATTCGAGCGAGTTTGGGCAGGGGCCGCGCTTCAGCCCGCCGGCGGGCATGCTCTCGAACCCGCCCCAGCACACCTTCTACCGGAGCCTCGTGCAGCAGGCGTTCACGCCGCGGGCAATCGCGGAGTGGGCCGACCGGATCACGGAAATCTCGGAGGAGCTGCTCGACGAGCGGGTCGACGCCGGCAACTGGGACATGCACGACGACTACGCCTTCCCCCTGCCGGTGATGGTCATCGTGGAGATGCTGGGCGTGCCGGGCGACGACCTGCAGCGGTTCAAGTACTGGTCCGACATCACGGTGGAGGCGATGGGGGCGGAGGATCCCACGCCGTGGGCGGCCGAGATGGTGGAGCTGGGGACCTACCTCCTGGACGCCATCCAACAGCGGCGGGCGGACCCGCGGGACGACCTCATCAGCGAGCTCGTGACCGCCGAGCAGGACGGGAAGGGGCTCACGGACGAGGAGCTGCTCGGAGTCGTCAACCAGCTGTTCGTGGGGGGCAACGAGACGACGACCTCGCTCATCACGAACATGGTCTGGCGGCTGCTGCAGGACCGGCCGCTGTGGGAGCGGCTGGTGGCGGACCCGAGCCTGATCGACGCGGCCATCGAGGAGAGCCTGCGTTTCGACCCGCCCGTGCTGGGGCTCTACCGGTCGACGACACGGGACGTCGATCTCGAGGGCGGGAACATCCCGAAGGACGCGAAGGTGATGATGCACTACGCGGCCGCGAACCGTGACCCGGAGGCGTTCCCCTCGCCGGACGAGTTCTCGCTGGACCGCGAGCGGAACCGGCACCTCTCCTTCGGGCTTGGCGTGCACTTCTGCCTGGGGGCGCCGCTGGCGCGGCTGGAGGCGCGGGTGGCGATGCGCACGCTGCTGCAGCGCTGCCCCGACCTGGAACTGCTCGGCGACGGCGAACGGATCGCGCCGTACTTCCTGTGGGGTCGGCGGCGCCTGCCGGTTTCGGGGTAGCCAAGCCCCGCGCCCTGTAGCATCGCCCCCACGTGGCATCTGTTTCGGAGACGAAGGCGGGACCGGTCGAGGTTTCCAGCGAGGGTGGACGGGGCCTGTCCCGGTCGACCTTCGCGGTATTCCGGCAGAGGGCGTTCGCCCTGCTGTGGGCGAATACGATCACGTTCGCGCTCTCGCAGGCGATCCAGCAGTTCACGTTCGCGTGGCTGGCGCTCGATATCGCGGGCGACGAAGGCGTGGAGCTCTGGTCCGGATTCACGGCAGGGTCGGGGACGGTCGTTGGCCTCGTCATCGCCGCGCTGGGCCTGCCCGTCCTCTTCTTCGGCCTCTACGCGGGAATCCTCACCGACCGCATGGACCGCCGCCTGCTCCTGTTCGGCACGCAGTTCGGCGGAATCGCCCTTGCGGCAGGCGCGGCAGTGCTCCTGGCCCTGGGATCCCTGAACATCTGGGGGATCTTCGGCCTCGCGTTCGTGCTGGGTTGCACGACGGCCTTCGGGATGCCGGTGCGGCAGGCGATCGTGCCCTCGCTCGTGCCTCCCGAACGCGTGCTGAACGCCGTAACCCTCATGAACGTCAGCGCGCAGGTTGCGCAGGCGGGAGCGGTGGTCAGCGGCGCCGTCATCGCCCTAGGCGGGATCGAATCAGCCTTCGCCGCGCAGGCGGCGTTGCTGACCGTGGGGCTGCTTGTCCTCATCCCGATCCGCGTCCCCAACGTCCGGATCGGCACTCCACGCCGGATACGGGAAGACCTCCGCGAGGGCCTGTCCTTCGTGATCCACCACCCGGGCATCCGCACGCTCATGATCGTGCTGGTAGCGACCGCCCTCGCGATGGCGGGCACGTTTCAGGCGCTCCTTCCCAAGATCGCACTCGACGAGCTGGGCGCGGGGCCGCTCAAGGCCTCCATGCTGTTCACGATCATGCTGGGGGGCACGCTGATCACGTCGGTCGTGCTGGCCTCGTTCCGGCGGGTCGACCGAGCCGGGCTCTACTTCCTCTGCACGCTGGTCGCCGGAGGTGTGTTGAACGTCGCGCTGGGGCTCGCGCCCTGGTACTACATGGCCCTTTTCATCATGTTCATCACCGGCTTCAACGCCGGCATCTTCATCAACCTGAACATGGCGCTTGTCCAGGCCCACACGCCCAACTCGATCATGGGGCGGGTGATGAGCATCTATCAGATGTGCATGGCGGGAGCGATGCCGATCGGCGCCCTGATCGCGGGGCCGATGGCGGACGTCGTGGGCGCACGGTACTGGTTCGCCATCGGCGGCGCGCTGCTCTTCCTGCTCGGCGTCGTCGTCATCGCGACGCAGCCGGCGCTGAGGCGGATGAGCTCGGCGCCCGACCCGGCGGGCACGGCAGCGGCGATGGCGGGAGGCTAGCTCCCGGGAGCCAGTGGCCGCTGCCGGCTACGAAACGACGAAATACACGGACCCGTCGCGCACCCAGGTGTCGGCAGTCTTTCCGACACGCTTGGCAGCGCGAGAGATACGGAGCGCGAGGCCACGAGTTGTCTCGCCTTCTTCTGGGGTCAGCTTTCCGGCTTCGTCACCCTTTACGGAATTGACGTAGTCCTCGTACTGCCGCATGCGCGCCGTTAATCGGCCAGTCTGACGCATGGGACCGGGAGCAGCAGATGCCTTAATCGTCGAGAACTTCACCATGGCTTCAATCTCCACAAGGTAGGTAAGTCCAGCGTAGCAGTATTCACCAGAGCCGCAACGAGAGCGTGCTATTGAGACTCAACAGGAGTACCGCTCGCGACATCAAACGACACCAGTACGGGCACGAACAGCGACAAAGCGCCCGGAACGGAATCGCGAGGAGTTCCGGCAAGAGGTTGCGGGTGAGTCGTGGGCCGGCCCCGACGCTGCGGGCGCTTCACGTGGCACGGCAAGGGACGTAGGCTGCGCGCCGACTGGAGGACACCATGAGCGTCGCCGCAACGGATGTGGTCGCACGGATGGCGGAAGCGGCCAGCGACTGGCTCGCTTCCCTGCCGGAGGACCTGCGGGAGCAGGCGAATCCGCCATTCGCCGATCCCCGCCGCGAAGTCTGGTACTACACGCCGACGAACCACGAAGGCGTGCCCATGGCCGACCTGACGGTGCGGCAGGTCCAGCTGGCGCACCGCATGCTGGCCTCGGGCCTGAGCCTGCCGGCCTACCGGCGAGCGACGGTGATCATGAACCTCGAGGCCTGGCAGGACGCCCTCGGCGGGTACCGCATCCCGCGGGGCTCCATGCGCGGCACCATGCACGGCCAGGACCCGGCGATGTACTTCGCGATGGTCTTCGGCGAGCCGGGGAGCGACGGCTGGGGCTGGCGCTTCGGCGGGCACCACGTGTCTGTGCACAACACTATCGTGAACGGCGAGATCGTGTCGGTGACGCCCACCTTCTTCGGGGCCAATCCGCACGAGGCCGACCTGAGCGACTACCAGACGCTGCGGCCGGTCGCGGGCGAGGAGGACATCGCGCGCGAGCTGGTGCACAGCCTCGACACCGCGCAGCGGGCGGTGGCCATCATCTCGAAAGCGGCGCCCTTCGACATCGTGCAGTCGAACCGCTCGCGGGTGGAGGACGGTGCGCAGCCGGAGTGGATCTCGATGGTCTTCAACGGCCTGCCGGACGAGGGCACGGCCGATCGCCTGACGATCATGCAGGACGACCTCGACAGCCGGCAGGCGATGACGGACGCGGATCGCGAAGCGGCGCGGTACTCGCTGAAGCCGAAGGGGCTGGCCGCGGCAGGCATGTCGCAGGCGCAGCTGGCCATCCTCGAGGCGCTGCTACGGGAGTACACGCAGCGGCTGCCGGAGCCCCTGGCGATCGCCGAGCACGAGCGGCTGATGAGCATCCTGCCCGAGCTGCACTTCGCCTGGGCGGGCGGCATCGAGCGGAAACAGCCCCACTACTACCGGCTGCAGGGCCCGCGCGTGCTGATCGAATACGACTGCGTCCAGAACGACGCCAACCACAGCCACACGGTCTGGCGGGACCCGGAGGGCGACTTCGGGCGCGACCTGCTGGCCGAGCACTACGCGGCGGCGCACTGATAGTGACTGGTGTTGGTGGCTGGTGACTGGTCCCCACCCCGCCACCGCTCCCCCACCGACCACTGATCACTGAGCACCGACCACCACGGAGGCACGAGATGAGCGAGACCACGCAGAAGACGCCCAACGACTTCAACTTCCTCGACCCGGAGGTGCAGGACTGCCCCTACGAGGCGTACCAGGTGCTGCGCGATCAGGCGCCGGTCTACCAGGACCCGCACACGGGCCAGTACGTGGTCACCCGATTCGAGGACCTGCGCGAGGTGCTGCTCGATACGGAGAACTTCGGGAACGGGGGCAACCGCGCCGCGCAAGAGGAGGCGCGTCCCCAGCTAACCGAGCGGCAAATGCGCATGCTGAAGGTCTACGAGGAGAACAACGGCTGGCTCCCGGAGCCGACGCTGGCGGCGCGGGACGACCCGAACCACCGCCAGATGCGGAACATGTTCGACAAGGCGTTCCGCCCGGGGAAGATCAAGCAGCTGGACCCGTTCGTCGAGAGCGTGGCCAACCGGCTCTTCGACGTGTTCGCGGACGACGGCCACTGCGACTGGGTGGAGCAGTTCTCGGTGCCGCTGCCGCTCATCGTGATCGGACACCAGATGGGGGTGAAGGAGGAGGACATCTGGCTGATCAAGCGCGCGACCGACGCGTGGGTGCGGCGCTTCGGCCAGATGGTGTCGGAAGACGAGGAACGGGAGGCGCTCGAGCTGGAGATCGAGGCCCAGCACTACTTCAAGAAGGTGTTCGATCGGCTGCGGGAGGAGCCCGACGACACCCTCCTTTCGGACCTCGTGAACACGGAGATCCCGGAGTGGGGCCGCACGCTCACGGATGGCGAGCTGCAGTCGGAGATGATGTCGGACACGTTCGTGGGCGGCTCCGAGACGAGCACGAACGCGATCGGCGAGGGCGTCAAGATCCTCATCGAGCGGCCAGAGGTGTGGGAGCAGCTCAAGTCGGACCCGGACACGTACCTGCGCACCTTCGTGGAGGAGGTGCTGCGGCTGGAATCACCGGTGCAGATGCTGGGGCGCGTAGCGCTGAACGACGTCGAGATGCACGGCGTGACGATCCCGGCGGGGGCGTCGATCGGGACGCGCTACGCCGCCGCCAACCGCGACGAGCGCCGCTTCGAGTGTCCGGCGGACGTGGACCTGGAGCGCAAGAACCCGATGGCCCACCTCACGTTCGGGGCGGGCATCCACTACTGC
>JAJDUR010000042.1 GCA_022826585.1 Dehalococcoidia bacterium
GACATCGTCTCCCTCCCCGCGCACCACGCCTACGTGCGGGCGACGGTCGGCGCGGAGCGCACCCCCGCCTTCTCGATGGAGGTCCGCAGGCCGGAGGAGGGGAGTCCCGCCACGGCCGCGCGCGTCCGCTCGGAGGCGTCCTCCTACCTGCTCACGGAGGAGGAGATCGCGGCCCAGCGGGCCGAGGGGGCCAGGCGCGTCCAGCGCTGGATCGACGAGCGCGAGAAGGCCGCCGATGCGAGCGACGGGAGCGCGGACGCTGATCCCTCTCCCCCGAAGGCCGATGCCTCCGGCGAGGAGCGGCGCGGGAAGCGCACGCGCAGCAAGCGCAACAAGGCGCGGGACGGGGCCTCTCCGGAGGACGCGGCGTGAGGGTCGAACGCGACCTGCTGGCGCTGCTCGGGGAAGCGCCCTTCCTCGACCGGCTGGAGGCGGCCGCGCTCTCCGGCTGGTCGAGGGGCGCGGTATACGGGGCCATGGAGAGCCTGCGGGATGCGGGGCTCGTCGCCTCCCTTCCCCACGCCTCCGAGTTGATCGCCCCGACGCAGCGCTACTCGCTCACCGCCGCCGGCTTGCGCCGCCTCGCGGACGAGGAGGGCCGGAGCCTGCGCGACCTGCTGCGGGCGGGGCCCCTCTCGGCCCACTGGCGGCGGCTCCTGCTCAAGCGCCTCGACGCCGTCGCCGCCATCTACCGGCTCGCTTCGGCGATCGCCGGGGAGTCCTGGCCGCTGCGTTTCCGGTGGTACCGCGCGCAACCGATGGACGCAGCCGTGGCGCTGTCCGACGGGCGCAGCCTCTTCCTCGTGCGCCAGGGCGGCACGGCCGACCGCACCTCCTTCGCCAAGCGCCTCTGGCGGCTGCGCGAGGGCCCGCGCCCGGGCGCGTACCTCGTGCTCGTCCCCGACGCGGTGCGCCTGCGCCACACGGCCCGGCTCATGGCGCAGGCGTCCGCGCCCGCCTTCCTGGCGGTGGAGCGCGACGCCGTTGCGGGGTCGCGCGCACGCGTCTGGCGCTCCGCAGCGGGCTCGCCCTGGCTCTCGCTCGACGAGGTGATCGCGCATGTCGGGGATCGTCGCGCCTGGCCGCGGGAGGAGCCGCTCGCCCGCGCGACCGTGCCCCGCGATCTCCGTCCGGCGGGGTTGCAGCGGGCACCCGGCTATCTTCTGCCCGCCCTTCTCAAGCCCGCGGAGAAGCGCGTCCTCGGCCTCGTCGCCGACTGGCCCTGGATCGAGCCCGACCACCTGGGCGGGCTGCTGGGCGTCTCCGGCCGGCGCGTGGCGCAGATCCTGCGTTCGCTCGAGGAGGCCGCGCTCGCGACCCGCGTTTCGGGAAGGCTCGTGCTCTCCGACCGCGGGCTGGCGCTGCTCGCGCGCCGCGACCGCTCCGCCGTCCACCTCGCCCTCAGGCGCTGGAGCGCGGAGTCGCTGGATCCGCACGGGCCGCTCGCCTGGCGCAACGTCTCCGGCAGGCGCAGCCGCCAGCTCCTGCGCACGATCGAGCACACCGCCGGCGTGCACTGGTTTCTCGCGGCCCTCGCGGAGCAGGCGCGGGAACGGGACCGCGAGCTCGCGCAATTCGACCCACCGCACCGCGCCTCGCGCTACTTCCGCCACGGCGGCGTCCTGCACTCGGTCCACCCCGATGCCTTCGGCGTCCTGGAGCGGGAGGGCGAACCCCGGTTCTTCTTCCTCGAGTGGGAGCGCCGCGCCGTCAGGCCCTCCACCATGGCTGCCCGCCTCGCGCCCTACCTGCGCTACTACGCCTCCCAGCGCCCCACCGACGACCACGGGCTCCGTCCCGACGTGCTCGTCGTCTTCGACGCCGAACTGGCCGCCCACCACTTCCTGCGCGTGGCTGCCGCCGAGATGACGCGCGCCCGTGTCGAGATCCCGCTCCGGGTCTCGCATCGCGCGCTGCTGGAACGCACGGGGCCGCTGGGCGCGGCTTGGCGCACGCCGGGCGCTCCCGCATCCCCCGCGGCAGAGACATCCCCTGCCCTGCCCTCGCCCGGCCACGAGGGGCGCACCCGTGCGTAGGGCGAGGCCCCGCCTCCCGCGCCATCGCGGCGACCCGGTGATCGCCGGCCGCGCCGTACGCGCGGGCACGGGGAGGTTGCCGTGCGACTTCCCCCAGCGCCTCAGGCGGCTGAAGGATCTCGCCGGCTGCACCTGGGATGACTTCGCCGAGGCGCTCGGCGTCGAGCGCAAGCGCGTTCTCGGCTGGCTCCGCGGCACCGAACCTCACGGTGGCGCCTATCACAACCTGGTCGCGGTCGCCTGCCGCATTCCGGGGGGCCTGCGCATCCTCCTCGGCGAGGACCTCGTCGCCACCGTGCGGGAGGAGTGAGCTGATGCGGCGACGGCCACGCTCCGCTTCGCGGCGACTGCGCCCTGGCGGTCGTGGCGATCAGGAAGGGGGCACGCCTGGCGCCGCTGGCGGTCAGGAGGAAGAGGGTTCCTCGGTGATCTTGCGCTCGATGACGACGCGTCCCCTGGGCTCGACATCGAGGCACACCCTGTGGCCGTCGAGCAACCGCATGCCCGCAAGCGGCGCAGCGTCCGACACGTAGACATCGACGGTCTTGGACTCACCGTCCAGGAGCACCGTGACGCTGTGTACGTCGAAGGTCGCCTCGCCACCATCGGCCAGGAGCGCCTGGCTGGTGGTCACGAAAGGCAATCCCAGTTCGCTCATGAGCACCCGAGGCAGGGTCAGGAAACCGTTGTAACCGGTGTCGATCACGGCTTCGATGTCCCGAACGCGGCCCGCCGGACCGCTCACGGCAAGGGGAACGACAGGTTCGTAGGCGGCGTTGACGACGCCCTCGATCAACCGGCGCTCCGCACGGAGTTGCCCCCGAAGCTGTAGACCGCACGATGCCCGACCCGCACGCTCCAGACGTTGATGGCGCCTGGACACTGCGCTCGGAGGAGATCGGCTGCTCCAAGGACGCTCTCGGCAACGGCCCAGTTTCCGCTGTCGACATCGATCGACACGATCTCTCCGTGATGGGACAGCTCGACCTGGGGCCGGATGTCTCGCTCATAGATCTCGTCGCCGAGACGGGCTGTCTCTTCAGCGGGGCGGCGTTCGGGCATCTCGCTGTTCCCTTCTCGCTCTGACTCCACATGTAGAGGATAGCGCCCTCTGCAGGGCTCGTCCGGCCCCGACAGGTTCGTCGAATGCAAGACGACCTCCAGGCTTCCAGGAATCGAGGAAATCGGCATTCGCGGGGTCAATCATGCCCAATTGCGGTGATAGTAACAGTAAGTTACGAACATTTTCCATGTGGTCACCTAGCAGTAATGCACGTGCCGGTAGCATACCGAGGGCAGAGGGAGGGCTGGTGTCGCCTACGTTGATCACGGGCACGACCCTGCGTGGCCGACTGCTGCGCGCGGCGCCCTGACGGTGCTGGCATGACGACCGACCGACCCCACCAGCCGACCCCAGGCATCCTCGGTGGTCTGCGCATCCTCCTCGGTGAGGACCTCCTCGCCAAGAGGCGGCAGGACTGAGCCGATGCGGCGACGGCCACGTGCTCCACTCCCCGACGAGTTCGCCCTGGCGCTTGAGGCGATCAAGGAATCCTCCGGGCTGACCTGGGAGGAACTGGCGCGCCTCCTCGGCACGAACGCCGTCAACCTCTGGCGCTGGCGTAACGGCGTGCGCCCCGGCGCCGACCACCTGCTCGCCCTCCAGGCCCTCGCGCGCAGCCTCGGCCTCGAGCACGTCCTCCCCGTGGCGAGCCTCGGCCGCGACCACTAGGTCCGCGCACGGGACTACACCGATGTAGTCCTGTGGGCGGGATTATCTCGCCCGCGGTCGTCCCCCACGCTGGACCATCGGACGGGCGACCGCCGGGGCGCGGGGCCCTCACCGTAGGGGCTCTACCATCACCGCGTTGTCAGAAGGCTTCGCGGAGGCTTAAGTCCGCCCGGCTGAATCCCGAGGACCAAGGAGGCGGAGGTATGCTGCGATTTGGAGAGTGAGTGCCGTCTCAAGCTTCTCGGTCTGGGAAACGAGCCCGTGAAGGTACTTGTTGCGAATATTGAAGCTGGTCGGCTCGGTCAGCAGCACTAGCATTGAGCGGCGCCAGCCTTCATCCGGCAGCGCCGGCCTCAATTCACTCAGGACCGTCCCTAGTGTCTTCTCCTGGCCAGGACGGCCTCCCTGCGGCTCCGTGTAGGCGATCCCGCCTGCCGACACGAGCATTCTCCTGAGCACGGCTTCGACTCTCGGTAGCGCGATGTGGATAGATTCGTCATGCCGGCCAGACCAGTAGTGAGCGAACGCGCGCGAAAAGGCATCAGCCTGTTCTGAAGTGATGAATCGGGTCTCGAATAGCGCAGTCAACTGTTCCGATGGTGGCGCAAACTGCTCCCCCATTCTGTCGAGCACCAAGGTGGCCAGCGCACCATGGATTCCCGCCCCGAAAGTCTCCTGTTCGATCATGGCGGCATCGCGCCTGTCTTCCTCGCTCACAAAGTCCCGAACGGGGCGCCCCTGACCATCAATGGCGGACACGGACAACAACTGCCAAACGAGAGATCTACTCATGGTCTCGTTCACCGCCTTGGCGTTGGCAGCCGGATCTCCCGTGGGCGGGCCCCAGAAGCCGAAGCGCATCAGCGCCGACTCGATGCCGTTGTCACCAACGATGCTTCCGATGAACGACTCGATTTGCGGAGCTGGAATCTCTGTGGCGACGCTGATCGTCTGCAAGTCGACCTCGTCCGGTCCAATCGCCTGCATGTGGCGACGGATGTCCCGTCGTAGCTCTCCGGAGTCGGGTGCGCTACCCGCCCGCTCGAGGGCCGTGCTCAGCATCCCTCGCCGCGCCAGACCGCTCTCGTGCTGCAACGCCCAGTCGATCCACAGTTGGGCCCGGGCTCGCTGCAGGCGGGCAACCTCGTCCTTGTCGCCACGTGCGAGGACTTGTCTCAACTCCACCACCATTTCACGGATGGAGGGGTGGCTTCCGTCAAGAATCGTGGCGAGATCGTCCAGCCGTGCGTGCAGGTCGGTGGGGCGGTGCTCATCGGGTAAGGACGTGATGAGGTGGAATAGGCGCAGGCTCACTCCCGGCCGCTCGGCAGCGTCGCTGCGCTCTAGTTCTTGCGCCAGAGCGACGCTGGCCCCCTGCCCGATCCCACCTAGCAGGCCATTGGCACTGATCTGACGGGCCAGCTCAAGCGCGCGTTCCAGGAGAATTGCCTGGTCGAATCCATCCGATGAGGCCACCTTGGCCGCCGTAACGTAGGAGTGGACGGCTTCCCGGGCATGCTGCCAAGGACTCTCCCCGGACTTCGCGATCCAGAGCAGGTCGTGCAAACGACCTCTGACTGCAGGTGAGTCAACCGAGGCCACCAGCGCTTCCCAGGTGGCGACGGTGGTCAGGTTGGGCGCCTCCCTTTGGCCGAGTGGGCCAGCATACGGGCCGTAGGCACTGCGGCTTTCGGCGTCGCCCTCAATGAAGCGGAGCAGCAACGCCGCGGCTACCGCCCTCGCAATCTCGCCTCCTGGGTTGCTGTCGTGCCCCTCGAACTCACTGCCAATCTGCAGAAGGTCGCACCGGTCGCCCGCGATAGCATCCAGGACTACAGCCGCCAGCTCGATATCCGCCATCCGCTATTGTTCGTTTCCTTCAGTGCCTGAGGAATTTGAGGCCCTGTCCCTGATGTTGGTCAGCACACGCCGGACATCCTTGGCCACTTCTTCGACTTCCTTCCCTACGTCGGGGTTCTCACCCAGTTCCCGTTGCAATGCAACGACGAGCGGCGCCAGCATCTCATCTGCGCCAGCACCCCTAATCACATCGAGAGTAACGCCTGCTGGACGCAGTGCCGCGAAGTAGGTCACAGCTTGTACGCCGCCTGGAGCCAGCTTTGCTTCTGCAACCATGAGTCCCAGCAAAGCGCGCAAATCCTCCGGTTCCAGGGTCGCTCCCATTCGTCTTAGTGCGAAGGATTTTATCGAAATAGTTTGTACCAAAAAACCCGGAGGGAGGTCCGCTGCAGACTCCTTGCCGTAGACTTGCATGATGCCATCGAATACCGCTACTGCCTCGTCGATACGCTCTAAGAACATTAGTGCAGTACCCTTGCACTGTAGTGTTACAGGAACTATTGAATTGGAAACACCGCCAACGCTAAGGGCAGATCTCTCGAGAACTTGATCGCAAGTTTCGTCCGCAGATAGTGGTTCGCGAATATGGAGAAGAGCAACGATCTTTCCCAGCAGCGCCAGTGAGACTTGATCGGAAACTTCTGGATCCGTGAGGTCATCGAATCGCTCTACAATATCGTCGCAAAGCTCGATGACTTCTCTCTCCTGATCAGTCTTGGCGAAGACCATGCACTTTGCAGTGAGCGCAGCGGCTATTCTTGCATCGGATGCCCCGATGCGTTCTAGGACCAGGATAGCATTATCGTACGCCCTCAGGCATTCGTCGTACCTCTCGGCTTTGTGGAGGGTATTGGCTTCCTGTAGCAAGGCGTCGGTCATGTGTTCCACGACGTGGTATTCAAGGAGGTCAGGAGCGCTGCCTTCGTCAAGCATATTCCCTAGTAGGCTCTTGAGATCCGTGGGTGTGTACAGACAAACCATGAAGTCGATGAGGGCTCTTACCAGCCGATCTGTTCCGCCACCAAGGCGGAGAAGGTAGTAGATGTTGTAGAGGCGTTCAGCAAGGTGGTACTGCTTGCGCCGGGGCGTTACCGACTCGGCGATGACATTGCCGCGGTCGACCAGCCTGGAAAGGAGGGCGCTACAGCGACTGGCGTCGAGCCGGGCCACAGTCGCCACCTCCCGCGCCGTGGCTGGCTTCCACAACCGCGCCAGGGCGAGGTACACCTTGCGCTCCTGGGTGGGGAGCATCTCAAGGTGACTCTTGAAGTACTCGGTGTGGTCGTCGACGAGGTCGAGCAGGTTACCCATGAGAGCGCGGAATGACTGCCCGTCGCCGAAACGCGCGATGATCGCCACGAGACGAGCGTTTCCTCCCGTGAGAATCTCCAGTGGCCGCACCGCCCGGTGTGAGGAAGGGGCGCCCGCGACGACCTCCCACAGGGTCTCACACTCCTCTGTCGTGAGAGGGTGGAGAGTCACCAAACGGAAGAGTTCGAAGAGGGCGCGATCGGGCTTGGCGATTTCATCGAACCGGCTAGTGGCGCTTGCAAGTAGCGTGATTCGTGGCTCCGTTTGCAGCGTCTTGCGGAGCCGCCATCCAGCATCATCATCGAACATGTCCGAGAAAAGCATGTTGAGGTTCTCGACGACGAGCAGCAGTCGCTTCTCGAAGTGGTCGGCGAAGTCAAGGAGCGCGCCGAGGCACCGCTCCGCAAGGACTTGGTCGTCGGGTGTGGCTCTGAGCTCCTCATAAGTCAGCCGTAGGCCATCGCGCATGTCCGTAGGAGCCTGTTCTGCCAGATGGCCCAGGCACGCCAACCAGAACTCGCCGCAGGTAGTGACCTCGTAGCTCTCCTCCGCGAAGACGACAGGGAAGAGTTCGGATAGCCCTGTGTTCCTGCGCACTTCGACAGCGACGCGCAGCAGAAGGTGAGTCTTCCCACTGCCACGGGGTCCAATGACGAGGGTGTGGGAACTTGACCGGTCACCCAGCTCACTCAACGACTCGACTATCGAGGCGAACTCACCTGTCCGTACACAGAACGACTCGACGATCTCGTCGTCTGACAGAAAGCCGGGGTTGTACTTCTTGACCGCCACTCCCTGATCTCCTCGCGTCTCCCGCTTATCGCTCACCGAAGGGGATGAAGAACTGCCCATGGCGGGCTTGCCACCAGTCTCTGAGCAGGTGGGAAACGAAGCGGTAACCACCTGCGTCACGTTCCAGATACCCGTCGTGTTCGAGCACATCCAGGACTGCTTCGATAGGAATCTGGCTGGTAGAGTCCTGCGACTTCAGCAAGTCGATGTACTTCCCCAACGACGCTGGTGCCAGAACACCCTTGTTGACCGCCGCCTCGGTGAGTAACTCCAGGGCCGTCGTGTAGGCCTCCGTTCCAAGCACCATCCGCAGACGGCCCTCGTAGTGTTCCAGGTCAATTTGTCCATGAACGCCAAGAAGGTCTCGCCTGTACACTTCGTCGACGTCTTCCAGTGTCGCCACACTGCGTTGAGCCCTGCGCAGATACTCGTGCAGGTGGTCGAAGAACTGCTGCACGTGATGGGGAATGCAGCAGCCCAGAAGGCGGCACATCTCGGAACGCACGTGCTCGGGCACTTCCAGCCCATAGTTCCTTGCCAACGCTGCCAGACAGTCGGAGGCGATGTCCTCGGTCCAGGGCCGCAACTCAAGGGGAGAAAAGGTGTTGACCTGGGCGCTGAGCCCGGCCTGTCTGAGAATCGGTTCCAGGCCGACACTACCCGACACGATCATGCACACCCTTCCCCGGTGTTCCTGGCCGTTGCGCCGCAGCCAACTGAGGAACTGGTCAGTCGCGGCTAGGCGCTCTGGGGCGATCTGGTAGTCGGGCCCTTTGAGCATCCGGTTGACGAGGATCGGGAGTTCATCGATGGCAAGAACCACTGGTCGATCCGTGGCGGCCAAGGCCTCGAAGACCTGGTCACCGCTCCGCTGCCAGCTTCCCGCGTCTATCCCGGCACGTAGCTTGATGCGCAGGTCGGCGAATCCCACTTCATCTATCTGATCCCGCACTGCCCCCAGGTGGTTGGAGAAGCTGTCCTTGATTCGCTCCCACGCGCGCTGAACCGGTCTGGCTCGAATGGCGATCTCCGAGACGGCGTCGGCCGCGTCACTCGCATCTTCGAGGTCAACGAAGACGGTGGTGAGAGTTCCTTCGTCTTCCAAGCGGCGGAGTAGTTCGCGTACGAGGCTTGTCTTGCCCATGCGCCGCTGGGCGGTCAAGAGAGTATGGGTGCCGTTGAGGACCAGCTCCCTCAATGCCTCGACCTCAGGTTCGCGGTCGAAAAAGCGCTCCCCATCGACCCAGTTGGCGCCGGCTTTCACAAGTTGAGTCATCGCACCAGGATCATAGACACCAACGACCCTGTTGGCAACAGTCTTGTTGGCAAGGATGCCTCCGGGCTGACCCGGGAGGAACTGGCCCGCATCCTCGGCATGAACACCGTCAGCCTCTGGCGCTGGCGCAACGGCGTGTGCCCCGGCGCCGACCACCTGCTCGCGCTCTGCTATGTCTCGCGCTTCAGGCCTTCGTGCCCAGCCTCGGCCTTCGAGCACGTCCTCCCCCGTGGCGAGCCTCGGCCCCGGGCGCTAGGTCCGCGCACGGGACTACACCGATGTAGTCGCGCGCGCGGGATTACCTCGCTCCCAGTCGTCCACCACGCTGACCGTCAGACGCGCGTTCTGCGCGGAGCGGACGGGATGGACGAGATGGAGACCGGCGGGCAGTCGAAGCGCAGCGGACGCGACCGCCGGGGCGCGCCGGAGCCGCGCGTGGTCGCCATCAAGTACCGCCCCGCCCCCGACGCCGAGGCGCGCCTGCGGCGCATTGCCGCGATCCTGCTCGACCACGCGACCCGCGCCGCGCCGGTGGATGGCGACGGCGAGGAATGCGAGGGCCGGTAGGACGTAAACGGCATCGCTAGCGCGGCCGCTGCGTTGACCCCCTCGCTCCGGCCCCGCTACGCTGACGGGGACAACGTGGCCCGGCGGTGCGTCAACACCCCGGGCCGTGGCGCCCCCTGTAGGAGCAGGTGACGCGAGCCGCATGCTACCGCTCGCAGACCCGCCCCCGCAGGAGGCGGGTCGTTTGTATTTCGAGGAGGCAGCCATGCCGGGAACCAGACCACCACGCCAGCAGGCCGGGACTCACCGCGCCGCCATCTACGCGCGCGTCTCCGACAAGAGCCAGGCCGAGGACGACAAGACCTCCCTCGCCGAGCAGGTCGGCGACATGGAGGCCTACTGCGAGGAGCGTGGCTACACCGTCAGCGCCCGCTACCAGGAGGTCGGGCGCGGCTGGTCCAAGAAGCGTCCCGAGTTCCAGCGCATGCTCGCTGACGCGAAGGCCGGGCGCTTCGACACGATCGTCTGCTGGAAGTCCGACCGCCTCAGCCGGGGCATGTACCCCGCCGCCGCCCTGATGGAGGTCGTCGAGGCGCAGCGCATCGAGATCGAGGCGGTGATGGACGCGATCGACATGAAGACGTTCGGGCTGATGGCCGCCATCGGCAAGATCGAGCTCGACAACTTCCGCGAGCGCGCCTCGATGGGGAAGCGCGGCGCGGCCAGGCAGGGGCGCATCCCCGTCAGCACGGTGCCCTACGGCTACCGCATCGCCGGGGACGGCAGGCCCGAGATCGTCGAGCACGAGGCCGAGGTGGTGCGCCGCATCTTCAGGCAGTACGTCCAGGAGGGGATGGGCGGCCTCGCGATCGCCGAGCAACTCAACAGCGAGGGCGTCCCCACGGGAAGGCGCGCCTCACGTTGGCACGCGCCGGGGGTCAACCGCATGCTTCGCAGCGAGACCTACAAGGGTACCTGGTGGTACGGCAAGGCACGCCACATCGCCACCGACGACGGCACGCGCATCCACGAGCAGCCCCGCGAGACCTGGATCGACGTGCCCTTCCCGCCGCTGGTGGACGACGAGACCTGGGAGCAGGCGCAGGCCGTCCGGGCACGGCGGCGGACCCACTCCCCTCGCAACACGAAGGTGTTCCACCTGCTTCAGCACCTCGTCCGCTGCAGCGAGTGCGGGATGCTCATGGGACCCCTCGCGAAGCGGAGCCAGACAGCCAGGCGCGGCGGGAAAACGTACCGCTACGACTTCGATCCGCCCAGGCGCTACTACCAGTGCTACGGGATGAAGGCGCCTCACTCGCTGCGCTGTCGCGAGCGTCCGATGATCCGTGCGGAGCGACTCGAGCACCTGGTCTGGGACGAGGTCAGGCACGTGCTGGAGAATCCGAACCTGATCGTGGCGGGGCTCGCCGCGCTGAAGGACGACGCAGATGGCGACGTGGCCGGCGATGTCGAGCGCACGGAACGGGAGCTGGCCGGTGTCCAGGGGGAGGAGGACCGAGCCATCCGCCTCTACGTGATGGGCAAGATCAGCGAGGAGCAACTCGACCACCAGCGCCGCTTCATCGGCCAGCGCCTAGAACGCCTCCGGGTGAGGCTGGACGAGTACCAGGCGCGAGCGTCGGCGCACGCTGACCAGCGCCTCGCGCGGGAGCGGGTCGTGGAGTGGACGGGTCGCGTTGGACGCAGTCTCGACGACCTGCCCGACGAGGAGCGTCGCGAACTTCTCAACCTGTTACTGGAAGAAGCGACGATCGACAGTGAGAATAAGGTATCCCTCACGCTCGCCATCCCGCCCGATGAAGAGGCCGATGAGGATGTTGTGCCAATTGCGGCACAAGGAACACCATTCACCAACCACTACTCACTATGCACTAATCCGGGCGGTGCACCATCACGGGACCCGAGTGATGGTGCGTCATCCGCCACGACCCCTCCTCGCGCACGAACACGTTCGTCGCGTAGAGCGGGCTACCCGAGACCACCTCGCGGCAGAGCACGACCGCGGCGTTGCCGGTGACGGTGACGCTCGCGCCGCCTCCGACGATGCGGGGCTGGTTCGGGTTCGAGAGGATGGTGCGCCAGCTCTCGAGCACCTCCTCCCGGCCGGTCAGGAGCGTCCAGCCGGGGTGCAGGCAGGTCACCGGCGCGAGGCGCGCCCAGACGTTCTCCATCGCGCCCATGTCCGAGTTCCCGAGCGCGCGGTAGAACCCCTCGTTTGCGAGGAGCGCTTCCTGTTCGGCTTCGGTCCTGGTTTCCTGCTCGGGCACGCGCCAAGGATAGCCGCCCCGCCGGCCCGCTGCCCCGCTCACGGTCCGGGACGTGAAACGGGGCCCGTGGAACGGGCCCCGTCTTGCGTCGTGCCGGGATCGCCGGCCGGCTAGCCTTCCGTACCGGCGGCGATGCCCGCCTCGTAGCGGTGCGCCAGCTCGTCCTCGAAGAAGAACTTCTCCTCGCCGAAGGCCGGGCGCAGCTCGTTCAGCCAGGTGGCCGACTCGTCGTACTGCGCGAAGAACGGTCGTCCCACCCAGTCCGGGTCGCGCCCCTGCAGGAAGTTGAGCGTGAGCACCTTCTGGCCGGCCACCTCCGCCGGTCCCGAGACGGCCACCTTGCCAGGCTCCGCCGACATGCTCGGACCGCGAACCGTGCGCGCCAGGCCGCTGACCTGGTTGTACGCCCCGCGGAAGATCTCCCACGCCCGTACCAGCGGGATCTCGAAGAAGTGCTTCGCGCCCGTGTCGCGCGCCACGAACATGTAGTACGGGATCATCCCGAGTCGTACCTGCTCGCGCCACATCTCCGCCCAAGCATCCGAGGTGTCGTTGATGTTCCGCATGATCGGCGACTGCGTCCGGATCTGGGCGCCCGTCTCCCGGATGCGCTCCGTCGCCTCGCGCACGGCGGGCGTGCTCAGCTCTCGCGGGTGGTTGAAGTGCGCCATGATCGAGAGGTGCCGCCCCGTCGCCGTGATGCGCCGGAAGATGTCCAGCATCTCTTCGGCGTCGTCGTCGGTCGTGAACCGGTACGGCCAGTAGCCCAGCGCCTTCGTCCCGATGCGGATCGTCCGCAGGTTGGGCGGATCATCCTCCAGGATCGGGTCGATGTACTGCTTGAAGCGCCGCGTCTTCATCACCATCGGGTCGCCCCCGGTGATGAGCACGTCGCTTACGCGCGGCCGCTCGCGCAGGTAGGCAACCAGCCCGTTGGCCTGCTTCGTTGCGAACTTCAGGTCGTCGAGCCCGACGAACTGCGGCCAGCGGAAGCAGAACGTGCAGTACGCGTGGCAGGTCTGGCCGTTGCTGGGGAAGAGCAGCACCGTCTCCTCGTACTTGTGCTGCAAGCCCTCGACCGTCTCCTCGTAGAGGACGGGCACGTTGTGCTCGAGCTGCCCCGCCGGGTGCGGGTTGAGGGTCATGCGGATGCGGTTCGCGGCCTCGTCGATCTCGGCCCGTGAGGCTTCCCGCGAGACCAGCGTCGCCACTTCGTCGAAGTGCTCGTCGCGCAGCATGTGCTGCTGCGGGAACGTGAGCGTGAAGATCGGGTCGTTGGGCACGTCGTCCCAGTTGATCAGCTCGTCCACGACATAATTGTTCGTCTTGAACGGCAGCACGCGCGACACCACGTCGATGGCGAAGCGCTGGTCCTTGCTCAGCCGCTCCGTCTGCGGCAGTCCCTCGATGTTGTGGAGCGTGATGGCGCGGTACTTCGCGCGCTCCGGGGCTTCGTCGGCGAGGTCTACGACGTTGCTGGTCATATGAGGTGCCTCCTCTGGCTCTGTATAGGTCCGCGCCCTGGGGCCGGACGGGCGGTCCCGGCTCGAGACCGCCGGCTGGGAGGCTGATCGCGCAGTCGCGAGCCTCCGAACGCCTGCGGGGTTAGCTGACGGGTTCGGCGTCGGAGATCGCCTATGCGCTCGCGCGCAATACACCCCAACAAACGGTTCCCCCGCTCCCCGGCGAATCCGGAGATTCGCACGAAGACTTGGCCTTTACAGTTTACCACCCTCGCCCGGCCCTCCGGCCCATGCTGACGCAACCGTGTATGCGGTCGTACACTCTTGAGTGCTGCCAACATACGTTGGCCTATCCGGAGGCGCGCCATGCCCCGAGCGATCTGGAAGGGTGTCATCAGCTTCGGCATGGTGAGCATCCCCATCCGCCTCTTCCCCGCCACCGAGAGCAAGGACATCGGCTTCCGCCAGCTCCGGCGCGACACGAACACCCGCGTCCGCATGCTCCGCTGGGACCCGGTCGAGGAGCAGGAAGTGCCCTACGACGAGATCGTCAAGGGCTACGAATACGCCAAGGACCGCTACGTCGTCCTGGACGACGAGGACCTGGAGAAGCTGCCCCTCCCCACCAAGCACACCATCGAGCTGACCGCCTTCGTCGAGGAGGCCGAGATCGATCCGGTGCACTACGAAAAGTCGTACTACCTCGCGCCCGAGGACGCGGGCATCAAGCCCTACTCCCTCCTCATCCGCGCGATGCAGGCCAAGGGGTTGATCGCCATCGCCAAGGTCGCCATCCGCACGAAGGAGCGGCTCTGCGCTCTCCGCGCCCGTGGCGACCAGCTCATCCTCGAGACCCTCTACTACCCCGATGAGATCCGCGACCCCGGCGAGTCCCCCGCCGTCGAGGACGTCTCGGAGCAGGAGATGGAGATGGCCCGCGCCCTCATCGAGATGCTTGAGGAGCCCTTCGATCCGGAGCAGTACAAGGACCAGTATCGCGAAGCGCTGATGACCATCATCGAGGCCAAGCTCGAGGGCCAGGAGGTCGCGACCCCCGAGGCCGCCGCTCCGCAGCCCGCCGTCGACCTGATGGCCGCCCTCCGTGCCAGCGTCGAGGCCGCGAAGGCGCGGAAGGAGGCCGAAGGCGTCGCCGGCGACAACGGCGCCACTGCGGCCGAGAAGGCCGCCGTCGCCGCCGACTAGCACTTGGTCGCGCCGTGACCGAACAGCTCGACACCTATCGCGAGAAGCGCGACTTCGCGGCCACCCCCGAACCCCCCGACGCCGTCCCTGAGGGGCGCGCTGGACCCCTCACCTTCGTCGTCCAGAAGCACGACGCGACCCGCCTCCACTACGATCTGCGCCTCGAGGTCGGTGGCGTGATGAAGTCGTGGGCCGTGCCCCGCGGCCCCTCCAGCGACCCCACCGTCCGTCGCAACGCCGTCATGACCGAGGACCACCCCATCGCCTACTCCGCCTTCGAGGGGGTTATCCCGAAGGGGCAGTACGGTGCGGGCGAGGTCATCGTCTGGGACGCCGGCACCTACGCCCCCGAGCATGAGCGCGTCTTCGACTTCTCCTCCCGCGAGGAAGCGGAAGCGGCCATGGAGGCCGCTATCGAGGCCGGAAAGATCTCCGTCCAGATGCGCGGCCGCAAGCTCAAGGGCTCCTGGTCGCTGGTCAAGACCTCCACCGACTGGCTCCTCCTCAAGCACGACGACTCTCTCGCCGATGCCGAGGCCGACCTGACCGAACGGGATCGCTCCGTCGTCTCCGGCCTCTCCCTCGACGACATCCGCGCCGGTCGCCTCCCCCGCCACCGCAAGGCCCCCTCCGACTACACCCCCGACGCCCTTCACGGCTCGCAGCCCGCCCCCTTCCCCGACTCCTTGACCCCGATGATGGCCGCCGTACGCGAGCCCTTCTCCCACCCCGACTGGCTCTTCGAGCCGAAGCTCGACGGCATCCGCGCCGTCGCCCACGTCTCCGCCGGCGAGGCCCGCCTCTACTCCCGTCGCGGCACCGACCTCACCGCCACCTACCCCGGCCTCATCGCCGCCCTCGCCGCCCAGCCCGTCGCCGAAGCCGTCTTCGACGGCGAGATCTGCGCCTTCGACGAGCGCGGCGTCCCCTCCTTCGAGCTTCTCCAGCAGCGCATGAACCTCGCCGGTGAACTCGATGTGGCTGCCGCCGAGGCGCGCGTCCCCGTGACCTACATGGCCTTCGACCTGCTCCACCTCGACGGCTTCGATCTGAAGGGGGTCATCCTCGAGGAGCGCAAGGAGGCGCTCGCCCGTGCCCTTATGCCGGTCGGGCCCGTTGCCCTCGTCGAGCACCTCCCGTCCGAGGGCCGGGAGGCCTACGACGGCGCCGTCGCCCTGGGCCTGGAAGGGGTCGTGGCAAAGCGTCGCGGGAGCCGCTACCTCCCCGGCAAGCGCTCCGACTCCTGGGCCAAGGTCAAGGCGCGCCGGACCGCCGACTTCGTCGTTGCCGGTTTCACCCGTGGCGAGGGGCTGCGGGAGCCCGCCTTCGGCGCCCTCCTCCTCGCCGCTCGCGAGGAAGACGGCGCCCTGACCTACCGTGGCCGCGCCGGCGGCGGTTTCACGGACGCCATGCTCGTGGACCTGCGCGCCAGCCTCGATGCGCTCGCCACGGATGCCTCCCCCTTCCCCGTGACCCCGCCCGAAGCAGTGGGCGCGACCTTCGTCCGCCCCGAGCTTGTCGTCGAGGTCGAGTACACCGAGGTGACATCGCAAGGCCTCCTGCGCGCTCCCGTGTTCAAGCGCCTCCGCCCCGACAAGGCGCCCGAGGACACGCGCTTCCTCGTGACGGAGCCCCCGTCCGCCCCCACGCCACCCGCCCCCGCCTCGGTTGCGTCCCTGGCCGCGTCCGTGCGGCGCCAGCTCGAATCCTCCCGCGACGAGCTCCGGTTGGACGTTGGCGGCCACGAGTTGCCGGTCACCAATCTCGGCAAGGCGCTCTGGCCCGAGCACGAGGCCCAGCGCGCCGTCACCAAGCGCGACCTGCTCCGCTACCTCGCCACCGTCGCCCCGATGATGCTGCCCCACCTCCGCGACCGGCTCATCACCCTCACGCGCTACCCTAACGGCATCGGCGACCTCCACTTCTACCAGAAGCACGCCGAGGGCCCGCCGCCCGTATTCGTCGAGACCGTGCCCGTCCACTCCGAGGGGGCCGCCGGCGACCGCGACTTCCTCCTCTGCAACAACCTCGCGACGCTCCTTTGGCTCGGCCAGCTTGCCAACCTCGAGTTCCACGCGACTATGGCCCGCGTCTCCCCTGACCCCGACGCGCATGGCCTCCCCACCGACTTCACCGCCTCCCGCGCCAACGTCGAAGCTTCCGTCCTCAACTACCCCGACTTCCTCCTCTTCGACCTCGACCCCTACATCTACCGGGGCGACGAGGCCGCCGGCGAGGAGCCCCAGCTCAACCGCAAGGCCTTCGCCAGGACCGTCGAGGTAGCCCGCGCCTTCAAGGAGATCCTTGATGCCGCCGCCCTCCCCTCCTACGTCAAGACCTCCGGCGCGACCGGTCTGCACATCTATGTGCCCGTCCTTCGCCAGTTCCCCTACCCCGTCATCCGTTCGCTCTGCGAGACGGTCAGTGGGGAGCTGCTCGCCCGCATGCCCCGCGATGTCACCCTCGAGTGGGCCTCGGAGAAGCGCACCGGCAAGGTCTTCCTCGACGTCAACCAGAACGCCCGCGCCAAGAACGTCGCGTCCGTCTTCTCGCCCCGTGCGAAGCCGGGCGCGCCTGTCTCGGTGCCCGTCCGCTGGGACGAGCTCGACGACGTCTACCCGACCGACTTCACCGTCCTCACCGCCCTCGAGCGCTTCGCCGACACCGGCGATCTCTGGGCCGGCATCCTCGACGCCAAGCAGGATCTGACGGCGCTCCTCGGGGTCGACGCATGACCGAACAGGGGCCCCTCGACCTGCGCGGCCGCGACCGGGCCGAGGCGATCGAGATCGTCCAGCGCGCGCTTGTCGAGGCCGGGTACGAGGCGAGCGACTGCGTCGATGTGCTGGGTGGGGCGTTTGTCTCGGCGGCCGTCCGGCGCTACTGGGCCGAGGGCCTGAGCCCCGCGGAGGCGCACGAGCGCCTCTGCGCCGAAGACCCCGAGCTCGCTCGCGCCATCGAGGCGCTCGCGCCACTGCTCCTCGACCGTGCCGAGGCCCGCGGCCAGCGCGAGGCGGCCATTGCCGCCGTCGAGCTGTTGCTCGCCGGCGCCGCCCCCGAGCGCGACCAGTTGCGCCTGCCGCTCTCCCCCGACGCCCCCTAGACCTTCG
The DNA here is from genome assembly GCA_022826585.1 of Dehalococcoidia bacterium. GTDB lineage: Bacteria > Chloroflexota > Dehalococcoidia > Tepidiformales > Tepidiformaceae > UBA2991. The sequence goes on from JAJDUR010000042.1 coordinate 17,579, forward strand.
CCCCCGCCACGATGTCCTCGACCACGGCAGGGTCGGCGAG
>JAJDUR010000048.1 GCA_022826585.1 Dehalococcoidia bacterium
CCAGGGATACCTCGTACTTCTCACGCTCGGTGATGGTGACGTCGATGGTGAGTTCTGACTTGTTACCCGGAAATCGGGCATTAACTCCTGAGTCGGCGTATTGGACCTCCAGATGCACCTGGAAGTTCTCATCCCCCTCCACTTCGTAGTCCCAAATGATAGGCACCTTGATGGTTGTTTTAGAGGCCCCAGAGGAAGTCATATCAAGCCAGCCATAAGGGTTAGTATGACTGAGGGAGGCATTCTCGTAATCGGAGCCGTTCTCGGCAGTGCCATCAATTGTACTTACAGCTATGAAAGCCCCACTGCCTTGATGGGAGAGGTTCAGGGTCAGCTCGGCGCCGTCGTCTTCCATCACCGTCGCAGTGGGGGACGGATCCACGGTGATAAGCTCGTTGTTGGTCTGGGCGGCAATCGGCGGCGGGGCGAGGGCGATGAGCGAGACGGCGGCGACGGCGATGGCCAGCGCCGCGAGCCGGGGTAGGCTGGCGCTGCCAGGAGGGCGCAGTCCGGGAGAACGTGGAGTGAGCGGCGAGGGTGAGGTGTTGTATGCCACGGGGGGGGGGGCACCTCCACATCCGTCGGGCAGACGAGTATGATTATCGCGGCACCGGATTGTATGGCATGTTGTTCTATGTTTCAACATCCAATGCCGTCGAGGCGATGCGGCACGGTGTATAGTCGGCCTGCCAACCTGACGAGTCCGATCGCGTGGAGGACGCTTTCCCTTGGTACCGTCTCGCAGCCAGAGCAGCCTGCTTCAGATCATCGACCTGGGCACCTTGGTCGAGCGACGCTGGAGCCGGGCGCTGGCCTCGCACGGCATCTCCGTGGGGGAGCACCGCGTCATCGCCGTCCTCGTGGAGGGAGGCCCCCAGACCGCGGTGGACATCATCCCGCTGGTGACGCTGGAACAGTCGCTCGTCAGCCGGACGCTGCAGCGCCTTTACGACAAGGGCCTGGTCTCGCGGCGACGCTCGCGGACGGACCGCAGAAGCGTGACGCTGCGCGCCACGGCCGACGGGGAGCAGCTGGTGCGGCGGCTGGCCGAACTGCTCCAGGAAGTGGAGGACGAGGTGTGCCGCGGCGTCCCCGAGCGGGAACTGCTCCAGACCAGGCAGGTCGTGGCGGCGCTGCGCGCCAACCTTGAATAAGATGCAGACTGCGACGGGCTCGGTCGCCGCGATGCGAGGCGCCCGGGTTCCGTGCGGGGAGAGGCAAGGACGACAATGACGAGTTCCGACGCGGTGTACACCATGGGCTACGAGGAATTCGTGGGGTTCCAGGAGCGCCTCACCCAGTCGGCGAGCGCGAGTTTCCTCATCCCCCGGCTGAAGCCCGGGCAGCACCTGCTGGACGTCGGTTGCGGGGCCGGGTTCCTCTCGCTGAGGCTGGCCGGGGCCGTGACGCCGGGGGAGCTGCACGGTGTCGACATCGAGCCGTCGCAGGTCGACGCCGCCCGGGCGCTGGCCGCCGATCGCGGCTGCTCCAACGCCGCCTTCCAGGTCGCGGACGCGCTGGACCTGCCCTTCGCGGACGGCTCCTTCGACGTCGTCCACATGGGCGGCCTCCTGCTCCACGTCCCCGATACGGCCCAGGCGCTGGCGGAGGCGAAGCGGGTGCTGAAGCCGGGAGGCATGGTGGCGTGCCGCGACCTCCTGGCCGAATCGTCCTTCGCCTACCCCGAGCTGGGGGTGATGAGACGCTCGTGGGAGGTCTTCGCTGACCTGATCGCTGCGGACGGCGGCCACCCGCTCATCGCCCGGGAGCTGAAGGCGCACCTGCAGCAGGCCGGCTTTGCGGACATCAATGTGTCCTTCGGCATGGAGACCCACCAGGCCCCTGAGGAGGTGGAGTTCTTCTACCAGATGATCAGGAAATGGTTTCTGGACGGCGGGCCCGCGACGGCCGCGATGGACTATGGCGCCCTGTCTTCGGATCTCAAGTCCATGATCGAGCGCGATCTGGAGGCATGGCGGCAGGAACCCTCGGCCGTGGCTGGGGTCGCCTTCGGCCACGCCGTCGCCGTCCGCCGCTAACGGGAGTCGAGCCTGAGGATCAGGGCAATCCGGGGCATGGCTCCGGCCCCGCGAGCCGGAGGGCTATTGCCGGCCCCGGCTCCTTGGGGTCCGGGCCGAGCCCGCACATCCCACCTCAATCAAGGTCTCCTGGGGCCGGGGCCTGACGGAAGCCTTCCGGGAGGCGTGGGGGGCGGCCTGGCGGTCGTCGCCTCTCCAGCTGGCGACGTGCGGGACAGCTACCTGTATCTGATCGAGGAGAGCGCCGCGGGCGGAGCGCAGGCGCTCGTGCTGCTGACGTTCTGGACGGAGGCGGTGGTCATCCTGCGGGAGTCGCTGGAGAGCGGCCGCTACGACCAGTTCCTGCTTGGCGACGCCCTCCGGCGAGGAGGTCTCGCCGCAGCAGTCGGCGGCGGCGAGCTGGCGAACGTGTACGGGACTGCCAGCGGGCCGTTCCATGGGGAACGCCTCGGCCGTCGCCTGGGACGCGAGTTCCGGGCAGCATACGGCCGGGACACCGAGGCCACCTACGCAAAGGAGACGTACGACGCCGCCATCGCGGTCATGCTGGCTGCCGAGGCGGCGGGGAGCGTGTCCCGGACCGCCATCCGCGACGAACTGCGCGGGGTGGGGAGCGCCCCGGGGGAGCTGGCCCTGGCCGGGCCGGAGGGCGTCGCCCGGGCCATAGGCATCGTCCGCGAGGGCGGCGAGATCGACTACGAGGGCGCTTCGAGCCCGCTGGACTGGGACGAGCACGGCGATCTCCGGCGGGGCTACATCGGCATCTGGCGACTCACCGCCGACGACGAAGTCGAGGACGTAGAGGCGTGGCCCTACGAGCGCTGACGCAGCCTGCACATCATCGTCTACCGGCGGCCTGCCGGGCAGGATACCGGGCCCGGTCGGCCCGGGTCAGCGGGAGTTCCGCGAGGTAACGATCGTCGCCCTGCGGACTGGCAGGAGGCACATTGACCCGCAGTGGAGACGTGACCCGTCAAGCGGTCCGCCTCGCACCGGTTCCGGGCCATAGTAAACTGAGGCTGCGCGGGAGCGAGAGCGATGACGACCACGACGACGACCGAGGTGAGGCTGCTGACCGCTGCCGACCTGCTGCGGCTGTACAGCGAAGGCGTGCGCGGTGAACTGATCCGGGGGGTGCTCTGCGAGACCATGGCGACGGGAATCGAACACGGAGCGATCGCCATGAGGCTGGGCGCCGCGCTGTTTGGCGCTGTCGAGCCTCGGCAGTTGGGAACGCTGGTGGCCTCGGATTCGGGCGTCTGGCTTGAGCGGGATCCAGACACCGTCCGCGAGCCCGACATCGCGTTCTTTTCCACGGAGCGGATGTCGCTCAACACACGGATCACGGGATACGCCGAGGTGGCTCCCGACCTGGTTGTCGAGGTGGTTTCCCCGAGTGACGGCCGCCGCGAGGTCTACGACAAGGCCCATATGTGGCTCAATCACGGCGTGCGCCTCGTCTGGGTCGTGCAGCCGGAGATGCGCAGCATCGACGTGTACCGCTCGGGTGAGGTGGTCACGACACTCGGCGATGAGGATGCGCTCGACGGGCTGGACGTGCTGCCGGGCTTCGCCTGCGAGGTGAGCGCCGTCTTCGGACCGCAGGTTGCGAGTGATCACCCCGAGACGGACTAAGCGCGCACATCGAGACCCATGGGCCCTGTAGTTGGCCAGCCTCGCCCCCGGCGCGCGATGGCTGGCGAGGTTAGCGCTGACGCTCGTTGTCCTCCGGTGGCGGCCCGTGACGCGGCTACCGAACCGCTGGCCACATCGCCACGCCGATTCCGGCTGAGGCCTTTGCGGTGGGACATCCGGCAGTCGGCCAGTTCATGCGCGTGGGCGGTCCGGTCGTTGACTCGTCGAGCACGGGCCGAAACGCTGCCAGTGCGCTCCCGCGATACACGGGAAGCGCCGCACCACGTACCCGGCTTGCTGTCGTAGTAGACTGAGAGCGCACGGAAGCAAGGCCGATGACGACCACACCGATGACCGAAGCGAGGCTGCTGACCGCCGACGAGTTGCTGCGGCTCTACAGCGAGGGCGTGCGCGGCGAACTGATCCGGGGGGTGCTCTGCGAAACCATGCCGACGGGACAGGAACATGGTGAGATTGCGGCCCTGCTGACTGCCGAACTGGTGGTATTCGTGCGAGCCCAAGCACTGGGGCGGATCACCACCTCGGACGCCGGGGTCTGGCTGGAGCGCGACCCCGACACGGTGCGTGAGCCGGATGTCGCGTTCTTCTCCGCGGCGAAGGCGCCGCCCGGAAGGAGGGTGACGGGCTACTCCGAGACCGTTCCAGACCTCGTGGCCGAGATCGCCTCCCCGAGCGACAGCCGCCGCGAGGTGCATGACAAGGCTCACATGTGGCTCAGCCACGGCGTGCGCCTCGTCTGGGTCGTGCAGCCGGAGACGCGCAGCATCGATGTGTACCGGCCCGGCGAGGCCGTCGCGACGCTCGGCGACGAGGATGCGCTCGACGGGCTGGACGTGCTGCCGGGCTTCGCCTGCGAGGTGAGCGCCGTCTTCGGCCCGCGCCCCGCCGATGAGCGCCCTCAGGACGCGCCCTGAGGTCACCTCCACCAGCGCGCTGCGGACTCCGCCGGCGGCTGGGGCGCGAGGCACCTGGCCGCAGCGCTCCCCGAGCCCGCGCGGCTCCTGACCCGTCTCGCCGTATACTGCCAGGCACGAGGCATACTGCCAGGCACGAGGCGCTCCAGACGTTCACAGGAGGCCGCATGCTGAGGCGACTCGGCGCACTGCTCGTCACGGCGGCGCTCCTCTCGTGCGGCGGGAGCGACACCGTGGTCATCGCCACCGTGGGTGACTACCACCCCTTCGACTTCATCAACGACGAGGGCGAGATCGACGGCCTCGAGCGCGAGCTGGGCGACGAGCTGTGCCGGCGCGCCGGCCTGGAGTGCGAATGGATCCTGCACGAGTGGGACACGCTCATCCCCGAGCTCAGGGCGGAACAGTTCGACGTGATCATCGCCGGCATGAGCATCACCACCGAACGCGACGAGCTGATCGACTTCGCGGGCCCGTATTACCCGCCACGCCCCTCCATGTACCTGGCACGGGCAGGCGCGGGTGAAGAAGCCATGGAGGGCACGATCGGGGTCACCGCCAACACCATCTTCTCCGACTACCTGACGGAGCAGGGCATCGCGTTCACGCCGCTCGACGGCGGGGTCGACGCCGCCTCGACGGTCCTGAGCGGTGACGTGGACGCCGTGCTCGTCGACCACGGCTACGGGGTGGCGAAGCTCGCCGAGCATGCCGGGCGGCTCGAGGCCGTCGGCCCGTCGCTGCGGCTCGACCAGGGCCTCGGCATCGGCGTCCGCACGGGCAGCGAGCTCCTGGACGCCTTCAACGACGCCCTCGACTCCATGAAGGCCGACGGTAGCCTGAACGCACTGATCCGCAGGTGGCTCGGGGCGCACGCGGCCACGTTCGAGTAGCAGCGAGCGGCAGAGCTGGGCGAGAAGTCCCGGCGCTTGGCGCGGACTGGCGGCATCGGGCGGCTGCGGTCGCCTAATGGTAGATGACGATGTCGGGCAGCCGCTCGAGGGCCTGCACCTCCTCCAGCGTGCATCCAGTCCGTGAACTGGTGCACCATCAGGATCTTGGGCGGCAGGCCCTCCTCCCGCGCGAGCCTGGCGAGCTCGCGCTGGAGCTCGTTGACCTGCTCGCCCGTGATCAAGCCAATGGCGAGCCCCGGCCCCACGCCAAGCCGCCCCGTCGCGAACTCCGGGTCGAGGGCGACGTGCACGAACGGCTCGCGCAGGAAGGGCGCCAGCAGCCGCACCTCGGTCAACGGGTCGCTCCAGCCGATCTGGGTGTCGAGGAAGAGCAGCAGGCCGTGCTCGCGGGCGGCCTCGACGTACTCCGCGATGCGCTCGTGGGCGAGGTGGCCGAGCCAGTCCCCCTCGGGCGTGGGCCAGACCTGAGCGACGCCCACGATCAGGTGATAGGCCCCGATCGCGCCGCGCTGACCGTTGAGCTTGTCGTAGCGCTCCGCCCAGACGGCGATGCGCGCAGCCACCTCGGCGGGCGGCCCGTGACCGAGCACACCCATCGCCGGGACGTCGGACCGTAGAAGGAGACGATCTGGGGTGGATCGAGAACGGGCGTGACGGGCGATGAGACGAGCCAGCGGCCGGGTGCGAGATCGGCGGGGAGGAAGCGCTCAGCGGGGAGCAGGCGCGCGCTCCAGGCGCCCTCACGGGACTCGCGGACCTGCAGGGCGACCTCGACGCTCCCCGAGGCGAGCCGTCGCGCGGTGACGCGCCACTCCAGTCCTTCCAGGGCATGGGGCGCGGTCCCGTGCCAGTGTTCGGGCTCGGCGTCCGCGGGCAGGAAGCGCTGTCCCGGGGGCGATGCGGCCGCTCCAGCCCCCGGCGCCCGAGCGGACCTGCAGGGCGACTTCGATACTCCCGCCGGCGAGCGCCTGCGCCGCGACGCGAACCTCGCTCGCATCAGCTCCAGGCGGTTCCTGGGCGCCAGCGGGAGCCGCACCCCAGGCCGGGGCCGCGACGAGCGCCAGCGCCGCGCCCGGCCACCAGCTCACACGAAGCCGGCGCGCCCGCAGCGACGTCACCGCGCGGAGCCTGGCTACGCCGCGCTGCCCGCGCCGCCGCTCCAGAGACGCCGGGCGGCACCGAGCGCGAGGACGACGTAGAGGGCGTCCATCGCCGGGAAGTAGACGAGGTGGGAGGTCACGGCCGCTCCCGTCTCGCTCTCGGGATTGAGGGTCCAGAACCAGCCCCAGAAGAAGAGCATCGCCAGCACGATCGCGCCGTGGAACGCGAGCCGCGACCGCAGGTATCCGACCGTGGCGCGGTCGCCGTCCCCGAACGCCCGGTACGAGCGGAAGGCGGCGGCGATGATCAGCACGACTCCCACCGCCATGAACCAGTTCAGCACCCGCCAGGCGGGATACTCGGGCGAGCCGTCGTGGAAGAGCGGCGTCAGCATCAGCAGGAAGGCCCCGGCGAGCGCCGTCGCGGCGAGATAGAGCGCCACGCCGCGTTGCGCGGGTCCCGGGATCATGACTCCGCCTCCGCGCGATCATGCACCATGAGAGTCCAGCGCCTTGCCGACCCCTGCGCATCGATCAACGCGACCAGCGTCGCGACCGGCCGTATCGTGACGGGCCCGCTCAAGCCGTCAAGCACTCGCGTCATTGCGGGTACCCTCCCTCATCCGTCGCAGCTCTACTTGGATCAGGGCCGCGACCCCAACGGGGAAGGAGCCGCACCATGCATGGACCGGACCAGGACGATCCCACGGGCAGCGCCCGCCGCGAGGTCCTGCTCGACCGCGTCGAGCGCGCCACGGAGCTGCCGCTGATGATTCTCTCGTTCGCGCTGCTGCCCCAGCTCGCGGCGCCGCTGCTCTGGGAGCTGCGGCCAGCCTCGCAGGCCCTGGCGATCGCCTGCAGCCTCGCGATCTGGGCCGTCTTCGCCGCCGAACTGCTCATCAGGCTGACCATCGCCCCCCGGCGAGGCCGCTATCTCCGGCAGCACTGGCTCGACGCGCTCGGCGTGCTGCTCCCGGTCGCCCGCCCGCTCAGAATACTCTGGATCGTCCGCTACGGCTCGCGCGCCTACCGCCGCCCGGTGCGGTTCGCGCATGTCGACTTCCTGGGCGCCTACGCCGTCGGCCTCGTGCTCCTGATCGCGACGATCGTGACCTCGCTGGAGCGCGGGCACGACTCGCCCGTGGAGTCCTTCCCGGACGCGCTGTGGTGGTCGATCGCCACCGTCACGACGGTGGGCTACGGCGACATCGTGCCGGTGACGGCGGCGGGGCGCGCCTTCGCCTACCTGCTGATGCTCGGAGCCATCGGCCTCTTCGGCGCGCTCACCGCCAACCTCGCCGCGATGCTGTCCAGGCGCGAAGACCCCTCGCTCGCCGCCCTCGCCTCGCTCCAGGACGAAGTACGCGAGCTGCGCGCCGCACTCGAGCGCTCGCGCCAGCGGGACGATGCCGGGTAGGGGGCCCGCCCGTCCGCCCACCGGCGGGGGCGGCTTCGATTGTGTGCGGTCCGTCCGCGACCCTTGGCGTATGCCATACTCCGCTGGTAAGTCCCTTCGAGGAGGTGCGGGCATGAGCATCGTCAGCCAGACGGAACTGCGTGAGACCTACGGGGAGCCGGCTCCGCGGGCGCAGCAGAAGGTGCTGGACCATATCGACCGGCACGCCCGCGACTTCATCGCGCTCTCGCCCTGCTGCGTCATCAGCTCCCTCGGCGCCGATGGCCGCCAGGACACCTCGCCCAAGGCGACCCGCCCGGCTTCGCGGCGGTGCTCGACGAGCGCACCCTGCTCATCCCCGACCGCCCGGGCAACAACCAGGTCGACTCGCTCCAGAACGTCATCGCCCACCCCGAGGTGGGGCTGCTCTTCCTCGTGCCGGGCATGAACGAGACCCTGCGCGTCAGCGGCACGGCCGAGATCGTCACGGACGAGGCGCTCCTGGCGCCCCTCGCCATCGGCCGCAAGGCCCCGCCCTCGGGCCTGCGCATCACGGTGGAGGAGGCCTTCCTGCACTGCGGCAGGTCGCTCATCCGCTCCCGGCTCTGGGAGGTGGACGCGCAGATCGACCGTGCCTGCTATCCCACCTACGGGCAGGTGCTGGCCGATCAGATCAGGGGAGCCAACGCCGCCGAGATCGACGCCTCCGAGGCGGAGGCCCAACCGCGAGCGTCTCTACTGACCGGGCCAGCCCGCGGCTTCCACGCCGCAGGGCCGCGGGTGGCGGCGCAGGTGAGCCGGACGGTCCGGGTTCCATCGCCCAGCGGACCGTGCCCTGGCCCCTTTGGCACGCTGGTCGCGCCATGCCGGGTTTCGCGTCCGACGACGCCAACTGCCTCGTGTGGCCTTCCGCAGCGTGCCCGATCGTTGCGGCTCGGGCCTTCCCGTCGGCTTCCTCGGCGGAGGCAATAGGCTCATCTGCGGCCAGCGGCGCCCCGCGACGCCGCTCACCGGATGAACCGGCTTCGGCGCTCGGGTCCCGGCGGTTGAAGCGGTTCCCGCAGAGGGCCTATGGTCGCGCAACGAGCGCGCTGCGCCGACAGAAGGAGCATGGACGAACATGACGAGTATGACTTTTTCGGGGAACAAGACGGCCGGCTGGGCCATCGTCGGGGGTCTCGCGCTCCTGCTGATCGCGCTCATCCTCTACCCGGGCGGCTGGGTGGTCGAGGCGACGAGTTCGCTGGACTTCCAGTCCACGATCGACGCCATGGTCGAGAACGACAACCTCTCCCACGCGGTCTTCTTCGCCGTGATCGTCGCATGCCTGGCCATCTCCTACGGTCTCTTCTGGTTCTGGCGGCTGAGCGACTCCGGCGACGCCCTGCTGCGCTTCGGCATCCTGCTCAACCTCTTCCACTACGGCATCTACATCCTGACGATGGGGATGCGCCACATGCTCGTCGCGATCGCCCAGCACCAGGGCGACATCGAGGTCGACGGCGTCGCCGCCAGCGCGGCGCGATCAACGACTACCTCGTCATGCTGCAGGCCACCAGCGGAGGCCTCCACTACGCGTTTGCCGTGGTGTCCTCGGTGAGCGGCGTCGTCCTCGGACTCGCGCTCGCCAGGCGCTTCGGCGCGCTGAATATCTACGCCTCGGCCTGCTGGGTCTTCTTCGCCGCAGGAGTGGCGGGACTGCTCAACGCGGTCATCGGCCAGCAGGCCGAGGTCGCGCCCGCGGCCTTCGTGGCCACGAGCAACGTCGTCATCTTCATCGCGGCGCTCGCGCTCCTGGTCATCGGCGTCGGCGTGCTGCGAGGCGCGCGCGAACTCGTCCCGGACGGGAGCTGACACTCACGCCTGAACGCCGCGGGCGTCTGGGCAGCGCCCCGTCCGTTGACGTGGAGGGGTCGCGACGTGCTACAGCCTGTGGACCGCAGGGCGGCGACGCGCGACACCCCCACCCTGGCGGGCCCCCGACGCCTTCCACCGCTTGGGAGCGGTAGAGACGGGTGCAGGACCCGCCGCAATCGCGGCGGGATCCCGCCGGCAAGCCCCTACCGGCACGCCTCCAGGCCGAGCTTGTCCAGGTCGTTGTCCGCGATGTCCAGCAGCGCAGCCGGAATGCACCCGCTCAGCTCGTTGCCAGAGAGGTACAGCAGCGCCAGATCGGGCAGGTCGATCAGTTCGGCGGGGATCTCGCCGCTCAGCTGATTGTCGTCCAGGTGCAGCTGCTCCAGCTTGATCAGGTTGCCCAACTCGGGCGGAAGCTCGCCCTCCAACCGGTTTTCGTCCAGCCGCAGCTCTTCGAGGTTGGCCAGCTCCCCCAGTTCCGGCGGGATCGGGCCGCTCAACTCGTTGCGAGTCAAGCCCAGGAACGTCAGCTCTGCGAGGTCGCCCAGCTCCGCCGGAATCTCGCCGGTCAGCATGTTCTGGTACAGGATCAGGTACTCGAGGCTGGCGAGGCCGCCCAGCTCCTCAGGGATCTCGCCAGACAGCCGGTTCCGGTTGAGGTACAGCCTCTTGAGGTTCCGGAGGCTGCCCAACTCCTCCGGTATGCCTCCGGTCAGGCGGTTACCGTGGAGGTACAGCAACTCCAGCTCGGAGAGGTTGCCCAACTCCGGGGGAATCTCGCCGGTCAGGTCGTTGTCAGAGAGATACAGGCGTTCCAGCCGAGCGAAGCTGCCGAACGCCGGCGGGATCTCGCCGGTCAGACGGTTCCCATCGAGCCCAAGCACGACCAGGTTGGACAGGTTGTTCAACTCGACGGGAATCTCGCCGGTGAACTGGTTCTGCCTCAGCCACAGGGACTTCAGGTCCGTGAGGTTGCCCAACGCGCCCGGGATCGTCCCGGTCAGCTCGTTCTCGTCGACATCGAGGGTTCTGAGGTTGACGAGGTTCCCCAGCTCCGCCGGGAGCGTGCCGGTCAGCTCGTTCCGCCACAACTCCAGGTTGGTCAGGTTGGTCATGGCGCCGAGTTCGACCGGGATCGGGCCGCTCAGCATGTTGCGGTTGAGCGACAGGACCCGCAGCTCGGACAAACCGGTCAGGGCGATGGGAATCTCGCCGGTCAACTCGTTGCCGTCGAGGTCCAGCACGCTGAGCCTGACCATGTCGCCCAGCTCGCTCGGGATCTCGCCGCTGAGCTCGTTGTCCACCAGATGGAGCACACGGAGGTCGTCCAGTCCCGCCAGCTCCGGCGGAATTCCCCCCGTCAGGTTGTTGTTCCCGAGGTGCAGGGCGCGCAGCCTGGAGAGCCCGGCCAACTGCGCGGGTATCGTCCCGGCCAGGTCGTTGTTGTCCAGGTTCAGCACGAGCACGCAGCCGTCACTGTCCGTGGAGACGCCGAACCACTCGTCGATGGGGGCGGTATCGCTGAGCCAGTTGAGGCTGATCCGCCAGTTGGGGCCGTCGGTCGCCTCGTAGAGCGCCTGCAGCGCGTCACGGTCGCTGGCGCACGCCGCCGGTCCTCCGGGCAGCGTCGCCAGCTCGGACCATGACGACCACCGGGGCTCGCCGTAGCGCTGTTCGCTGCTGCCGACGATGAACCAGTACGACGCGCCCGGCGTCAGCCGCCTGACGGTGTGCGAGGTCTGGCCGTCGTTGGCCACGCTCACCGAGGTGAACGCCGCACGCCAGTCCTCGCCCGCCGCCACGGCGGCCTCATGGTCGGCTCGGGAGACCCAGCCGATGCGGTAGTAGTCCGCGCCCTCAACGGCGTGCCAACTGACGATGAGCTCGCCGGGGTGGAGTCCCGCAACGACCTGCGGCCGTGCCTGCGCGGTTGGGTCGGACTGGGCCGCTGCGGTCGTGACGCCGACAGCGATGATCGCGGTCAGGAGGGCGGTGAATAGCCGTGCAGCCATGAGGCCGAGCGCTCGCCGCCCGCCCGATTCCGTGCCCGTGGGATGCGCGATCATGATGATCCTCCGCAGGTCTGGGGCGAGTGTAGCGCGCGCCCTGTCCGACTGCGAGGTGAGAGGCAGGGCGCGTGGGCGCCTGCCGGCGCACGCAGGACAGAGCAGCCCCCACCAGTGCACCCCAGCCATCTTCCAGCTCGCAGAGGCCACCGGGAGGACCATGCTGCCCTCGCCTGTGGCAGATCGACTTCGACCCTGCCGCCTTCCACATGCAGCTGCGGACGGCGTAAGGTTCGGGCTGTGGTTCCCCGGTCCGGGACGAATGAGGAAGGGATCCCATGGGCAAGCGAGTGAGCGGGCTGTTCACGGCGGTGGGCGCCGGCGTAGTGGTGGGGGCCGTCGTCGGCATCGTGGGCGAACTGATCGCGGATCCGCCCTCTGTCGTCACGGGGATCGTCGCAGGTGTGCTCGCCAGTCTCGCGGCAGGGGCGGCCTTGGTGAGGCGATAGTTCAGCCGCTGGCGGAGGACGGGGGCGTCTTGGCTGACGCCCTCGCCGGGCCGGAACGAGACCATGCGGTAGGGTCCGGCGCCGTGCGGCGCGAGGCTCTGAACGAGTTTCCCGACCGGGCGGCCGGCCACTCACCGTCGCGGCCACACGAACTTCGCGAAGCCGACGGCGATCAGGATCACGAGGCCCACCTGCGTCCACGAGGCGGCGATGCCGACGCAGACGGCGGCTCGCCACCATCCCGGAGCGAGCGCCAGTCCGAGAAGTGCCGTGCCGATGCCGCAGAATATCAGCGGCGGTACGAGGTACCACGCCAGACCGAACGGGCTGCCGGCCACGACGGCACAGGCGCCACTCAGCATCAGCAGGTCCGCGAGCCACATCCGCATTGGCAGTCTCCTGGGGCGATCCGGAACCCGCGCTCCATCACGAGCGCGAGATCACCCGGCGGCGCGCGCTTGTCCGGATTCGGACCCCTGAGCATGCGAGCCCACTACGGTCTCGCCGCCGCGTGCATCACGTTGAGTATCGCGCTGCGTCACAGGTCCTGTCCGCACGCATCTCCCGGACAGCGCGAACTGCACGCCCGCGGCCGTGGGAACGGCGAATCGGGACCGGCGCGGCGAGACACCTCAGCGGCGCCACTCGGCGATGTTCCAGAGATCGCTGTCCCAGGCGTTCGGGCGCACGCCGCGCAGCGTGTCGAGCTGCGCCGACACCGACCCGCGGTGCACGAGCGGGATGGCGGCGTAGCCCTGCACGAGCAGGTCGTTCAGCCGCTTGACGAGCGCCGCCCGCTCCTCCCCGTCCGTCGCCCGCGCGAGCTCCCCGTACAGACGGTCGTACTCCGCGCTGCACCAGCGCGCGACGTTGCCGTGGGACCATTGGTTGTCGCGCGCCGCGATGTGGTCGCAGTGCTGCGCCGAGAGGTACTCCTGCGGGTCGACGCCCGGGCCCGTCGTGTACATCTGCACGTCCGCGAAGAAGCGCCGGTACGTCTCCTCGGCGTCGGCCACGGGGTCGCCGCCGAAGAACACGCTCGCGTCGTGGTCCACGACCGTGGTTTCGATGCCGAGCTCCGCCCACCACTCGCGCACCAGCGCCTGCGTGGCCTGGCGGACCGCGTTCGTCGAGGTCTGGTAGGTGATGCGCAGCGGGACGCCTTCGTACTCGCGCACGCCGTCGCCGTCCGTGTCGATCACGCCATGCTCGTCGAGCAGCGCCCTCGCGCCTTCGATGTCCTGCGTGAGGCAGGCGTCGTTCGAGGTGGAGACGTAGCGCTCCGGCCCGGGTACGAGGTTGCACGTCGGTGCCGCCGCTGAGCCGTAGAGCTCGCCGGCGATGCGCGCGCGATCGATGGCCATCGACAGCGCCCGCGTGATCGGCGCGAACGTCAGGAACGGATGCGGATTGGCGCCGCCGAGGTACTCGGAGCGGTCCTCGGCCAGCGCGGGGTCCGGGTTCGCGTGGTTGATGACGATGCGCTCGGTGTCGCCGGCGAACGCCGTCGCGACGCTGCCCAGTCCCCCGCTGGCGAACGCGGCAAGCGTCTCCGGCGCGATCTGCAGGTTCCAGGCGAAGTCCGCCTCGCCCGTCTCAAGCACCGCCCGCGCCGCCTCCTCGGCCGTCCCGCCGCCGACGATCTCGACGCGGTCGAAGTACGGCCGATCGCCTCGGTAGTGGGGGTTGCGCTCGTAGCTGACGCCCTCACCGGGTCGGAACGAGACGATGCGGTAGGGCCCGGTGCCAAGCGGCGCGAGGTTCTGGGCGCCGCACGAAGCCGCGGCGGCGCCGACGCAGCCGCCGAACTGCGCACTGCTGATCACCGGGCTGCCAGCGGACACGAACGCCGTGTACGGGTACGGCGTGGGGGCCTCGAAGGTGATGCGCACGGTGAGCGCGTCGATGGCCTCGACGGAGGAGATGCCGTCGAAGGCGTCGCTCCCCGTGCAGCCCGTCGCCTCGTCGCTGCAGTAGCGCCACGTGAACACCACGTCAGCCGCGCTCAGCTCGCTGCCGTCTGACCACCTGACGCCCTCGCGCAGCGTCCACGTGATCGAGGTGAGGTCTTCCGCCACGCCGCCGTTGGCGACGGTCGGGATGCGAACCGCAAGCCTCGGCACGAGCTCGCCCTCGGCGTTGTAGCTCGCGAGCGGCTCGAGGGTGACGGCCGCGGCGTCGACATCCTTGGAGCCGGCCGAGAGGTACGCATTCGGAGTCGAGGGCGCCTGCCAGTAGCGAAGCGTGAGCACGCGCTCGGGCTCCGTGCGGGGCTCCTCACCCGCGTCGCCGCAGGCGGCGAGCAGGGCGAGCAACGCGAGCAGGACGAGGGTGAGCGATAGTCCGGACCGGACGCGCACGGGGACACCTCCACTGGTTGTCTGGGCGTCTGTCGAGTGGGCTGTTGACAGGATACCGCCCACTCGATCCGCAGGTTGGCCAGATACGCTTCAGCCCTCGCGCCGCGCTACTGAGTTGGCCGAATCCTATCGCCGCCGTCTGCGGTTGGATCAGATCGCAGTCGGCGCTATCTTCTCAGGGTGCACTTCACCCCGAGGAGGCCGAGATGGTAACCCGCCGCCCTGCCGCCGAGACTGCTCGCCTCGGTGACAAAATCTACGAGCGCGACATCCGACGACAGGTCGAAGCCGACCACCATGGAGCGGTCGTCGCCATCGATGTGGAGAGTGGCAGTTGGGCCATCGGCGACACCGTGATTACCGCGACGGACGACCTCCGTAAGCAGCGACCGGACGCTGTTGACGTCTGGTTGCTCCGGGTCGGGCATCGCGCACTGCACCATTTCGGCGGCCGCCGCCTGCGGAGCACCGAGTGATCGAGGGTCTGGTGAACACCGCCCACGAGGCGGTAGTGACCCTCGCCCTGCATGGCTCCGGTGGACAGACGCGGGACATCAAGGCCGTGATCGACACCGGCTTCTCCGGATTCCTGACCGTGACCCCGGCGCTGGCAGCGGAGTTGGGGTTGGACTTCCGGGGCACGAGCCGGGCGACCTTGGCTGACAGCAGTGAGATCACTTTTCCCTCATACAGTGTGCCCGTACTCTGGGATGGTCAGGCGAGATACGTAGAGGCGGACGCCGCCGACACGACGCCGCTCGTCGGCATGCGGCTTCTCGATGGCCACAGTCTCTATGTCGAAGTCGAGGATGGTGGGCGAGTCGTCATCGAGCCCACGGCTAGAGGCTGAACAACACCTCGAAGGTGGTACTGTCTACCGTCAAGTCAGGCCCACCAGACTTGACGGCAGACAGTACCGGGCCGCCGAGGGCCACTTCCTCGGCCTTGGTGCCCCGAGGGGACTGTCCTCCGCTAATCCTGGTCAGTGGGTAACGACTCGCACTGGAACTGCAACGGAGAGATCGCGGAGACGGGAGTCAGCCTGCGAGACCTGAGCGGACTGTCGCCGAAACGGCGCCCCAGACGATCGGAAGGTCGCGAGGAGGTCTGACGACCCAACTGCGTGTCCTCTTCAGAAGCGAGGGTACGCCGCTGCGGCTGGTGCTCTCGCTCGGGCAAGCCCATACGCCCCGGGGCGGGGGTTGTGGCGTCGCTGGGGCCCACAGAAGCCGTCACTACATATGGCTCGTGCTGCGCAAGGCGCCCGCGAACTCGGCGCGCTCTCGCACGGGAGCAGACACACTCCCGAGATCACACGTCGAACGTGATCTCCAGGTGGAGGGGGCCGCGCACGCCTCCCTTGCCCGGTGGCGGGAAGACGATGCCCTCGTTGGGGACGTCCTTGAGCCGCGGGCTCTTCAACACCTCGAGCAGCATCTTCGAGGCCATGACGGCCTCCTGGCGGGCCATGGCGTACCCCATGCAGTGGTGCCGCTCCTGGCCGAAGCCTAGGTGGCTGGCGACGCCGTCCTTCCAGTAGCCCGTGCGGAGCTCCTTCCCGAAGTAGAGGTCCTCGCGGAAGATGTTGAAGCTGTCCGGGTCCTTGAAGACGCGCTCATCGCGGTTGCCCGAGCCGAGGCAGAGCGCGATCGTCGCGCCCATGGGGATGACGCGATCACCCAGCTCGGTTTCACGGGTGGTGCGGCGGGGCTGGTAGTGGTTGGGGCCGTCGAAGCGGAGCATCTCGGTAAAGACGCGGTCCATCAACTCCGGTTGGTCACGGACGGCCTCGTACTGCTCGTAGTTGTTCAGCAGGTTCCACCACATCGAGTCGATGGCCTTGTGCGTCGTATCGCCGCCACCGACGAGCAGGAGCGTGATGAACGCCTTGATCTGCTGGGTCGTCATCTTGCGCCCCGACATCTCTGCGAGGCAGAACTTCGAAATAAGGTCCTTGCCGGGGTTCTGGCGGCGGCGGGCGATGATGGGGTCGAGGTAGTCGTGCAGCTCGTCCCGCGCCCCGGAGGCTTCCCGGAAGTAGGCGCGGCCGTAGCTCATCCCGGAGAAGAGCACGGAGTAGACGCCCTCGAAGTAGTCGTAGTCCTCCCTCGGGAGGCCGAGCAGCCCGGCGATGACGCGGATGGGGTAGCGGCTGCTGAACTGGGAGACGAGCTCGACCTCGCCGCGCCCGGAGAAGTCGCCCGCGAGGCTCTCGGCGGCCTCGAGGGCGAACTCCTCGATGAGCTCCGATGCGATCTCGTCGATGACAGGGAGCCACTTCGAGAGGCGCCTGCCTACGAACTCGCCGGCGACCACGCCCCGGTTCCAGCGGTGGTCCTCGCCCTCGCCCATCTCGAGGATGGTGGGACCGAGGGGTGACTCGGAGCCGAACTCGAACTTGCCCTTCGGGTCGTAGACGGCGCGCGTGAAGTCGCCGCCGTCACGGCTGCGCTTGTAGGCGTCCCAGATGTCCTCGTAACGACTGACGAAGAAGCGGTTCTGGAGGTCGTCCTTGTAGATGGGCTCCCAGTCGCGGATTTTGCGGTAGAGGGGGAAGGGGTCGAGGCGGTGGTCCTCGGTGAGAAACTCGGCGGGTTCGATGATGGGCGCTTCTCTCACGGGAGCTGCCATGTCGCATCCTTCCTCGGGTAGGTAGCCGGAGCCCGTGAGGGGCCGCGCCTAGAGATCGAATTCGATGTCAAGGTGTTGCACGCCGCGTACGCCGCCACGACCGGGCGGAGGAAACACGATCCCCTCGTTGGGCACATTCTTGAGGCGGGGATTCTTGAGGGCCGCCATCAGCATCTTGGACGAGATCACCGCCTCCTGACGAGCGAGCGCGTAGCCGAGGCAGAAGTGCGTCTCCTGCCCAAAGCCCAGGTGGCTGGCAACGCCGTCCTTCCAGTAGCCCGTGCGCAGCTCCTTCCCGAAATAGAGGTCGTCGCGGAAGATGTTGAACGTCTCGGGATCCCTAAAGACGCGCTCATCATGATTGCCGGCGCCGAGGAACAGCCACACAGTCGCTCCCATGGGGAGAACCTTGTCGCGCAGGTCAACTTCCATCTTCGTCCGCCGGCGTTGCCAGTGGTTGGAGCCGTCGAAGCGCAACATCTCGGTGAAAACGCGGTCCATCAGGTCCGGGTTGTCTCTCACCGCTTCAAACTGCTCCCGGTTATTCAGCAGGTTCCACCACATTGCATCGATGGCCTTGTGCGTGGTGTCGCCTCCTCCTGCGAGCATGAGGGCAACGTACCCCTTCATCTGATCGCGGCTCATCGTCCGCCCATCCTTCGTCGCGTGGCAGAACCGCGACAGGAGGTCGTCCCTGGGATTGGTCACTCGGTCGTCGAGAAGGGGATCCAGGTACGCGAAGAGTTCGTCACGCGCCTTGATACCGCGGCGGAAGTGGGCGCGGCCGTATCCCTGGGCAGCGAATAGCTCCCCGTACACCCACTCGAAATAGTCGTTGTCTTCCTCGGGGAGCCCGAGCAGGCCGGCGATGACCCGGATGGGAAAGCGGGCGCTGAACTGTTTCACCAGCTCCACCTCTCCATGGAGCGTTCGCCCCGCCCTGCGATCCTCGGCCGCCTGGGCAAGGAATTCCTCGATAATCTGGTTCGCGACGCGCTCGACTAGCGGAATGCGAGCGAGAAGCGGCTTCCCGACGAACTCGCCCGCGACGATCCCGCGCAGCCAGATGTAGTCCTGGCCTTCGCCAAGTTCGTTCAGCGACTGGCCAAGAGGGGTGTCCGAGCCGAACTTGAAGTGCCCTTTCGGGTCGTAAATCGCGCGTGTGAACTGGGCGTTGTTCTTGTAGATGCCCCAGATGTCCTCGTAGCGGGAGATGATCCAGCGATTCTGGAACCGATCCTGGTAAATGGGCTCGTAGTCGCGAAGGCGCTTGTAGAGCGGGAACGGATCGACCCGGAACTGCTCGCCGAGGAATTCATGCGGCTCGATGATCGATGGGTCGCCGGTCTCTTCGACCTCATAGGGAGCGGTCATGACATCCTCGCTTCAATCGCTCCTGCTCGCCTGCTCCGTCTTACGGCTCCCTGGGAGCGCCTGTCAAGGGAACTGGCAACGTACATCGCGAGACCGAGTGCTGCTCCCGGGCTGCCACCCGAAACCGTTCGGCTTCCCACAGCATACTTGACATTGCAGATAGAGATATACTCCGTGCAGGAAGCGGTCAAGGGAGGCCCGGACATGGAAAGCTATTGGAACCGGTATTGGCGCAAGCGCGTCTCGAGGCGCGCTGTTCTGGGCGGAGCGGCCGCTGGGGCGGTGGGTGTAGGCGCGCTCGCGATCGCGGGCTGCGGCGATGACGATGACGACGATTCTGGCAGCGCCGATGCAGTCGCCACGGAAGCCGCCACGGAAGCTGCCACGGAAGCCCCTACACCGACGGCTACGGCCGCGCCGGTGACTAAGGACGGCAGCTACTACAGCGAAGCCGTCACTCGATGGGCAAACAACCCCGACCTTCACCGCGAAGTGAACGGCGTCACCTCAGACCACCAGATTTACAGCAACCTCGTCGTGTTCGGCAGCGTCAACGCCGGCACGATCATTCCCGATGCGGCCGAGAGTCTTCCGGAGCAGCCCGACGAGGTCACCTATGTCTTCAAGCTGCGTGACGGGATCACCTGGCACAACAAGGCCCCGGCCAACGGCTCGGAGCTCACAATGGACCAGGTCGAGTGGAACATCGAGCGGAATCGCTCAAGGATGCTCAGCGATGGTACCGTCGACGAAACGTTCCATCGGTTCGCTTCGGTCTACTCACACATCGTGGATACGGAGTACACCGACGATCGAACGGTCAATCTGACGCTGAGTGGTCCCAACGGCCCCTGGCTCAGCGCCATGGCCGATCAGTTGAACGGGTTCATGCACCCGGATGTAGCCAAGGCGATTGAAGACAACCCCGGTTTCTTCTCAGGCGAAAACATGGTCGGGACAGGGCCGTACACGGTCACATCTTTTGAACAGGACCGGAGATTCAGGCTGGATCGCCACCCGGGCCACTTTCGCAAGGCCCTGGATGAACCAATACAGTTCGTCGATCAGATGATCGGAACTGACATTGGGGACGACATCAATGCGTTCAGAGCGGCATTCGAACAGAAGCAGATCGACATGTTCGGGGGGTTGTTCCGCTCATTCCCCAAGCAGGTGATGGAGACGATTGCCAGCGCCAATCCGGATGCCGAGCTGGTCAACACGGCTGACCCGAACGGCAACCATTCCTTCCTTTACAACTTCAACGCGGGGCCGTTCGCCATCCCCCAGATCCGCGAAGCGTTCCAGCTTGCGATCGACCGACCGCTCGTGATCCAGCAGGCGTTCGCCGGTGAGGGAAGGCCAAACCCGCCGATCCCCTTCGCCTACACGGGTTGGGCGCTGCCCGAGGAAGAGCTGCTGACCACGCCGGGCTTCCGGCCTGACAAAACCCAGGACCTCACTGACGCGCGGGCGCTCTGGGAGGCCGGCGGTGGCCCGGAACTCGGGGAAATCGGCATCGTCATCCAGAATGTGCCCTCAGGCCAGGCGGCAGCCGAATGGATGATCACGATGATGAACAAGAACCTTGGGACCGATCAGTTCAAGCCCCAGTTCGTAGAGGGAGGTGCGAGCCTCTTCAACTACCTCATCAGTGATGACTACACCATCCACTTTGGGACGTTGGCAGCCTGGAATCAGCCGGATCCCCGCCCGAGGTACGCCCTCTACTTCCAGAAGGATGGCGGCATTAACTTCGGGAAGTACAACAACTCGGAGATGGAAGACCTGATCGCCCGTGGGTTCCGATCCCTTGTTCGCGAGGAGGCCGAGGAGATCATGAGGGATGCCCAGCGGGTGGCGCTCCGCGATGCCGGGGCCGGCGAATTCTCAATCGCGGGTGGCCTCAACCGCTACATGAAGTGGCCATACCTGCACCGTGAGATCCCGAACTTCACGGGGTACTGGACGAAGGATCTTGCGGAGGGAACCTGGATCGACCAGAGTGATCCCACTTTCCAGGGGAAGCCTGGAATCGAGTCTCTCTGATCGTGCTCCATCGTCGCCCGCGCCTTCGCGCACCGTTCAGCTGAGAGACTGAGGGGGCTGGGCCGCTACGAGCCAGTGATGGCCTTCGGGGTGGTATCGCTTGACGAACTACGTCATCCGGCGAGTACTCCTCAACGTCGCCGTTATCTGGCTCGTCATGACGTTCGTCTTCGCGACGGTCCGAATCCTCCCGGGAGACTACGCGGCCGCTCAAGTGTCCGAACGCTACTTCGGCGGTGGCGCCGCCGCCGGTGAATCTCCTGAAGAGGCGCTGGAAAAGGCGCGCGAGCGACTGGGGCTGAACGACAGCATCCCCGTCCAGTACGCGAAGTACGTCCAGAGCCTCGTAACCGATGACCTGGGGACATCCTTCGCCACCGGTCGCTCCGTCGTCGCGGAGATCCGCCACGCGCTCCCTTACACCATCCAGCTGGGAACGATGAGCATGATCGTGGGAGTGCTGGTAGCCCTTCCGGTCGGGATCATCTCGGCGATCCGGCAGGACTCGCTCCTTGATGGCGTACTCCGCCTGTTCGCGATCGGCGCGCTCGCGGCGCCGTCCTTCTGGACCGCAACGATCGGCACGCTAGTTGTGCTTGAGTACGGCATTCTTGAACTCAACATCGTTGGGAGCCCCGGCATCTGGGAAGATCCGTGGCCGAGCTTCCAGCTGTTCATCATTCCGGCTGTTGCCGGGGGAGTGTCGTCTGGAGCGCTTGTGATGCGGATGCTGCGCTCCCAACTTCTGGATGTCCTCCGCCAGGACTACGTCCGGACGGCGCAGGCCAAGGGGCTCAGGGCGCGTACCGTCATCCTCCGCCACGCACTGCGAAACGCCCTGATACCTGTGTTGACGGTGCTTGGCTTCGTCTTTGCGACACTGGTCAGTGGCTCCGTAATCCTCGAGGCGATGTTCAACATTCCCGGAATGGGACAGATGATGATCGTCTCGCTGCGTAGCCGCGACGTCCCAGTGGTTCAGGGATTGGCGCTCGTGTTGGCGACGGGCGTCGTTGTCGTGAACCTCCTTGTAGACCTCGTGTATCTCCAGGTCGATCCAAGGATCAGCGTCGGGGGTGTGGAGTAGACATGGGACGAGTTGAGCCGACTCCCCGGCCACTGGCGCATGAGTTTGGCGATGAGCGGCGCTCGCTCATCACGCTGGTTTTCACCAATCTCGCGTGGTTCGCAAGGCGGAAGAAGCTGGCAACCATCGGGGCCGTCTTCGCCGCCGCCGTCGTCGTGGTGGGGGTGTTCGGACCGTACGTCGCCCCCTACGGGGACGACGACGTGTTTAGCGAGGAGAATCCACACTACGACCCCGACAACAAAGACCCGGCGAACCTCCAGGCGTCGAATCCAACTCGACTCGCGCTCCTCTCGGGTCCGAGTTGGGAGCATCCACTCGGGACCGACGAGTTTGGCAGGGATCTCCTTACACGGATGGTTCACGGCGCTCGACTGTCCGTGACCGTGGGAGTCAGTGCATCGGCGGTGGCTGCGATCATCGGCGCCGTGATCGGTATCACATCTGGCTACCTGGGAGGGACGGTCGACCTTGCGATCCAGCGCATTATCGATGCCCTCCTCGCGATCCCGGCGCTCGTCCTCCTTCTTCTGCTGGTGCAGACGGGAGAGCCCAGTACCCAACTCACGATCGTGGCACTGGCTGTGCTCGGCGTCGGACCCGTCACGAGGCTCGTCCGCTCCGCAACCCTTGTGCTGCGTGCCGAAGTGTTCGTCGAGGCCGCCCGCTCTATCGGGGCGGGGCAGGGCCGAATCATGACGCGTCACATCGCCCCCAACGTTGTCGGCCCCATGATCGTCATCTTCTCGGCCTCGATCGGGACGAACATCCTCGCCGAGGCCGGCCTCTCCTTCCTGAATCTCAGCGTCCCCGGACCGAGCTGGGGAGGGATGGTCGCCGATGGGCGGGCGTTCCTCGACAGCAAGCCGATGATGAGCCTTGCCGCCGGTGGGGCGATCACGATAGCGGTGCTCGGATTCAATTTGCTCGGCGACGGGCTGAGAGATGTCCTCGATCCAAGGCAACGTGGCTCGGGCCTTTAGTCGAACCTGTCATCGCCCTGAGACCCGGAGACCCCCGCCCACCCAGCAGCTCCTGGCCGCGTCGCTGCGCCGCTACGCGGCTTCGTCCCGGTTAGCCCTCGTCCTCCCTTTCGCTCTTCCTGCTTTCCTGGGGATGTTGACACTAATTTAGAAAGTTAGTGTAGACTCCCTCCCGGACTCAGTACCGCCGATGTTAGGACTTGCACTGGACGCCACCTCGGGAGCCCGCCGGCTCCTCGTGGGGATTGCCTCGCCCGGCGCCTCCGGCCAGGACCCTTCCCTGGGAGCGCTCGTGCGAGGCCGGGCCCTTCGCTGGCTCGTGGCCGCCGTCGTGGTGGCCGGGGCAGCCGCGGCGGCCATCGCGATCGCCGACGGGGCGCTCCTGATCAACGGGTTCGGCGAGGTGGTTCGCCGCCCCGAGCTGCTGCTCCTCTTCCTCGGTGGCTATGCCGCCGCGTTCGCGTTGCGGGCCGTCGCCTGGAAGGGACTGCTCGGGCCGGCGGGAGCGGGAGTGACCGGCGGCCGGCTGCTCGCCATCCTGCACGCCGCCCTCTTCGCCAATCACGCCCTGCCCGTGAAGGCCGGCGAGATCCTCCGCCCCTATCTCGGGGCTCGCGCCGGCATCGATGCGACGGACGCAACCGTGTCCACGGGCGTGGCGCGGCTGCTGGACTTCGCCGCCCTCTTCGCCATCGCCGCCGCCCTCATCCCCCTGACCGCCGGCGTCGACGGCCTCACCGTCCTGATCGCCCCCGCCCTCCTGCTCGCGGCCGTGGCCGCCGCCCTGCTCTGGCTGCGCACGACCAACGCCACCTGGAGTCGCTTCCCCGTGCTGGAGCGGGTCTGGACGCGGTCAAGGGAGGCGCTCCGCGCACTCTCCCCTCGCGCCGTGCTCGTCGCGTTCGCCCTGACCGTGCCCAGCTGGCTGCTTGAATCGGTCGTTGTCTACGCGGCCGCGCACGCCCTCGGCTTCGAGCTCTCGCTGCAGGCCGCGATGGCCGTCACGGCGTTCACCATCCTCTTCCAGGTCTTCCACCTCACACCCGGCGGCATCGGCGTGTACGAGGCGAGCATGACCGCCGCCCTGCAGGTGCAGGGCATGCCCGGCGGCGAGGCCCTCACCCTCGCCGTGCTCACGCACGGCCTCAAGTTCGCCTACGCCTTCGGCGTCGGCGGACTCCTGACGCCGTTCGCCTTTGGGGGGCTGCCGACGCTCGGGCGGCTGCGCGGCAGCCGTGACGACCCCAAGCCAGCCAGTCGCTTCGAGAACGTGGCGGCGCGCCTCTGGAACGTGCTGAACGAGGGCAAGCCGTTCACGCCCGTGTTCGTCCTCGGGACCCTCGTCCTGCTGGGCCTGCCCCACCTCACCGATGGGGGCTACTGGGCGAGGCAGGGTCTCGCGCTCGTCGCCCTGCTGCCGCTCTTCGTCGTCTTCTACCGTTACGCGTTCCCGCTGCGCCTGCGAGCCGCCCTGTGGGTGCTACTCGCCGCCTGCCTGGCCGCCTTCCGCTTCGTCGACCCGGTGGCGATCGGGCTCGTGCTCGGGCTCTACTTCGGCTTCACCGTCGTGCTCTGGGGGAGCATCTACTACCACCTCCGCATCGGGACAGCGTGGACGAACGGCTTCCGTTTCTGGCGGCTCGTCCTGGAGAACCCGGACCCCACCAGCGGGAACTTCCTCGAGCAGGCCCCGAAGGTGCTCATCCTCGTCCTCCTCTCGGGGTTCCTCGTCGACAACCCCGGTCCGCTCTCGTTCGCGGCGGTCGAGGGCTTCATCCTGGCCGCAGCCGTGCTGGCCGCGCTGACGCATCAATGGTGGTTCACCTGGGCGCCGCCGGACCCGCTCGCTCCGACCCACCTTCGCAACGAGAACGCGCCGCTCGTTCGCCGAGTCATCGTCGTCGCCGTCGACGGCTGCCGCCCTGATCGCCTGGCGGAGGCGCACACGCCATTCCTCGATCGCCTCGCTGCCGAGGGACTCGTCTGCGATGACATGCGCACCGTCTACCCGGCGCGCACGGTCACCGCCTTCACGTCGATGCTCACCGGCGCGGTCCCGCGGGTCCACGGCATGCGCAGCAACTTCGTGCCCTCCCTCGGTATGAAGTGCGAGTCGATCTTCGATGCCCTCAGGGAGCAGGGGAAGCACGGCCGCATGGTCGGCATCGCCCATCTCGTCGACTCCTTCGGCGAGCAGACGATGGAGACGGTCACGGCGGTCACCCCGAACGAAGAGATCGACGACGCGCTTGCTTCGCGCGCCAGGGCGGTCCTGCAGAGCGAAGACCCCGATCTGCTCGTCCTCCAGACGCTCTCCGTCGACCAGACCGGCCATGCCCGCGGGAGCTACTACCCCGAGTACCTCGAACGCATCGAGGCGACCGACCGCCTCATCGAGGAGTTCCTCGGCTGGTGCGGCGAGGAGGGCTACCTCGACGGCGCCACGGTCATCGTCCTCTCCGACCACGGGCAGGGGAAGGGAATCGGCGGACACGGCCACCTCACGGAGCCGGAGAAGCGCGTCCCCTTCATCGCCTGGGGCGAGGGCGTGCCGGCCGGCGCCCGGATGGAGGGAACGCGCAGCCTCCTCGATGTCGCGCCCACGCTCGCCTACTACCTCGGCGTCCCGCCCCCGGCCCAGTCGGTCGGGCAGGTGCTGTTCACGCCCGAAGGCGTTCCCGAGCGGGGCGCGGGCCCGCTCGCCATCGTCATCCCCGCCTACAACGAGGCCGAGGCGCTCCCGGACGTCCTCGCCCGCATCCCGCGGCAGGAGCTCGGCGACACGGCCGTCATCGTCGTCGACGACGGCTCGACCGACGGGACCGCCCAGGTCGCCGAGCGCGAGGGCGCCGACCTCGTGGTCCGGCACGAAAAGAACCGCGGCCTCGGGGCGGCCCTGCGGACGGGCCTCGAAACAGCCCGCGGGCTCGACGCCCGCGCCGCCGTCTACCTGGACGCCGACCTCGAGTACGACCCCGCCGAGATCCCGGCGCTGCTGGCTCCGATCGAGGCCGGCGAGGCCGACTACGTCCTCGGCTCCCGCTTCCTCGGAACGAGGGAGGGCCACCGGCTCTTCCGCTCGCTCGGGAATCGTGTGTTCACGCTCGCCCTGAGCGCCGTCGCAGGGCGTCGCATCTCCGACGGGCAAACGGGATTCCGGGCGTTCTCCGCCCGGGCCCTCAACGTGGCCGAGATCGTCCACGACTACAACTACGCCCAGGTCCTCACGCTCAACCTGCTGCACAAGGGAATGCGCCTCGTCGAGGTTCCCATCGCCTACCGCAGCCGCACGCGGGGACGCTCCTTCATCAACGGTCACTACCTCTGGCGCGTGCCCCTCGGCATGGCGCGAGAGGTCCTTGGAAATTACGCATAGCGCGCCTGAACGCGCGAAGAGGAGTCAAGCAGATGCACGTGCGCTCGCCACGCTGGACCTGGATCGTCGCCCTGGTTGCGGCAGTTGTTCTGGTCGGAGTTGTCGCCGCCTGCGGAGGCGGCGATGGGGAGGACCGGCCCGGCTCGGTCGAGGTCATCAACGACGGAACCGGCACCGGCTCGGCCTCGGGCTCCGTCTCCGGCTCGGTGTCGGGTTCAGTGTCCGGAACGGGCACCGGTTCGGCTTCCGGTACCGCGACAGGCTCGGGTTCGGGCACTGGCACAGGAACTGGAACCGGCACTGGCACGGGAACTGGCACCGGCACAGGGACTGGCACCGGCACCGGCACAGGCACCGGAACTGCCACGGGTACCGGCACCGGAACCGGCACCTCGACCGGCACGGCCACCGGCGCAGGTGGCGACGTCTCCGCCGCGATGGGCGACTACCAGCCCGTCTCCAACGTGGACTCCCATGCCGCGCTCGTGCTCGACGTGTGCGAGATCAACGGCCTGCTGCCCAAGGACGCGCCCCTGGACTACGACGCCATTGAGCAGCTCTACGTCGAGGGCAAGAACTCGGTGAAGGGCGACGGCTCCATTCGCACGCTTGCCGGCTTCGCCCGCACCGAGCGCGACGAGCGCATCTGGAACGACTACGTCGCCTACTACGACGACCCCACCTGGCTCGACACCTTCGTCATGAGCGCCATTGAAGGGACCGGCGCCTTCGCGGGCGAGTCCGACCTCGTGCGGCGCCAGGGCATCCAGAAGGGCATCCAGAACCAGATCATGGTCGCCTACGCCATCCACGAGCTGGTTGTCGCCCTCGGCAAGGCCGCCCAGGGCAACTTCGACCCGGCCTCCGGGGCTCCTCACAACTGGGACGAAGGGTGGGCTTTCTACCACGGCGCGGAGCCCGGCTGCGGTCCCTACGCGACCGCCGACAAGCGCGGCGCCAACTTCGGAACGGGCACGGCCGTGAACGACGCGCTCGCCGCCGCCTTCACCGAGGGCGTCGACGCGCTGGTGGCCGGCAGTGCGGCCGGCGGCGGAATCGCCACCGCCAAAATCATGCAGCAGCTCGCCGTCACCTACGTGCAGGCGACCATCCGCTACGCCCACGTCATGGACGGCGACCTGGAGGCGGGTGACACCGACGCCGCCCGCGTGCACCAGGCCGAAGGCTGGGCCTTCTTCCGCGTCATCGAGCCGCTCGTCGCCGGCGTCGATGCGGATGCCGCGGCGACTATCGCTTCGTACTACGACCTCTCCCTCGGCCCACCAAGGGCCGGCGCTGGGGAGGCTATCCAGGCAGCTCTCGAGTCCGTCTACGCCGGGCTCGGCATCACCGCCGCGCAGGTCGGCGAGCTGCAGTAGCACAAGGAGCGCCGGCGGCAGCCCTCGGTCGCCGGCGCTCCCCCAGTCTGGAGGACCCCTATGAAGGTAACGATCGCTGGATACGGCTCCGTCGGCAGCTATGTTGGCGGGCTCTTCTCCAACCTCGACCTGGCGATCTACGACCCGCCGCTTGGTTTCGGGACACCCGAGGACCTGGTCGACACGGACTTCGTCATCGTCTGCGTGCCGACGGCGCAGCTGCCATCGGGCGACTGCGACACGTCGATCGTCGAGGAAGTGGTCGGGCTCGCCAATCCGAACGTGGCGATCGTGTGCCACAGCACGGTCGCCATCGGGACGACGGAGCGGCTGATTGCCGAGACGGGAAAGCCGATCGTCTTCATGCCGGAGTACGCGGGCGAATCGAACGACCATCCGCTGCGCGACCCGAACAACCGACGCTTCCTCATCTACGGCGGGTACGAGCCCACCGCGTCGGCCGTGCGGGCGCTGTACGAGCGCGCCTACGGGCCGGGGGTCCGGCACTTCCGCGCCCCGCCGACCGTCGCCGAGGTCGTGAAGTACATGGAGAACGCCTTCCTCGCCACGAAGGTCGCGTTCTGCAACGAGTTCTTCGACCTCTGCGAGACGGTGGGCGTGGACTACGAGTGGGTGCGCATGCTCTGGCTGCAGGACGACCGCATCAACCCCAGCCACACCGTCGTCACCGACGAACGCGGCTACGGCGGCCAGTGCCTCCCCAAGGACATCGCCGCGGTCAGTGCGACTGCCCGAACCTTCGGGGCGCCGATGGCGATCCTCGAGGCGGTCCAGGAGGCAAACGCCCGCCAACGAGGGCAAGGCGAGGCCGAGCACAAGCTGCTGGCCGCCATGACGCAAGGAGCGAGCTGATGGCCCAAAAGCGCCTGAAGATAGGCACGATCCAGCCCTGCGACTGCGGACAACACGCGTCCGTCACTCTGCACGAGTGCGGCGGCAAGACGCGCGTGCGGGTTCCCGTGCACTCCGACATCGCGGACTGGTTCGCCCCCGACAAGGATGGCGTGCGGTGCCTCGTGACGGGTATCGACGACATCCTGCGCGGGATCGATTGGGAGCCTCGGGCCGTCGTCCTGACGTGCGACGAGAACCGGCAGGGGCACATCTGGCTGCGGCTCCGCAACAACGGCGTGGATACCGACATCGAGTGTGAGCCCGGTGTGGCCCTGCTCGTCGCCGAGCGCGTGGGGCTACCGATCCTGCTGGCGGAAGGGGCCGCCGAGGCGGCCCGTAAGAAGACCGCCATTCCCGACGTGTTTCACGAGGCGCTGGCGGATCTCGGCTTGCTGGACGCGCCCTCCGACTGATCCGGTGGCGCCGGCGGGCGCCCCTCCTCCCTGCTCCGGCGCCCGTCAAGCGTCACCCACGCCGCGAGCGCCAGCCCGCCCAGCGCCAGCCAGAGGACCGTGAGCACCCACGTCTCCGTCGTCCACGAGGTGTACTGCGGGAACAGCCGCGAGACGCCCTGGAACAGGTTGGCTCCCATGTCGAACGGGTCGACCGCAATGACGACCTCGCGTGAGCGACCCGCCTCCGCCAGCGCCGCCGTCACGCCCAGCGAGTAGAGCCCCAGCACCCCAAGGGTGGTCTGCCCCCACCGGCCGGACCGCATGGCCAGCAGCGCCAGCGGGATGGGGAGCAGCGGGAACACCGTCACGAGGGTCCGTCCCGGGAACCACCACCCCATCATCGTGATCACGACGAACGTCGCGATCAGCACCTGTACCGCGACCAGCCCGAGCACGAGGCGGTGCCGTGCGTCGCCCCGAAGGAGCAGCACAGCCCCCGGGACGACGGCAAAGAGCACGGGCGCCCAGCGCGCCACCCCGAAGCGCCGGTCGATGAGCAGCCCCCAGAGGCGGTAGACGCGGTCGCCGATCTCGACGTGCTGGCCGATCGTGCTGGCGGTCGTTTCGCCTGCGTAGATGACGTTCACGTTGTAGGGCGTGAGCGACTCGTAGACGGCGAGGTGGAAGGCGGCGTAGGCAGCGGCGGATACGGCCGCCCCCACGAGCAGCGCCAGCCGCCCGGACGGCCACGCCCGCCAGAGCGCGTAGAGGGTCACGAGCGCCGCCAGCGGCGCGTACTTCGCCCCCAGCCACGGTAGGACGGACAGCAGCGCCACGATCGCCAGCACCGGCCAGACTGACAGCCGCTCTCGACGGGTCGCCACCAGTAGGGCGCCCACGAGTGCGAGGGCGGCCGGCATCTCCGGGTAGATCTCCGAGGAGTAGATGAACGCCGTCGCCGTGAGCGCCACGACCGCCGTCGCCAGCCACACCAGCGCCGGCCGGGCGCCGGTGAGCCGCAGCGCGAGCACGTACGCCAGCGCCCACGTCAGCGCCGCGATCAGCACGAGCTGGAACTGCGCGCCGGCCAGCCCTCCAAGGGCGAAACCGGGCGCCAGGAGCGTCGAGAGGCCGGGGTTGTGCGGACTGAGGAGCCGCCCGTCATCGAGGGGCACGGACTGCCGCCAGAGGCCGTCCGGGTGGTCGAAGAACGACTCGTAGGAGTGCGTGTCGTACTGGTTCCGCAGGTCGAGGTTGCCGTCCTCCAGCAGGCTCTGCGTCGTGATGAGGTAGAACGGCTCGTCACCCGTGATCGACGCCCCCCGGCTCGCCCGGATGTCGATGGAGGCGCAGTACGCGAGCGTCAGCACCAGGAAGAGCGCGATGGCGCCCGACAGCGCAGGGCACGCCTTCGCGTGGCTCAGCAGTCGGCGCGTCCGGGCGGGCAGATCCATCTCACCTCGCATGACGTGC
This sequence comes from Dehalococcoidia bacterium, assembly GCA_022826585.1. Taxonomy (GTDB): domain Bacteria; phylum Chloroflexota; class Dehalococcoidia; order Tepidiformales; family Tepidiformaceae; genus UBA2991. The sequence continues at coordinate 30,414 of JAJDUR010000048.1, forward strand.
CCATTCTGGCGGTTCGTACCGCTGGAGATGACGGCCCGTCGAGCCTCTCTGGGGAAGTCCGCCAGGACAGCACTCCCGGTTCATGTGCTCGGGCAGCCCCTTGACTTGCCCGAAAGCCATCCCCTCATTAGGCTCCACTTGCTTGAAAAGTAAGTCAAGACGATCACGAGGGCTCGTACTGACTTACCGGAAGAAAGAGGAGGCATTTTTCATGGCAACACGATTTCTGGTCAGGGGCGCCGCGGCGCTGCTGGCAGTCGCTGCGCTTGCGGCCCTCGTAGTAGCGTGCGGCGACGACGACGGAGAGGTCCGGCCCATCGCCGTGAGCGAGTCGGAGTCCGGATCCGGAACGGGCAGCGCGTCCGCATCCGCATCCGCGAGCGGCTCCGCCACCGGCATCTCCACCGAGGGGCTCGAGACGAGCACCTCGAACGACCTCATCCAGTCCGCGGTCGACGGCTACCGCGGCTACCTGATGGCCCAGGTCGACCAGATGATCGCCGACACCGACGTGTTCACCAACGCCATCCGCGCGGGTGACCTCGAGGCCGCCCAGGCTGCCTACGCGCCTTCGCGTCTGGCCTGGGAGCGCATCGAGCCCATCGCCGGACTCGTCGAGGAGATCGACGGCGCCGTCGATGCCCGCGTCGACGACTTCGAGAACGAGGACGACCCCGGGTTCACCGGCTGGCACCGTCTCGAGTACATCCTCTTCTCGCTGAACACCACCGACGGTGCGGCTGAGTTCGCGGACAAGCTCGACGCGGACCTCCGCATCCTCCGCGATGCCATCCCCGACCTCGAGCTGCCGCCCGCCGTCCTCGCGATCGGCGCGGCCGAGCTCATCGAGGAGGTCTCGCAGGGCAAGATCACGGGCGAGGAGGACCGCTACTCGAAGACCGACCTCTGGGACTTCTACGCCAACCTCGAAGGTTCGAAGGCCCTCATCAGGCTCCTCACGCCTGCCCTTGAAGAGGCCGATCCCACCCTGCTGTCGTCGATCAACGCAGGGTTCGATGAGCTCGACGAGACCCTCGCCCCGCTTCGCAATGGCAACGGCTGGGTGCCGTACTGCCAGGAGAACGACGAGTACCCCTCGGACGAGTACTGCCCCGACGGCGTGACCGTCTCGCAGGCCACGGTCGACCAGCTCAAGGCGCAGCTCGCGAGTCTGTCGGAGAACATCTCCCAGACCGCCGGGGCGCTCTCGCTCCAATAAGGGATCGCGATGGCCGATCAGCGTGAAGAAGGCGGACGAGGGAGGCAACGCCCCCGCCTCTCCCGTCGCGCCTTCCTCAAGGCTGGAGCCGTCGTAGGCGGTGCAGCGGCGCTCTCGGGCGGCTCAGTGCTGCTCACTGCCTGCGGCGATGCTGACGACGACTCCGCCGTCGTCATCGCCCCGGACGACGTCGAGCCTCGCTTCGTCGATTTCTACGGGCCACACCAGACCGGCATCACCGCCCGGCCGGTTCCCACGCTCGGGCTGATGGCGTCCTTCAAGGTGCTATCCCCGGATCGCGAGTCGCTACGCGACACCTTCGTCGAGCTGACCGACGAGATCCAGGGACTCATGGCGGGCAGGCCGCCCACCATCCGCGACGAGGCCTACCCCCCGACCGACTCGGGACTGCTGGGTGCCGAGCCTGAACCCGACGACCTCAGTGTCGTGGTCAGTGTCGGCTCCTCGCTCTTCGACGACCGCTACGGCCTCGCCGGCCAGCAGCCGCTCGAGCTCGTCCGCATGCCGTTCCTCGCGAACGACCGGCTCGACCCCGCCCGCACCCACGGCGATCTGCTCCTCAACATCGATGCGCGCCACCCCTACCCCCTCCAGTTCGCCCTGCGCCCGATCATGCGTCGCCGGCGACGCGACCTGGTCCTGCACTGGATCATCGACGGCTACACCCGGGGCGGCGGTGTGAACGACGGGACCGCGGGCGCGCCCCGGAACCTCCTGGGCTTCAAGGACGGCACGGCGAACCTCGATTCCAGCGACGATGCGGCCACGAAACGCCACGTCTGGGTGCAGCCGGGAGACGACCAGCCCCAGTGGTCGGTCGGAGGCTCCTATCAGGCGGTGCGCGTCATCCGCATGTTCGTCGAGTTCTGGGACCGCACGCCCCTCGCGGAGCAGGAGGCGATCATGGGGCGGCACAAGCTCTCGGGCGCGCCCCTCGGCATGGAGCGTGAGTCCGACGTCCCCGACTTCTCGGACGACCCCGACGGCGAAGTGATGCCGCTCGACGCCCACATCCGGCTGGCGAATCCACGCACAGCCGCGACCGACGAGAACCTGATCTTCCGCCGGGGCTTCTCTTACACCCGTGGCTACGACCGCGCTGGCCGCCTCGACATGGGGCTTGCCTTCGTTTCCTACCAGCGCAGCTTCGTGAAGGGATTCCTGGCCGTGCAGGAGCGCCTCGCCGGCGAACCGCTGGAGGAGTACATCCTGCCCGAGGGCGGCGGCTTCTTCTTCGCCCTCCCCGGTGTCCCGGAGCCCGGGCGCTACCTCGGCGATGGCCTGTTCACGTAGGCCAGTCCTGTCCCTCCCCGTCGTGACCCTCCAACCAGTGGCGGTGAGGGCCCTTAGCTGGCGTCGATGAGGGAGTTCGACTTCCGGGCGATCGAGACGAGGGCATCCGCCCACAGGTCACTGGCGTTGACGCAGGGCGCGAGCGACAGTTGCTCGCCGCCGTGCTCACGGAAGGCAGCAGCGCCGCGGATGCCGATCTCTTCCAGCGTCTCCAGGCAGTCGGCGACGAAACCGGGCGTGATCACGGCGACGCGTCGAACACCCTCCCGCGCAAGTTCGCCGAGCACGCGGTCCGTGTGCGGCCTGATCCAGCGTTCGCGGCCAAAGCGCGACTGAAAGGCCACCACCCGCTCCTCCTCTGGAATCGCGAGCGCATCGCCAACGGCCTGCGCGGTAGCGAAACACTGTGCGCGGTAGCAGTTGATTCCCGCGTCCCGACGGCCAAGGCAGCAGTCGGGACTGGCGAAGCAGTGACGCCCGCTCGCGTCGGCCTTCCGCACCTGTCGCTCTGGAAGGCCGTGGAAACTAAAGACAACCCGCTCTGGTGCCGCGGCGGCAAGTGTGGGCCTGGCGGCCTCGGCGACAGCCTCAACGAAGCGAGCGTCGTCGAAAAAGGCCGGCACCGTGTTCATGGTGACCGTAGAGCCCGCAGCAGCCGAGCGGGCGGCCTCCACGGACGACTCGGTGGCTGCCGCACTGTGCTGCGGGTAGAGGGGAAAGACGGAGATATGGGTCACGCCCTGTGCGTGCAGTCGCGCTATCGCCTTCGGGATAGCAGGTTCGCCGTAGCGCATCGCCAGTTCGACCGCGACGCCATCGCCCAGGCGCTCGGCTACCTTCGCTCGCAGCTCTTCACTGTGGGCGAGCAGTGGCGAGCCGCGCTCCGACCATATCTGCTGGTAGGCGTGGGCCGAGCGGGAGGGGCGAAACGGCAGGATGACCAGATTCAGCAGGAGCCAGCGCACGGGCGCGGGGATATCGAGCACGTACGGATCCGAGAGGAACTCGCGCAGGTACGCCCGCACGTCGCTCGTTGCGGGACTCCGCGGCGTCCCCAGGTTTAGCAGTAGCAGGCCGGCTTTACCGGGTGACACCATGCGTTCGGAGCGTTGGTTGGGGAAGGCTTGAAGGAGAAGGCGTCATCTCACCGAGTACCACGGCGGCGCCAGCGCCTGCGGGTGGTCAGACCAAGAAGCGCGACGACAACGACGATGAGGAGCCGCTTGACGGACCGCGTGAGCGCTTCCGCATCCTGTTCGCGGAGTCGCCGCCGGTGGAAGGTCATCGCCATCGTGTTCGCGCCGGGGCTCCTTACTCGCCGGTGCCGAGTTGCTGGGCGAGGTACTGCTCGATCCCGACCTGGCCGATCGCCTCGATCTGACTCTCCAGCCAATCGATGTGGGTCTCCTCGTCGACAATCATCTCCTCAAGGCGGGAGCGGGTGCCGAAGTCGTCGACCTCAACACAGAGGTTGACAGCCTCGGTGAGTGCTTCGACGGCCGCCTTTTCGCTCTCGAGGTCCAGCTCGAGGTGCTCAAGGACATTCTCGCCAACCTTGATCACATCGATGCGTTGGAGGTTGGGAAGGCCCTCCAGGTAGAGGATGTGCTTGACGAGCTCCTCGATGTCCTTCATCTCGTTCATGCTGACGGCGCGGAGACGATCGGCGAGATGGTCGTAGCCCCAGTTCCGGACGATCTCGGATTGCAGGAAGTACTGATTAACCGCGGTCACTTCGATGGTGAGGATGCGGTTGAGCGCATCCACGACTCCCGGCTTGGCTTTCATTCGATGCCCCCTTGATTGGTTTCTCCCGCACAGGCGAGCCGTCGCGGGGATTGCTGGCACCCCGTGCCGGTTTGCTGACCCGAGCCTGTCATGACGGGACGTGACTCCTCGATCAGGCCTTCCAGCATGCCCAGGCAGGTGCCGCAGTTATCCTCGTCGCCGAGGGAGAATCGGGCGACCAGCTCATCGAAGTCGCGAACGCCTGCTTCTGCGACTTCCCGCACTTCTGCGACCGTCACTGCCTGGCAGATGCAGAGGTACACGGTCACTCTCGAGGAAGTTAGTCCTACCTAAAGCCTTCTGGTAGGTGAAGCGTAATCTTGGACTACGTTCGCACGCGGCGCAAGAGCCTGCCCATGGGATGAGTGCCTACTCGGGAGAGACGCGGTGGGCTGCCTCGGTCTGGGCGGCGATCAGCGAGCGGTAGACGCGGCCGTGCGCAAGGAGCTCATCATGGGTGCCCTGCTCCACCACGCGCCCTTCCTCGAGCACGACGATCCGGTCGGCGCTGCGAATCGTCGAGAGCCGGTGAGCGATGACGAGTGTCGCCCGCCCCTGGCGCACAGCCTGGAGCGCCAGGTTGAGTTCCTGCTCGTTGCGCGTGTCGAGGCTCGACACCGCTTCGTCGAGGACGAGGACCGGTGAGTCCTTGAGCAGGGCGCGGGCGATCGCGATGCGCTGGCGCTGGCCACCGGACATCTGGACGCCGCGCTCACCTGCAACCGTGTCGTACCCGCGGGGCATTTCGGTGATGAACTCGTGCGCCAGGGCCGTCCGCGCTGCGTTCTCGACCTCGACGTCCGTGGCGCCGGGGCGCGCCATGCGAATGTTCTCGCGCAGGCTCGTATTGAAGAGGTAGATGTCCTGGGGCACCCACGCGATGAGGTCCCGGAGGAAGTGCTGGGGCAGCTGGCGCACGTCGTGTCCCCCGATGGCGATGGTTCCGGTGTCGGTGTCCCAGAAGCGCATGAGCAGGCTCGCGCACGTGGTCTTGCCCGCGCCGGAGTGGCCCACGAGCGCCACGGTCTCCCCCGGCGCAATCTCGAGTGAGACATCCTGGAGCGCGGGCGTGCCGCCGCCGGGGTAGCCGAACGTGACGCCCGCGAACGTGATTCGGGGCTCCACGTCCGAATCCGGCGGAGTGGCCCCCGGCAGGTCCGTAACGGGCGCCGGTTCGCGCAACAGGCGGAAGGCGCGATCGGCCGAGGCGAAGACGATCCCGAGACTCTGGGCCACCGTGGCGACGGCGAGAATCGGGATAAAGACGAAGATCGCGAGCGTAATCGCGACGGCGTAGTAGGCAGGATCGAGGTCGCCACGGGAAACGTGGACTGCCGCAACCGCAACGACGCTCAGCATGCCGCAGCTCATGAACGCCACGACGGCGCCCTGCTCGATCCCCGCGCGCATGCCGTAGACCAGCTGCGAGCGGACGAGCCGGTTGCTGTGGGACTCGAGGTTGTTGAGAAACCTCCGCTGGAAGCCGAAGGCCACCAGCTCGCGGAGGCCCTGCACGCCGTCCACGACCTCCGCGTTCAGATTGCCGAGGTCGGCCCGCAGTGCATCGCCCTGCCTGGCCGCGCGACGCCGCAGCACGAGTGGCGCGCCCGCAACCAGAAGGGCGAACGGCAGAAGCGTGAGCGGCAGGGTCCAGTGCATCACTCCGAGGGTCACGAACGCCAGGAGCGGCACCACGACGGCTACGACGAAGGTTCCGACGGTGTGGGCATAGAACCACTCGGCGGTTTCGATGTCGGCCATGGCCGCCGACGCCACGTCGCCAGACCGCCGCTGGATCAGGTACCCGGGGGCGAGCCGTTCGAGAGCGGAGTAGAGATGACCGCGAAGCTCGGCGAGGATGCGGTAGGCCAGGTCATGTGCGATCCACATCTCCGCCCAGGCCATCACGGCCCGCAGGATGACGGCGACCCCCAGCGCAACCGCGGGCGTCCGAAGGTCGGCGGCGCTCGCGCCGGTTGCGACCTGGCCGACCATGTAGGCGCCCAGCGCGGCGGCAGCAATCGTGGCGCCCTGGTTGAAGATGCCCGTCACGATCGCGAGGGCCATGAAGCCGAAGTACCCCCGGATCATCCAGAGGAGTTGCCAGAATCCGGACGAGAATCGGCTCGCCTGCTGCCCGCTGGGCGCCGGCGCGGTGATCGGGTTGGCCATCGTCGTCATGAGACGCCCTCCCGCTGTGCGCGAACCAGCTGCGCGTAGTGGCCATCGCGCAACACGAGATCCCCGTGCCGGCCCGACTCCGCGACGCGACCGCTGTCGAGCACGACGATCCGGTCCGCGTGGACGACCGAGGAGAGGCGATGGGCGATGACGATGGTCGTCCGCCCCTGCGTGAGGAGGCTGAGCGCCTGCCGGATCGCCGCCTCGTTGGCGCCGTCGAGGTTCGAGGTGGCCTCATCGAGGATGAGCACGGGCGCGTCCTTCAGGAGCGCCCGGGCGATGGCGATGCGCTGGCGTTCGCCGCCCGAGAGCTTCGCGCCGCGCTCCCCGACGATGGTGTCGTAGCCATCCGGAAGGGACTGGATGAAGGGGTGGATGTTCGCCTTCGCGGCGGCGTCCCGGATTGCCTCCGGTATGGCGTCGGGCCGGCCGATTCGAAGATTGTCTTCGATGGTCCCGTGGAAGAGGTACGTGTCCTGGGAGACGTAGCCGATGGACCGCCGCAGGTCGTCCAGGGGGATGTCGCGGAAGTCCGTTGCGCCGAACGTGAGCCGGCCATCCTCAGGGTCGAAGAACCGGAGCAGGAGCGATGCGACCGTAGTCTTGCCGGCGCCGGAGCCGCCGACGAGCGCGACCGTCTCGCCCTCGCGAATCTCCAGGGACACATCATCGAGGGCCGGCCGGGCGTCGCTTGAGTAGCGAAAGGTCACGTCGTGGAGCGCGATCGCCCCGCCGGGCGACGTGGCGGCGCCGGCCCGCCCGACGGCCGCGTCACGGATTCCCGGTTCGGTATCGAGCAGCTCGAAGATGCCCGTCGACGCGGAAATGCCCATGTAACCCGCATGCCAGTAAACATCGAGCTCGACGAGGGGCCGGAAGCACTCGGCCGAGAGGAAGAGGATGATCAGGAGCGCGGCGATTCCCAGATCCCCGGAGGCCACCTGGAAGCTTCCAAGGCCGACGGCGAGCGCCACGCCGCCGCTCATGGCAAACCCGACCACTCCGTTGCGGATCATCGAGATCGAGAGCTGCGCCATCGTGGCTCGATACAGCGCATGGCTCGCGGCGCGAAGCTGCTCCCCTCGCCGTTCGCTCGCGTTGAGCGCCTTCAGCGTGACCATGCCCTGCATGGAGTCGACGAACTGGGCATCCAGCGACGAGTACGCCGCCCAGTGCCGCTGCCCGTACTCTCCGAGGATGCGATCCCAGATTCGGGGGATGAGCGGCACGGCCAGCGCAAACGCCAGCACGACCACTCCGATGACGGGGTTGAGAAACAGGATGAAACCGACGATGCAGATGGGAACGACGACCGACACGACGGCGTGGGGCAGGTAGTACCCAACATAGGCCTCGAGCGCCTCGACGCCATCGACCAGCGCCGCCTGCACCTTGCCCGTTTCCGTGTGCTCCAGGTACCCCGGTCCGAGCAACAGCAGCTGCGCGAACAGCCGGCCGCGCAGCTTCGTCTTGACGGAGGCCGCGACCTTCTTCGCCAGGATCTCGCGGACGAAGATCAGTGCCGCCCGGAGCAACGTCAGGCCGGCGACGGCGGCGACGAAACCGGCGATGGCGGTCCAGCCACCGCCATCGAGGATTCGCCGCACGATAAGTGCGATGAGCACCCCCTGAGCGACCCACGTCGCGGAGATGGCAAGGCCAAGCCCAATGGAGAGGGACAGGAGCCGGCGTACGCCAACCGTCAGCCCCACGATTCGCCGGTGGATCATCATGGGCGGGGTCCCCGACTCCGCCGCCCGTACCGGCACACAAGCGCCATCCGTTGAACCTCGCTGCCGCCTTCCGGTGACTCGCCGGAAGATCGCTACCGGCGAATGATATACAGTCTCAATGATACTGAGTCTCAAATGGAGAGAACGTGAAGATGCTTCCAAGAATCGCGCTGATGCTCGTGGCGGCACTGGCACTGTCAGTGGCCGTGGCGTGCGGCGGCGACAGCGACGACAGCCCCGCACCGGCTGCAACACCCGCGCCCGCGACTTCCGCGGCCGCAACGCCGACAGAGGCCGCGACCGCAACAGCCGAGCCCGAGACGCCCGCAGCTACGCCGGCCGCGACCGAGGCCGCAACGCCCGCGACAGCGACCGCGGCTGCGACCGCCGCTGCAACGCCGACGCCCGCCCCGCCCCGCCCCGTCGAGGACGCGTCAGGTGAGGTGGTCACGCTGGAGGCGCCGGCCGTCCGTGTCGTCTGCCTCACGGGGCTCTGCGTCGACACGATGTTCGTGCTCGGGATCAAGCCCGTCGCCGCGTACGACCTGCTCCACCTGGACCCGGCCTACTGGGGACCGGACGAGAACGAGATCGGCGCCATCAGCGGCTCCTTCTTCGAGCCAAGCCTGGAAGACATCGCCAGGGCCGAGCCCGACCTCGTGATCGGGCTCGGGGGCGTTCATGAAGGCCTGCGCACGGGCCTCGCCAGCATCGCGCCGCTCTTCATCGTCGACCCGGTCGGCGTCGAGGGGATGCTCGCGCATGTCGTCGAGGTCGGAATCCTCCTCGGAGTGGAAGAGGAAGCTGTGGCGGCCGCGGCAGCATTCGAAGCCCGGCTTGAGGAGTACGCCTCGACAGTCACCACGAAGCGGTCGGTCATGGTCGTGTACGGGTCCGACCTCAATATCGGGGCGGAGACGGTGTGCACGCCGGCCATCGACGCGCTGGCTCACGCAGTGGCCTACCCCGAGGAGTTCACCGACTGCGAGGTTCACGGGTCGTTCCCGAGCTTCTCCGTGGAGCAGCTGCTGAGCATCGATCCCGAGGTCATCTTCGTCCAGACGTTCGGATTTGGGCCTGAGCCCCCGCAGCCCGTGTCCGAGCAGCTCGCTGACAATGTGATCTGGAGCGAGCTCAGGGCGGTTCAGAACGGCGAGGTGTACGAGGTGGACTTCTTCATCTGGGGCACATCCCGAGGCATCCGCGGCACCAATTTCGTGCTCGATGAGGCGATGCCGAAGATCTACCCGGAGCTGTTCCCCAACCCGCTGCCTTGAGCATCGCCTCGAGCGTGGCGGCGGTCCCGGGCTGGTGGCCCCGGGTGATCGCAGTCGTGGCGATCCTCGGGGCGCTCGCCGCCCTCGCCGTCGCCCACCTGAGCGTGGGCGAGCCGCTGGTGGCGCCCGCGGACCTTCCCGGCGTCCTCATGGGCGATTCCGGCGACCGGATCGAACAACTGGTGGTCCGTGAGCTGCGGGTGCCGCGGCTGCTCCTGGCGCTGCTTGCGGGCGCGGGGTTCGGGCTCTCCGGGGCGATCCTCCAGATCGTGCTGCGGAATCCGCTGGCCTCGCCCGAGTTGCTCGGCGTGTCGGCGGGGGCGTCGCTGGCGATGGCCGCCATCCTGCTGCTGAACGCGCCCGTCCTGTTCGCGCTTCATCCCGTCGTGGCGCTTGCCGGGGGCCTCGGCGGAGGCCTGATCGTCCTCGCGACATCGCGGGGAGCGCGAACGCCGCTGGAGGCCGCGCTCATCGGCGTCGCCGTCGCGGCGCTCCTCAACGGCGCTATCCTCGCCATCATCAGCCTGGCGGCTTCATCCGGCGCCGTGCGGGTGTTCTTCCTCTTCACGGTCGGCAACCTCGCGAACAGGACCTGGGATCACGTCGATCTCGTGTGGCCCTGGGTGATCGCGGGCATTCCCGCGGCCTTCCTCCTCGCCCGGGGCGCGAATGTGCTCCAGCTGCACGAGGATGTCGCCTCGTCGCTGGGGATGCCGGCAAGGCGCATGCGCCTCGTCTTCGTGGCACTGGCCGCTCTGCTCATCGGGAGCCTTGTGGCCGTGGCCGGCCCCATCGCCTGGGTTGGGCTGCTGACGCCCCACATCGCTCGCCTGATCGTCCCGCGGCCGGATGCGCGGCTGCTCTTTCCGCTCGCCACGGTAGTCGGAGCGCTTCTCGTCCTCGCGTCGGACGTCCTCTCCAAGGTCCTCCTCTACCCGCGCGAGATTCCCGTGGGGCTGTGCGCGACCCTCCTGGCCGCCCCGATGATCCTCCTGCTCCTCCGCCGTACCAGCCTGGGACTGAACCGCTAACGTGACATCGGCGCGTTCGTTCGCGGCCCTCACGCTGCTCGTGGCTATCGCGGCTGCCGTGCTCTTCGTCCTCCACCTGGGACTGGGCACCGTCTGGATACCACCGAACCGCGTCGTCCTCGCCCTGCTGGATCGACCGGCGGACCCAACGGACCTGACGATCGTTCGGGAGCTGCGGCTGCCTCGCGCGATTCTCGGGCTTCTGGTGGGCTGCATGCTGGGTCTCTCCGGGGCATTGCTCCAGGTCGTCATGCGCAATCGCCTCGCCGAGCCGGGCCTCACCGGCGTCTCCACGGGGGGCATTCTCGCGGCGGTCCTCTTCCTCGCGGGCACGTGGGGACTGCCTTCGCCCGGCCAGCTGCTGCCGTTCGTCGTGCTCGTGGGCGCCCTGGCGGGAGGAGCCCTGGTGCTCGTCGTCAGTTCGGTGCGCGGACGCATCGATCCCCTGCGGCTAATCCTCACCGCGGTCATCGTCAACGCCGTCCTCGGGTCGCTGACCTCGATCGTCATGCTGAGCTCCCAGCAGGCGCTTGGCGGGATCCTCTCCTGGCTCATCGGGTCGCTGAACGGCCGCGTCTGGGACGATGTCTGGCTTGCGCTGCCGTGGGCCGCCGCCGGCATCCCGGCGGGGTTGCTGGCTGCCCGTGCCGCCAACCTCCTCCAGCTCGACGACGAATCCAGCCGCGCGCTCGGCCTCCCTTTGCAGCCTGCCCGGGTCGCGCTCTTCGGCCTCGCCGCGGCCCTGGCCGCCGGGGCTGTGAGCGTCTCGGGAGCCATCGCCTTCGTGGGCCTGATGGCCCCCAATGCCGCGCGCGTCATCGCCGGCGCCGACGCCCGTCGCGTCCTGCCCCTGGCCGCGCTCATCGGCTGCGTGCTCCTGCTGGCGGCCGACCTCGTTGCCCAGTCGCTCTCCATCAAGCCGCCGATCCCGTCCTCGTCGGCTCGCGTAGGCCTTCCCGTCGGGGCCGTGCTGGCCGTCTTCGGGGCGCCACTGCTCATCACCCTTATTCGGAGGAGCATTCGATGAACGACGTCGAACCCATCAGACTGGGACAGGTCAGCGCCGGCTACGGGCAGCGGATGGTGCTCGACGGCCTCGACCTGGGGCTGCAACACGGCACGCTCACCGCCATTGTCGGGCCCAACGGGTCGGGGAAATCCACCGTGATCCGGGCGATGGCCCGGCTGCTTCCGGCGCGGAGCGGGGTCGTATTGCTCGACGGGCAGGACATCCGCAGCCTCGGATCGCGCGACATCGCCCGCCTGGTATCCGTCCTTCCCCAATCGCCATCGAGCCCACCGGGGCTCACGGTTCGTGAGCTCGTCGAGCTGGGGCGCTTTCCCCACACCGGGCTGTTCGGACGGTTCGGCGTCGAGGGCGCGATGGCGGTGGAGTCAGCGCTCACGCTCACGGGTTTGACCGACTTCGCCGAGCGTCCCATCGACGAACTCTCCGGCGGCGAACGGCAGCGGGCCTGGGTCGCGCTCGCGCTCGCGCAGGGCGCCAGCACGCTCCTCCTGGACGAGCCGACCACCTTCCTCGACGTCCGGCATCAGTTCGAGGTTCTCGACCTGGTTGCGTCCCTCTGCACGAGCCGCGACATGACCGTGGTCATGGTGCTCCACGACCTCGTGCATGCGGCGAACTATGCGGACCGCGTCGTCGTTGTGGACGACGGCCGCATCGTGGCGGACGGTGCGCCCTCCGCGGTGCTCACTGTCGAGCTGATGCGGACGGTGTTCGGCGTGGCGGCGAAGATCTTCACCGACCCTGAATCCGGTCGGGTGTTTTGCCTGCCAATCGGCACCGGCGCGGGTTGATCGCCAGGCCCCCGGCAGCCACGCAAACCGCCGGCGAGGCTCCCTTGTGTCGACAACTCCACGGGTCCGCCGATGGGGTCGCACCGCGTTCAGCGGGGCGGGTCGTTTCTCTGCCACGTCTCCTACTCGGCGATGATGCGGCCGCGCAACTCCGCCTCGCGGTCGAGCACCTGGTTGGACCCGAGCTCGATCCGCACCATGTTTGGCGGCCCCCGCTAGGGGATCACCAGTTCCCAGCCGATGCGCAGGTTGGAGCAGGTGTCGTTGATGCGCGGGTTCGCCGCCATGAGCGCCGCCGTGGTCACGCCGTGGTCCTGGGCGATGCGCCAGCACACGTCGCCCGGCCTGACCGTGTAGACCGCCCCTCGCGAACCCGTTGGAGTTGCGGATGGACGGGCGGGAGTGGTGGGCGCAGGGGTCGTTGGTTCGGGCGTCGGAGTCCTCCGCGTCGCCGGGACAGGCACCTCCCTGGGTGTCGCCGGTGGCTCCGAGCCGATGTTGGGCGGGGCGGTGGACGGCCCACCTGAGTAGCACGCCGAGAGAGAGGCAAGCGCCGCGAGGACCAGAGCGACGGACAGCCCCCGGGTGAACCACCTCATACCTCCTCCTTCCGGGGCTGCGCCTCCCCCGCCGCGTGGCGGCAGCACCCGTACAGCAGGACCCTAGCAACGCGCTGCTCGAATTACCCCGTCCGTTTTGAGCAGTCGGCAAGCCTGGTTGCGTCCGCCTTGCACACCCCGGCAGGCGAAGTCCCCGGCGCATCAAGCCGGCTCGTGCCGGGCCCCCGCCGGACCAGGCGTCTCCCGCGACGTCAGGTGCTCGGTGTGGCGTCAGGCGTTCTTCGGCTGCACCCAGAAGCGCCGCCGCTCGAAGGGGTAGCCGGGAAGCGCGATCCGTCGCCGCTTCTCTCCCGCGAACAGGCTCGCGAAGTCCACGTCGAGCCCTTCTTCGTACGCCCTCGCCGCCTCCTCCGCGACTCCGCTTCCCTCCTCGGACCGGTCAGGCGCGACGGGATTGTCCGCAGACGCCAGCGCTTCCAGCCCCTCCCGAAGCGACGCGGCGTCCCGGAACGTGAGCCCCACGCGATGGGCGAAGTGCCGCCGTCCCACGCTTGCCGTGTAGGCCATGTCCGAAAGGAGCGCGTCGGTCGCCGAGCCCGCAGCCGCGAGATCGGCGCTCCTTCCCTCGAGCCAGCCGAGGTATCGCGCCGCGAGCGCTCGCAGCGCGCCCTCGGAGCGGGCCGAAAGGGGCAGGAACCTCGTCGCGCTCGCCTCGGTCCCGGCCGCCGCGTCCTCGCCCTCGGCGGAAACGGCGGCTTCCGGCTCGTTGTAACCCTCGACCACGAGGTGGGCGTTCGCACCCGAGATCGCGAACGCGTTGATCGCGGCGAGCGGTGGCCGTTCTGGATTCGCCGGCCATGTCGTGGCCTCAACCGTCACCTCGACGGGCGCACGCTCCCAGTCGATCTCCGGGTTCGGGTTCTCGAAATGCAGGTGCCGCGGGATGACGCCTCGCTTCATCGCCAGCACGGTCTTGATGAGACCGGCAACCGACGCCGCCGACTCCAAATGGCCGATATTCGTCTTCACCGACCCCATCAGCAGCGGTTGGTCCGCCTCCCGCCCTCGTCCGAAGACGGCCGTCACCGCGTTCATCTCCGCCGCATCCCCCATCTCCGTCCCCGCGCCGTGCGCCTCCAGGTAGTCGATGTCCGCCGGCGCGACACCCGCGCGCGACAGCGCGTCCTCAATGGCCCGCACCTGCGCCGGCCCGCTCGGCACGGTCAGTCCCAGGCCGGCGCCGTTCTGGTTCACCGCCGAGCCCCGGATGACGCCCCAGATGCGGTCGCCGTCCGCCTCCGCGTCGCTCAGCCGCTTCAGCATCACCATGCCGCTGCCCTCGCCGCGCACGTATCCGTCCGCGGAGGCGTCGAAGGGAGCGCACCGCCCGCTCGTCGAGAGCATCCCCGCCTCGTCGAGGAATCGCATCGTGGAGGTCGCGAGGACCGCATTGGCGCCCCCCGCCAGGGCAAGGTCGATCTCCCCGCGCTCCAGGGCCACGACCGCCTGGTGGACCGCCACCAGCGACCCGGCGCAGGCGAGGTCGACCGGCACCGCCGGGCCCTCCAGCCCCAGCGCGAAGGCCACCCGCCCGACGGCAACGCCAGTATTCGTGCCGTAGTAGCTGTCCTCCCGCCCGGCCGCCGCCACGACGCGCCGGTACTCGCCGTTGCCGAGGCCGGCGAAGACGCCCGTTCGGCTCCCCTTCAGGCCATCGGGGTCCATCCCGGCGTCCTCGATCGCCCCCCAGCTCGTCTCCAGGAGGAGGCGCTGCTGCGGGTCCATCGCCCGCGCGTCGATCGGCTGGATGCGGAAGAAGCTCGCGTCGAACTCGTCGAGGCGGTTCAGGAAGCCCCCCCTCCGGTACATCGCGCTCTCGGCCTTCGGGTCCCCCGCCACCCCGTCCCAGGCCCCGGCATCGCGCCGTCCATCCGTGACCGCGCTTCCCCCGCTCTCCAGCAGCTCCCAGAAGGCATCGAGGTCCTCCCCGCCGGGGAAGCGGCAGGCCATCCCCACGATGGCGATCCCCTCGCCCGCCTCCACCGCGGAGCGCCGCGCCGCCGGAGCAGGTTCCGTCGATGGCGCCGGGGCCTCGCTCGTGTCGCCGAGCTCCTCGGCCAGGTGTCGCGCGAGCCCCGCAACGCTCGGGTAGTCGAACACGATGGTGTTCGAGGCCACGTACTCCCCGTCGAACGCGCGGTTCATCCGGTTCCGCAGCTCGACCGCCATCAGCGAGTCCATCCCCAGGTCGGCGAAGTCCACGGACGGAAGCGGCGCCGTCGCGAGGCGCATCACCGCTTGCAGTTCTCCCTGCAGGAAGGTGATGAGCGCCTGCTCCCGGTCCTCCGGCGACGCGTACCGCAGGCCCGCCAACAGGTCGGCCTGCGAGTCGCCTCCCTCGTCACCGCCCTCCGTCGAGGCCAGCAGGTGCTCCAGCAGCGGCGATCGCTGCTCGATGTTCTCGGAGAACACCTGCCAGTCCAGCGAGGCCACCAGGCCGGTCGTCGCGTCCTGCCGCAGAAGGCGTTCCAGCGCCTGCAGCCCCTGCTGCGAATTGATCCAGCCCGTGCCTACCGCCTCGAGCTGCCGCCCGATCCGTTGTCGCTGCTCCTCGGCCTCCCCGATACCCTCCCACGCCCCCCAGGCGATCGCCTGCCCCGGCAGGCCCAGCGCGCGGCGGTGGCCGGCGAGCTGATCGAGGAAGGCATTGGCGGCGGAGTGGTTCGCCTGCCCCGGGTTGCCCAGCACGCCCGCCACGCTCGAGAACAGCACGAACAGGTCCAGGTCGCGGTCGAGCGTCGCGCGATGCAGGTGCCAGGCCCCCAGCACCTTCGGCCACAGCACGTCCTCGAAGCTCTCCCAGGTCTGGTTCGTGAGCGCCGCGTCCGAGAGCACGCCCACGCTGTGGATGACCCCCGCGAGCGGCGGCAGCGACTCGTCGATGCGCGCCAGCATCGCGTCGATGGCCTCGGAGTCGGTCACGTCCGCCAGCTCTACCTCCAGCCGCACCCCTCGCGCCCGCAGCGCCGCGATCGCCTCCACCGCCTCGGCGTCCGGATCGCGACGCCCGTTCAGCACGATCACGCCCGCGCCCCGGTCCGCCAGCCACCCCGCCACGGCGCAGCCGATACCGCCGAGGCCGCCCGTCACGAGGTAGGTCCGGTCCCCGCGCAGCTCTCCCGTCTCGAGTGCCGAGTTGGTCAGCACGATCTTCCCGATGTGCCGCGCCGCCCGCATGTACTTGATCGCCGCCTCCGATTCCGCGAGCGGCCACCTGATGCGGTTCAGCGGCGCCAGCTCGCCCGCCTCCACGCGCTCCATCACCCGACGCAGGGCTGCGCCCGGGATAGCCGGCTCCTCTTCCTTCAGGATCTCCACGGTGAGGATGGAGTACGACACGTCCGGGCGCGCCGCGGCCATCTCCTCTTCCGTGAAGTTGTCGACGCGCGCCATCTCGGCGAAGCGCCCGCCCTCCTTCAGGCACGAGAGGCTCGCATCGATGAACCCCGGGCCCGTGAGGCTGTTCAGCACCACGTCAACCCCTTCGCCGTCCGTGGCCTCGAGGATTTGCTCGGCGAACGCCGTCTGGCGGCTGTCGAAGACGTGCTCTACCCCCAGCGACCGGAGGTAGGCCTGCTTCGGCGCGCTCGCCGTGGCGAACACCTCCGCTCCCGCGACCTGCGCCAGCTGCACGGCCGCCAACCCCACGCCACCTGCCGCCGCGTGGATCAGGACGCGATCCCCTGCCGTCAACTGTGCGTACTCGAACGAGAGCGCCGCCGAGACGAACGCCATCGGGAACGTCGCAAGCGCGTCCAGGGGGATGCCCTCTGGGACCTTCACGATCAGGTCCTCCACCACCACCGCCTCCGACCGGAAGGTGGCCAGCCCCAGCCCGGCCACTCGGTCCCCCACCGCGACCGTCGAAACCTCGTCACCCACCTCGATCACGCGCCCGCAGAGCTCGCCGCCCAGTTCGTCCTCGAAGGTCCCCAGCGCGACGAACATGTCACGGAAGTTCAGCCCGAGGGCCTCGATCGCCACCCGTACCTCGCGCGGCTGCAGCGGCCGCTCCGGCAGCGGTTCGATCCGGAGCTGTTCGAGCGCGCCCCCCGCATCGGGCTTGATCGTCCAACCCGTCTGCTCCGGCAGCGGCAGCCGCGCGGGAACGTCGGCGAGCCGCACGAGCCGCGCCGCCTGCCGGTATCCCGACCGGTAGGCGATGTGTGTCTCCTCGTCCGGGTAGAGCAGCTCGTTGACGATGTCGGCCGGCGAGGTCTCCGTCCCCGGGTCGAGGTCGATCAGGCGCGGCTCGAGCTGGGGCGCCTCCCGCTCGGCCACCTTGCCGAAGCCCCAGAGCAGCGCCCCGGCCAGCTCTCCCTCGCGCTCCCGCTCCAGCACCTGCCCGCCGCGCGTCAGGAACCACACGCCCTTCGCCGGCATCGCATCCGCGTCGGCGAGGCCCTGTGTCAGCGCCAGGGCGCTCGCCGTCGCCCGCTGCGCGTCCTCGGCGAGCTCGGTGGTCGTCGAATCCGCCCCATGCCCGTCGAGCGCCACCAGGTGCACGGCGCCGTGCAGGGGGATGTCGTCGGGCAGTCCCTCGGCCAGCGCCCTCCACGAATCCCGGCTCTCCGCATCCTCCGGTCCGGGCACGACGGTCTGGTTGTGCGCGGCCAACTCGGCTGCCAGCTTCTCCGCCGCGCCGCCCCCATCCGCGGCCAGGATCCACGCGCCCGCCGGTTCCAGGACCTCCTCCGGCCCCCGTGCGACGATGATTCCCCTATCCGGCCGGTTAACGGAATCGGGGCCCAGCACCTCCGCCTCCACGAACCCAGCCTCGCCCAGCGCTCGCTTCCACACATCGGGACCGACCAGCGCATGGTCCGGGCGGTAGTCGTCCGCGTAACGCCACCAGCCGTCCAGCTGCCCGAACGTCATGTCCATCCACCGCAGCCCGCGCATGGTCTCCAGCGCGACCAGGAGGCCCGAGGGCGCCAGCAGGGCCCGGCAGTTCTCCAGCGTCTCGTTCAGGAAGCGGGTCGCGTGCAACACGTTCGAGGCGATGACGAGGTCGTACCCGTGCGGGTCGAACCCCTGCTCGATGGGGTCCTTCTCGATGTCGAGCGCCTGGTAGTCGATGGAAGCCTCGCTCCCGCCGAACAGGGTCTCCGCCTCCGCGAAGAACCCGGCGGAGATGTCGGTGTAGGTGTAGTCGTAGCGGCCCTCCGGGAGCTCCGGCAGCACCACCGCCGTCGCCGAGCCCGTCCCCGCCCCGACCTCCAGCACCCGCAGCCGCCGCCCCTCGGGGAGGTCGCGCAGGAGCTCCGTTACGGCGTCCGCCAGCATCCGGTTCGACGCCCGCGCGAACGGCGCCAGCTTGTACAGGTCCGCGGGGGTCGGATCGCCGCTCCCGAAGAGCAGGGTCAGCGGATCCGCCTCCCCGATGAGGACCTCCGCGAGGGCCGCGCCGCACCGCCGGAAGAGCCCGATCTCCGTCGTCCCGTGCTCGTACAGCCCCGTGATCTCGTCGGCGAAGGCGATTGCATCGGCTGGCAGGCGCTCCGGCAGGGGATCGCCCGCGCCGACCTTCACCACGAAGTTGTCCCCCGCTTCCTCCAGCACCCCCGCGGTCGCCAGCATCTCGCACATCCGCCGGAACAACTTCCCGTGCACCTCCTGCACCTGCAGGCGCTCGCGCAGTACCTCCGGCTCGACCGTCTCGCCTGCCTTCCGCTCCCAGCCCAGCCGCTCGAGCGCGGTGAACGCCATCGACCACGCCATTCGCTCCAGGTCGGCGAGCAGCGCCGCACGCCCCTCCGGCTCGACGTTCTCCTCCCGCAGGTACTCCGCGTAGGGCCGCCACTCCGCCGCCACCCCCAAAGGCGCCGGCAGGAAGTCGGCGGGTACGATTCCCGGCGGCAGTGGGTGGTCCTCCCAGATGACCTCGTACAGGAGCTCCTGCACTCCCTCCGTCCCGGAGAGCAACGCCGCGCGACTCGCGCGCTTGGCCGTGTACCCGTCGAGCCCCCCGATCTCGATGCCGTCGGGCGTGTAGATCCGCAGGTCGCCGCTGAGCGCCTCGCGCGGCGCGGTTGGCCTTTCCTCCTCCCCGTCTCCGCCGGCCTCCCGCATCCGTGCATGGCAGACCACCCGCTCCGGCAGCGGCCCCGCCGCCCAGAACCGGTCCCAGGCGAACGGCAGGTAGGTGTCGTCCCCCTCCGCGCCCGAGAGCGTGCGCGCCGCGCCCATCACCTGCAGCAGGCCATCGAGCAGGACCGGGTGCACGCCGAGGCCCGCGCCCTCGATGCCGCCTGGCAGGGCCACCTCCCCGACGGCTTCGCCGTCCCCGCACCACACCCGCTGGAGCGTCCGGAACTGCGGCCCGAGCTGGATGTTCGCCTCGGCGCGCGCGCGGTAGAACGCCGCCGGGTCCTCCTCCGAGAGCCCGGCCTTCAACGCCTCCAGGTCCACTCGCTCCCCGGGGCGCGGCGCTCCCCCGCCCGACGCCTGCCCCTCCGCGTGCAGGGTCCAGTCCTCATCCCCGTCCCCTTTGCTGTACACCTCGACCCGCTCGGCTGCTCCATCGAGCACGACCTGCACCTTGCGGCTGGCGGGGGCCGCCCCCGCCTCCTCGTCCTCCTCCGGCAGGACGAGCGCCGTTCGTATCTGCAGGTCCTCGACCACCACCGGCCCCTCCCCGTCCGGCGCGGCGGCCGCCGCCGCCAGCGCCCCGTAGAGCGCGCCCGGCGTGATCACGCGCCCGAACACGCGGTGGTCGTCCAGCCACGCCGGATCGTCGGTCGACATCTCCGTCTCGAAGAGCACTTCGCCCCGGGGCGACTCGTGCCGAACGCCCAGCAGCGGATGCCCCGTCGTGAGCCGCCGCCGCCGCGGCGCCTCCACCCAGTGTCGCTGTCGCTGGAAGGGGTAGGTCGGCAGCGAGATGCGCCGCCGCTCCTCGCCCGCGTACAGCCCCTCGAATGAGATGGCGAGCCCCGCCTCGTACGCCTTCGCCACCGCCTCCACGAAACCGCTGTCGCCCGTCTCCTCCGCCTCGGCGGGACCGAGCTGGCTCATGACGACGGCCGGCGCGGACGCGCCCGGCCAGTTCATCGACACCATCGTTCCCAGGACCGCCTGCGCCCCCACCTCGATCACAACATCCACGCCCAGCGCTTCGAGCGTGTTGATGCACTCGCGGAAGGCCACCGGTTCCCGTGCGTGCCGGCGCCAGTACGCCCCGTCGGCCCTCGCGGTGGGCTCGACCACCCGGCCCGTCGTGCTGCTGATCAGGTTGATCGACGGTGGCGCGATGTCCAGGTCCGCGAAGATGGCCTCAAGGCCGTCCAGCGCGGGCTCCACGAGGGCGCTGTGGTAGGCGATGCTCTTTCGCAGCTGCCTCGCCCACAAGCCTTCCGAATCGAAGCGCTCCACGAGCGCCTGCACGTCCTCTTCGGGACCGCTGACGACCTGCTGTGCTCCGTTGTCCGCGGCGATGCTCACGTCCAGCCCCGAGGAGGCGGCGTTTTGCTCATCCACCGCCGCCGCCACGCGATCGGCCGGCGCGAACACCGCCGCCATCGCCCCCTTCTCCGGCAGCCCCGCCATCAGCACGCTGCGACGAGCGGTGAACCGCATGCCGTCCTCCAGGCTGTAGACCCCGGCTGTCTGCGCCGCCGCGATCTCGCCCAGGCTGTGCCCCACCACCGCCTCCGGGCGTACGCCCACGCTCTCCCAGAGCGCAGTCAACGCGCACCCCAGCGCGTAAACCGCCGGCTGCATCCAGTCGGCATCGTCCAGGTCATGCGCATCGCTTCGCCCGAACATCACCTCGAGCAGGGACTCGCCCCGCTCCTCGCGGAACACCGCGTCGCAGCGGTCGAGCACCGCCCGCGCCACCGGCTCGCGCTCATAGAGCGCCTTGCCCATGCCCACCCACTGGCTCGACCCGCCCGTGTACGCGAACGCCACCCTTGTCGCCGTGCCCGGTCCGGGGCCGGTAGCCGCCTCGGCGAGCGCCTTCAGCCCCTCCCGTAGCGACTCGGCATCGCGGAAGGCCACGCCCGCCCGGTGGCCGAAGTGGCTGCGCCCGACGCCCGCCGTCCACGCCATGTCGGGAAGAATCTGGCCGGCTGTATCTGCGTCCTCCAGCTCCCCGGAGCGCTCGTCCAGCCATTCGAGGTAGCGCCCCGCCAGGTCTCCCACCGCTTCGTCGGACTTGCCCGAGAGGGGCAGCAGCCGCGTCGTCCGCGCCTCCCCCGCGCCGTCCGGCGCCGGCTCCGGCAGGGAAACGATGACGGGACGCGGTGGACCGGAGGTCCAGGCCCGTTCCGCGCCCTTACCGTCGCGAGCGCCATGTCCCCGCACGAGGACGTGCGCGTTCGTCCCGGACCACCCGAATGCGCTCACGCCCGCCAGCGGCGGCCGCTTGGTAGCCGGCCAGGGCGTCGTCTCCGTCGTCACTCGCAGGGGCAGTTGCTCCCAGTCGATCGCCGGGTTCGGGTCGCGGAAGTTCAGGTGCCGCGGGATCAGGCCGCGCTCGACCGCGAGCGTCGCCTTCATCAAGCCCGCGACTCCCGCCGCCGCCTCGAGGTGGCCGATGTTCGTCTTCACCGATCCGATCAGCAGCGGGTTCGTGTGATCGCGGCCGTGGCGGTAGGCCGTCCCGATCGCCTGCGCCTCGATCGGGTCGCCCACCGGCGTTCCCGTCCCGTGCGCCTCCACGTAATCCACGTCCGACGCCTGCGCGCCTGCCCGCGCAAGCGCGTCTTCGACGACGCGCTCCTGCGCCTCGCCGCTCGGGACCGTGAGTCCGGGCGTGGCGCCGTCCTGGTTCACCGCCGACCCCGCGATCACGCCCCAGATGCGATCCCCGTCCGCCTCCGCCTCGCTCAGCCGCTTCAGGACCACGATCCCGCAGCCCTCGCCCCGCACGTACCCGTCCGCGGCGGCGTCGAATGTCTTGCACTGGCCGTCCGGCGCCAGCATCCCCGCATTGCCGCGCAGCTCGGTCAGCCGCCCCGACACGATTGCGTGGACGCCGCCGGCCAGCGCCAGGTCGGCTTCGCCCCGCTGCAGCCCCACCACCGCCTGGTGAACCGCCACCAGCGACGACGAGCAGGCCGTGTCGACGGCCATCGCGGGCCCGTGCAGCCCCAGCGCGAAGGCCACGCGCCCGATGGCCGTGTTGAAGGACGTGCCGCTGACCGAATAGAGGCTGGTGATCGGCTCCGCCGAGTCGGTCGAGTCCATGATCAGCCACCGGTAGTCGTAGTTGCTGATCCCCGCGTAAACCCCCGTCCGGCTGCCCGCCAGCCCCTCCGCGTCGATCCCCGCATCCTCCAGCGCCTGCCAGCTCGTCTCCAGCATCATCCGCTGCTGCGGGTCCAGCAGTTGCGCCTCGACCGGCGAGATGCGGAAGAAGGTCGCGTCGAACTGGTCGATGCCGTCGACGTAGGCGCCGAAGCGGCAGGCTTCGTGCTGCACGTCCGCATCGGGGAACAGCTGGCCGATGCGCCCCTCCCCGGAGCCGGGGACGCCCTCGATAATTCCGCTCTCGCCCGCCTCCAACAGCCGCCAGAAGGCGTCCAGGTTCTCCGCCCCCGGGAAGCGGCAGGCCATGCCCACGATCGCGATGGGCTCGTCCCTCGGAACCGCTGCTGCCTCGTCTTCTGCCATCCGCTGCTCCCCGGCGGGCTCCCGCCCCGCCACCGGCCCGCGCGCGACTCACGCGCGGCGATCGGACCATAGCACGCAGCGTAGCCGCACTCTGTGGGTTGGCCTACCCCCGAGCCGGGGAGACGCGTGACGCACACCCTCGAACGGGACCCCCGCCTCCCACGAGAAAGGCCCGCCTGGAGATCGCCACGACCGTCCGCGTCGGCCTCCCGCCCCGTCCGCACTGTTCATGACCCTTACCGCACGAACGTGTCCGCCAGCAGCCAGATAGCCACCAGCAGGAGCACTGTCGAGAGGGCGCGGAGGATGACGGCGCCCCGCACCCGCAAGGCCACTCGCGCCCCAACCTGCGCGCCCACCACGGCGCCGGCCGCGATCAGCCCCGCCCGCGTCAGGTCCTCTTCCAGCTGGAGTCCTCCCGTCACGAGGTGAAACGTCGCCGCCGCCAGTGCGATCAGCGCGTAGGCGAACTGGCTCGTGGCGGTGGCGATGTGCACCGGGAATCGCAGGACGATCGTCATGAGCGGCACCTGCAGGACGCCGCCGCCCGCCCCGAGCAGCCCGGAGACGAACCCCATCGCTCCCGCGATCGTCAGGCCGTGCCAGAGGCGGAAGGTGTAGAAGAAGTTCTGGCCGCGCCGGTCCCGGATGCGCCGGGAGACCGCCCCCCGTCCCGTGATCGGTTCCCGGTAGCCCCGGAACGGCCTTCGCACGATGAGGTGCGTCGCCACTCCCGCCAGCGCCACCGCGAACACGATGGCAAAGGCCTGCCGCGGGATGACGCCGACCAGCAGCGCTCCCCCGATCGCCCCCGGGATGGCCGCCAGCGCCCACCACAGCCCGCTGCGGTAGTCGATGCGCTGCTGCCAGGCGTAGGCCACTGCCCCGGAGGTCGCGTTGGCGAACACCACGGAGAGGGAGATGGCCGTGACCGTGGCCGCATCGCGTTCGGGGTAGGCCACCAGGAGGATGGGGACGAGGAGGAATCCGCCTCCCGCCCCCACCACCGCGCCGAACACCCCCACCCCCAGCCCCAGGAGGACGAGCAGCAGCGCCTCTAGCACGCACGCCTCCCCGAGCGAGCCGCGAAGCGTCCCTCGCGCCCGCGACCCGTCATGCCTGAACGATACCCCTGTCCCAGCCGCCGCCCCCAACCGCCGCCGCTCCGCCCTCCCCTACCCCACGCGGGCACGCCGGGCCGCTAGAATGCGATTACGTTGAATACAGCCGGGAATGCCCGGCCAGGGGGGAATCATGGCAGCGCGAGTCGTAATCTCCGCCGACAGTCACACCGAGAGGTTCCTCGACCTCTCCGAGTACATCGAGCCCAAGCACCGCCCCAGGATGGATGAGCTCAACAAGCGCGACGAGGAGCGGCTGCAGAAGATCCTCGCGAACATGCGCGCGCGCGGGCAGGAGACCTCCTACTCAGGGCGCACGAACACCATGGAAGAGTTCCGCATCACCGTCGATCTCGGCGACCGCATGAACGCCATCACCAGCGACGGCGTCTGCGCCGAGGTCGTGATCGAGCGTGGCGGTTCCCGCGCGCCCGACGTCGAGTTCGTGCGGGCTTGCAACAAGGCCTACTACCGCTGGTTCGCTGAGCACTTCGCCGACGAGGCGTACCGCTTCATCGGCGTGGCCGCCATCACCATCGCGGAGATGGACAGGGCCCTGGAGGAGCTTCGCGAAGCCCACGATCTCGGCTTCCGCGCCCTCATCCTGCCCGGCTCTCACTACTGGTTCCCCGGCGCCCTCCCCTTCCACGACCGCAGCTACGACCCGCTCTGGGCGCAGGTGCAGGAGATGGGCATGCCCGTCCTCTTCCACCCCGGCTTCGGCCGCGAGAATCCCATCCTCGAGGCCGACCCCGACAGCCAGGTCTTCAAGTACGGTCCCCTCACGACCCTCGAGCTTCGCGCCGCCCTCAAGCACTTCCTGCTGGGCGGCATCGCCGAGCGCTTCCCCGACCTCAACTTCGGCTGGGTCGAGGCCGGCAGCCTCTGGGTTCCGCCCCTGCTCGACGAGTACGACGCGCTGGTCAAGCGCCGCCCCGGCGGCCAGAGCCAGGAGCTGCTCCCGAGCGAGCTCTTCCGCCGCCAGGGCTTCTGTGCGGGGCCGCTCACGAAGTCGGAGGTCGACGCCCGCCATCGCCTCGGCATCGACAACCTCATGTTCGGGACGGACTACCCCCACCCCGAGGGCACCTTCCCCAACACGCAGTCGATGATCGACGAGATGTTCGAGGGCGTCAGCGACGAGGAGACCCACAAGATCCTCGCCTCCAACGCCGCGCGTGTCTTCAACCTCGACATCGGGCGGCTGACCAGCTCGACCGTCGCGGTCGGCTAGGGACGGTCCCGGAGACGGCAACAAGGCCCCGGCCGGAACCACGGCCGGGGCTTTTCGTGCCATGCCCGATCAGGAGAGCCGGCGGGCGTAGGGGTTGATCGCCGCGTTGATGGCATCGGCAAGCAGGTTCAGGCAGAGCAGCAGGAAGGCGAGAATGGCGCCCGGGAAGACCGGATACCACCATGCGTGCTGGAGGTACGGCCGGCTGTCGTTGACGAGCCCGCCAAGCGATGGCGTCGGCGCCTGTTCGCCGAGTCCGAAGTAGCCCAGGGCCGCCACGATCAGCACCCCGCTCGCGATCGCCAGCGCCACCTGCGTGAGCAGTGGCGGCAGCGCATTGAGCACGATGTGCCGGAAGATGATGCGCGGCGTGCTGGCCCCGAGCACCTGGGCCGCCAGCACGTAGTCCTTGTTCCGCTCGCCCAGCATCTGCGCGCGCGCCAGGCGCGTGAATCCCGGGATGGCGAAGACCACGATCGCGATCCCGATGTTCTCGAGGCCCTGGCCCAGGATGGTCAGGATGGCGAACGCGACCAGCAGGCCGGGGAAGGCCAGCAGCGCATCCACTAGGCGCATCACGAACGCATCGGCCCACCCCCTGACGAACCCCACGGTGAATCCCGTCATGGTGCCCAGGACGGCCCCCGTCAACACCGCAAGGAAACTCAAGGTGAGCGCGGTCTGAAGCCCGTGGAGATTGCGGGAAAAGAGGTCGCGCCGCAGCTCGTCGGTGCCGAACGGATGGTTCCAGGAGGGCGACAGGAGCCTCGCGGAGGCGTCCTGCGCGATCGGGTCGTGCCAGGCGATGAGCGGGGCCGCAACGGCGGCCACGACGATGACGAGCAGCCCTCCAACGGCGATCGCCCCCTGCGGGTTGCGAAGCAGGCGGCGCAACGTGTCCGCCCACATCGACTGGGTGACGCGCGACCTGAACGTGGTCAGACCTTCCTGGCCGGTCGCCGCAACGCTCATCGGACCCTCACCCTCGGGTCGACGAACCCGTAGATGATGTCGGCCAGCAGGTTCGCGGTCACGAAGATGACGACGAGCAGGACCAGCACGCTCTGCACCACGAGGTAGTCCAATCGCTGGATCGCTTCCACCACCACCCGGCCCAGCCCCGGCCGCGTGAAGACTGCCTCGATGATCACGACCCCGGTCAGCACTTCACCCACCTGCAGCGCCATGATCGTGATGACGGGAATGAGCGAGTTGCGGAGCGCGTGTCGCACGATCACCGTGCTCTCTCCGAGTCCCTTCGCCCTCGCCGTGCGGACGAAGTCCTGGCCGATGACGTCCGTAATCGTGGTTCGCGTGTAGCGGGCGAGCACCGCGCTAATGGGCAGCGCCAGCGCGATCACGGGCAGGGCGAGGTGGTGCAGCGAGTCCACCGGGTCGTCCAGGATCGACACGCGGCCCAGGGAGGGGAACCAGCTGAGCTCGGCCGCGAAGACCCAGAGCAGGATGATGCCCGTCACGAAGCTGGGAACGCCGACCGCCACCATGGTGTAGCCGGAGAGGAGCCAGTCCCACACGCTTCTGGGCTTCACTCCTCCCATGATGCCGAGCGGAATGCCGAGCAGGATGGCCACGACGTAGGCGGCGATCCCAAGCTCCAGCGTGGGGGGAAAGTTGATGGAGAACAGGCGGCTCACGCTCAGTCCCGTGTGGAAGGAGTACCCGAAGTCCCCCTGCACCAGGTCGCCCAGCCAGCGCACGTACTGCTCGGGCCAGCTGTCGTGCAGGCCGAGCTGGTCCCGGATGGCGTAGAGGTCCTCCGCCGTGGCTTCCTCGCCCGCGATTACGAGCGCGGGGTCTCCCGGAATGATCCGCAGCACCAGGAATGCGATGACCGTCCCCAGGAAGAGGATGGGAATGGTCTGCACCACCCGGTTCACGATGAACGGAGCCATGTCCCTCGCTCTCCGGCCCTGCCTGTGGGCGCTGCACGGGCGCGCGATGGCGCCGTGAGCATACACAGACCGGCACCCGGACGGTCCGGGCGCCACGGGCGCGCAGCCCGGCCCCCGGGGCCATGTCGGAGGGGTATAGTACCGGCCACGCGTCAGAGGCCGCGCAGCCGGCGTTCGTTCTGAGCGCCGCCCGGCTGGCGCTGGGAAACACGATTGCGACCACGAGGGAGGTTCCCATGACTTCGACTTGGAAGAGGCCCATCTCGCGCCGGCAGATGCTCGCCGGATCAGGACTCGCCGTTGGCGCGGGCGTCACCGCCGCCCTGGTCGGCTGCGGCGACGACGACGACGACGCTCCGGAGGCGACCGCCGCCCCCGCCACCGAGGCCCCGGCGGAAGCGACCGAGGCCCCGGCGGAGGCGACCGAAGCCCCCGCGGAGGCGACCGAGGCTCCCGCAGAGGCCACGGAGGCGCCTGCGGCGACCGCCGCACCCACGGAGGCCCCCGAGACCGGCCCGAAGCAGGGCGGCACGCTCCGCTACGCGGTCCAGGGCGACCTCCTGCTGAACCAGGGAGCCCCCTTCACCCGCGCGCAGGGCATTCCCCTCCTCGTCTTCGAGACCCTCATCCGCTACGAGGACTCGCCCGCGCCCTCGCTCGTCCTGCTCGACTCCTACGAGGTGTCGGAGGACTTCACCACCGTCACCATGACGCTCAAGGACAACGCCGTCTTCCACGACGGCTCACCCGTTACGCCCGATGACGTCTTCTTCGGCATCGATGCCATCACCAACCCCGACAAGTACGGCTTCAGCTTCCGTGGCCAGCTGCTCGCCTTCGCCTCGCTCGTGACCGACATGACCGCCGTCGATGAGCGCACCATGGTGTTCACCTTCGGCACGTCGCTCACGAACATCAACGACTTCTTCGCCCAGTTCCCCGTCACGAAGAAGGACACCTACGCCGAGCTCCAGACAGGCGACAACATCCAGGGCACGGGCCCCTACATGATGGATTCCTGGACCCCGGGCGTCGGTTACGAGCTTGCGCCGAACCCCAACTGGCACGACCCCAACGGCCCGTATCTCGATGGGGTGCGGGTGATCCAGTTCGCCGATGCCGAGGCGGTGGGCCAGGCCTACGACGCCGACGACATCGACATCGCCACGAGCGTCAGCCCCCTCTTCGCCAAGGCCCACGAGGACGACGTCAGGCTTGAGGCGAAGTGGGGCATCGTCTACGTCGGCCTCAACGTCACCAACCCGCTCTTCGCGGACAAGCGTGTCCGCCAGGCTCTCTTCTTCGCCATCGATCGCGAGCGCATCGTGAACGAGCTTATGGAGGGCCTGGTCGAGTTGACCACCCAGCCCTGGGATCCCGGCAGCCCCGCCTTCGACCCCTCCCTCGAGCAGCCCTTCTACGACCCCGATCGGGCGAGGGCGCTGCTGGAGGAGGCAGGATTCAGCCAGACCGAACCCATCACCTTCGATCACTACGCCAACCACCCCGTGGTGGGCGCCCAGCTCGCCTCCCTGATCAAGGACAATTTCGCCGACGTGGGAGTCGAGATCGAGCTCGTCGGGCACCAGATCCCCGACATGAACCAGAAGCTCTTCCAGCGAGACTTCGAGGCGGGCTGGTTCCTCATGACCGGCTTCTCGCCGTTCTCGCCGGTCACCGTCATCACCCAGCCGTTGCCCTTCCAGGACAACAACCCCAGCCAGTACACGAGCGAGACCTTCCTCGACATCCGGGCGAAGCTCAAGACGCTCGATCCGTTCTCGGAGGAGGCGTTGGTGCAATACGACCGCTTCAACGAGCTCTTCCACGACGACCCCTGGCTCCTCCCCTGTGCGCCCTTCCGCGCCATGAACGTCGTGAAGCCGCGCGTTCAGGGGTACAAGAGCTTCATCGAGCCCCGCACCTACCTCGGGTACGTCTGGCTCGACGACGCCTAGGGCGCAGCCCCGGGCAGCAGCATCCGTTCCGTCACGCCGCCGACCGGTCACGCACCGGCGGCGGCGCGGCGATCGAGGAACCTGACCGATTAGGCGTGCCGGCCGCGCGCCCGGAGGAGGAACCATGCCCGACGCCGCCGAGTTCGCCGGCCACGCCAGCCTCGAAGCCACCGAGTTCTCCGGACCGTGGCCCGAACGACCGGACCTGCAGGGCGTCCCCAACGTCGTCTACATCGTGCTCGACGACGTCGGCTTCGCCCAGTTCGGCTGCTACGGCTCCACCATCGACACCCCGAACATGGACCGCCTCGCGGCGAACGGCCTGCGCTACACCAACTACCACACCACCACCCTCTGCTCGCCCTCGCGCGCCTGCCTCCTCACCGGCCGCAACCACCACACCGTCGGCATGCGTTCCGTCTCCAACTGGGCGCGCGCCTACCCCAACGGCCGCGGGGCGATCTCGGATCGTGCCGCCACCGTCGCGCAGCTGCTCAAGAGCCGCGGGCTGAGCACCTTCGCCGTCGGCAAATGGCACCTTGCGCCCATGTCCGAGACCTCGGCTGCCGGCCCCTTCGACCACTGGCCCCTGCAGAAGGGCTTCAACCGCTACTACGGCTTCCTCGACGCCCTCACCGACCAGTTCGCGCCCGAACTCACCTACGACAACCACCGCATCCCCACGCCGGACCGCGATGACTACCACGTCAGCGAAGACACGATCGACCACGCCATCGAGTTCATCCGCGACCAGAACGCCATCTACGAGGAGCGGCCCTTCTTCCTCTACGTCGCTTTCGGCGCCTGCCACGACCCCCACCAGGCCCCGCAGGAATACCTCGACAAGTACCGGGGCCGCTTCGACGCAGGCTGGGAGGTCGCCCGCGAGGAGTGGTTCGAGCGCCAGAAGGCGATGGGCATCGTCCCGGAGGACACGGTCCTGCCCCCCGGCAACCCCAACGTGCCCGCGTGGGACAGCCTCACGCCCGACCAGCAGCTCGTCGCCAGCAGGCTCCAGGAAGCGTTCGCCGCTATGCTCGACCACACCGACGCCCAGATCGGGCGGCTGGTCGACTACCTCGAGCAGACCGGCCAGCTCGACAACACCCTCATCGTGCTGACCTCCGACAACGGCGCCAGCGACGCCGGCGGCCCCCTCGGCGTCGTCAACTGGCTCCGCAGCATGAACGGCCTCGAGAACGAGGCCTTCAACCTGGAGAATGTCGATGAGATCGGCGGTCCCCGCTCGCACACCAACTACCCCTCGGGCTGGGCGCAGGCGGGCAACACCCCCTGCCGCTGGTACAAGCAGTACCTGCACGCCGGCGGCATCCGCGCCCCCCTCGTCATCCACTGGCCAGATCGCATCCCCGAGGGCGGCCTCCGCCACCAGTTCCACCACGTCACCGACGTAACCCCCACGGTCCTCGATCTCCTCGGCATGGAGGCTCCGGCCGTGTTCGAGGGCGTCTCCCAGCTCCCCCTGGCCGGCGAGAGCCTGGCCTACACCTTCGACGATCCCGACGCCCCGACCCGCAAGGTCACCCAGCACTTCGAGATGAACGGCCACCGGTCCCTCTGGCACCAGGGCTGGAAGGCGGTGACCTTCCACGTCCCCGGCGATGACTTCCAGTCGGAACCGTGGGAGCTCTACAACCTCGACGACGACTACTCCGAGAACTACGACCTCGCCGAAGAGGAGCCCGAGCGCCTGCGCGACCTCATCGACCGCTGGTGGGTCGAGGCGGGGCGCCACGGGGTGCTGCCCCTGGAACAGGGAGGCGCCGCCGTCGCCTCGTTCAACGTGGCCCCCGGCAGCCCGCAGGATCGCACCACCTTCACCTACTTCCAGGGCATGGCCCACGTCCCCACCGTCTCCGCCGCCGACGTGCGCAACCGCTCCCACCGGATCAAGGCCACCGTCGTCCGCGAGGGCTCCGGCGATGGTGTCATCGTCGCCCACGGCGGCTATGCCGGCGGCTACGCCCTCTACGTGCAGGACGACCGCCTCGTCTACGAGCACAACTGCGGCGGCGATCACACCCGCATCGTCGCCGACGGTGACCTGCCCTCCCGCGCCGACGTCGAGTTCTCGTTCACCAAGACCGGGAACAACTCCGGCGTGGGCGCCCTCTTCGTGGACGGCCGGGAGGCCGCCCGCGGCGAGCTTCCCCGCATGCTCGGTGGCCTGTTCACGATCGAAGGCCTCGACGTCGGTCAGGACACGGCCACCGCCGTGAGCGACCACTACCAGGTGCCGTTCCCCTTCACCGGCGCCATCGAGTCCCTCGTCATCGAAGTCGACGACGACCAGTCCCTCGATCCCGCCCAGCTCGCCGAGGCCGAGGAAGCCCAGCAGTAGCGGTCACCCGGCCGGCTCCGCCCGCGGATGCCACTGCCGCCCCAGCCGGCGCCCTCGCACCGGGAGGACGGCGCCGGCCTCCCTACTCCTGCGCCGTGACCGTGAACCGGCTGCTGTCGTCTCGTCCGAAGACCTCCGGGAAATACGTCTCCTCCGCGCGTACGGGCGCGACGAAGAAATTGCCGGGGGTGGTGGCGCGCGCGTAGTACACGTACTCGTGCACCCCCGCCGGCAGCCGGTCGGCCAGCAGCACGAGCCGGTCGTCCCGCAGGTCAACCTGGTCCCAGGGCCATGCGCCCCATGGGTACCGCCCGTAGTAGTACCAGGCGGTGCGCCCGGACAGCCGGTTGTAGTCCTCTTGCAGGCTCTGAAGAAGGTCGGCCGAGACGATGTCCAGCGCCGGATCGATCGGCTCCAGGCCCGCGGGCAGGAAGTCCTCCACCCTCGCAAACAGCCTTTCGGCCGGCGCCACCACCGTCACCGTCACCCGAACCACCGACCCCAGCGGCGCCGTCGTGACGTACCGATCCGGTTGGTCCAGCAGCGAGTAGCGGTGGGAGACCGCGAACCCCCGGTTCAGCGCCTCGACGTGCTTCGCCGGGGTCATGTAGCGCAGGTTGAGGCCGTAGTACAGGCGCCCCTCGCGCCCCGCCTCCCGGTCGAATTGCACCCGGTTCACCTCGCCCTGGAGCAACTGTTCCAGCGGCAGCGTGACGGCGTCGCGGTAGTCGCGGGTGGGCACGTCGAAGTGGCCCGTGAGCACCCGCTGGGTGTTGAGCAGCACCTGGTAGTCGTAGACCCCCCGGTGCTCGCCCGTCAGCTCGGCGAACGCTCCCAGGGACGCCATGGCCTGCGCCCGCTCGACGGATGTCTCCCACCGGTCCGCGGAACGCGCCACCACCAGCCAGCGCGCCGTCTCCTCGATGAGCGGGTGCTGCGGGTCGGCTTCGGTCAGGGCGCGCAGCACGAGCGCCGTCGCGCGCACGCCGCTGTTGTGCATGCAGCCCGCGATGGCCCCGTCCTCCCAGTGGTTCCCGTTCGCGCTCGCGATCGTGTTCGCCGTGAGGTCGTTCAGGAGGGTCCGCACGTACTCGTGGTCCGCCTCGTGCCCGCTCGCCAGCAGCCCGAGCAGCAGGTAGGCCCGTCCCCAGTTCGTGAGGCGAACCCGGTGTTCCACCAGCAGCGTGCCCATCAGATCGGACTGCTCTCGCGCCAGGCCGCTCACCTCGCCGCCCTCATTCGCGGCGCTCGTCAGCGCGTACAGCAGGAAGGCGTGCTGGTTCACGTTGGCGGGGTGCATGAAGTCCGTCTCCCGCTGCACGAAGTTCGTGATGAGCCGCATGGCGCGGTCGTACCTGCTCGGCGGAACCTCGTACCCCGCGTCCCTGGCCTCCCCGAAAGCGATTAGCACCCAACCCGTCACCCACAGGTCGGTCCGCCTGCAGTACTGGCACCAGGCCCACCCGCCGTCGGAGCGCTGCTGGCCGACAAGCCTCTCGATGTCACTTCCGAGCTGCCGTTCCTGGTCTTCCGTCAGCCCGCTCGCGCTGCCACGCCCAACCGCCAGCGTCGCCACGATGCGGCTCGCAGTCCTCACGTTCGAATCCCAGGGCTGCGGTGTGAAGGAGTGGAGCTCCTCATCGAGGGCGCCCACCAGCGAAGCCTGCACCGAGACCTCCAGCGAGCCCCTGTCGGCGAGTACGTACTCGGGCAGGTACACCGCCTCGAGCCTGGGAGTGTCTTCCACCACCCCTCCGGTTGCGGTCGTCTCCGCCGTCACGTCCAGGTACACCGGAATACCCAGCTCGACGGCATCCCCGCGGCCGCCGCTCGTCGTGGCCGTGAAGCGGAACGTGGCGGTGCCCTCCTCGAGCGCGCGGGCGGGCCACGCGAACACGACCGAGCGTCCCGGTTCGACGCGCCTCGTCATCGTCCGCTCGTTGGCGAGCACGACTCCCGCTGCTTCGATCGCCACCCTTACGACGGTTGCCTCGTCGGTGAGGTTCCGGACGAGGGTGCGTACGCTCAGCCGGTCGCCCACGCGCAGGAAGCGGGGCAGCGCCGGACGCAC
Organism: Dehalococcoidia bacterium; assembly: GCA_022826585.1. Classification (GTDB taxonomy): domain Bacteria; phylum Chloroflexota; class Dehalococcoidia; order Tepidiformales; family Tepidiformaceae; genus UBA2991. The sequence goes on from JAJDUR010000048.1 coordinate 63,675, forward strand.
GAGCAGTTCCTGCGTGACCAGCAGCTCGCTCTCGCCCTCCCCGACCCTGGTGTCGGCGGTCACGGCGCGGGCCTGCGCCCGCCACGTGGTCGCGTTGTCGGGCAGCTCCAGCTCGAAACTGGCCTTGCCGTCCTCGTCGGTCGCGAGTTGCCCAATCCAAAGCGCCGTGTGTTCGAAGTCGGAGCGGACGAGAGGACTCGACCTGCTGGCCGTTGGCCCCGCCCCCGTCTTCCCCGCTTCCGGAGCTGCATCGTCCATGGCCTCGTCCCCGTCGCCCCCGACGCCGTCTTCCGCGAGTCCTTCGGGCTCGCGCGACCACGCCGTCCGGACGCCCAGCGGGCGCTCGTACCAGAACGCCTCCATCCCCGTTGGTCCCACCTCCTCCGCCAGCGAGAGCACCGCCTTGTCCACGATCGCAACCGACACTTCGCCCGCCACACCATGGCCCTCCGAGTCGGTCACCTCCACCTCGTACCGCACCGTCTCTCCCGGCCTCGCCTGGTCACGATCCGGTTCGACGCTCACGTCCAGGTGGAGCGTGGCTGTCGAGATCGACAGGTTCACGTAGCCGATGCGATAACGCGGTAGCGGGTTCTCCTCGCTGGGCGGGAGGTACAGCACCACGCCCACGTAGACGTTCGGCACATGGCTCGCCTCGATCGGGATACGGAGCACCTCGCTGTTCGTCTCGAAGTGCCGCGCCTCGCTGGTCAGCACCCGTCCCCGCTCCACCGTCACGAGCCCGATGACGCCCGCGAAAGGCGCCGGCACCAGCACTTCCGCTACGTCCCCCACCTCGTAGCGGTCGCGGTCGGCCACGAGTTCGATGTAGTGGTCGGCACGGCCCCGCCAGGGCGCGTACTCCCGGCCGCTCACCCACAGGTAGCGCTCCGAGCGCGCCAGCCGCCCCTGCCCGTCGGTCGACTCCGCCACGATCCGGTACGACCCGGCCGAGGGCGCCGTGAGCGTGACCGACCCCTCGCCGCCCGCCCCCGTCACGGCCTCCTCCATGTCCACTTCCGTCTCAACCAGCCCCTGGTCCGTCCACTCCCGCTCGAAGAGGCGAACCGTCACCGGACGCTCCGGCGCGATGCGGCCCTTGTAGTCCACCGTCACGAGTTGAACCGTCGTTGGCTTCCCCGCCGTCGCGATGTACGACTCCGTCCTGATGCCCGCGTACCAGGTAGCCGGGTGTACCCGCACCGTCGCGCTGTTCGCCACCGCCTGTGCGTTCTGGTCGGTCACGGTCGTGCTGATGGTGAAGCGTTGCGTGCTCTCGCCCTCCTCCAGCGCTGCCGGCACATGGAAGCGCGTGACGCCGGAGGCGTCCGTGCGCGCGTCGCCTCGGCCCCGCCTGGGACTCCTGTAGGTCCGGTCGTACTCGCCGAACGAGTACTCCTCGTACCCCTCGGCCGTGAAGAACGCCGGCGACGACAACGCTGCCCACTCGACCGGCGCATTGCCCACCGGCCCGCCGGAGTAGAAGCTCGCCCGCCCCTCGACCGGGATCCGTTCCCCCGCCACGTAGTCCGTTCCCTCCGCCTCAACCTGGACCTCGAACTCGGGTACGCGGAACGCCGAGACCCTGAACGTCGTGCGGGCGAAGACCCCCTCGTCGTCCTGCAGGTTGACCGAGTAGGTGCCGGTGGGTGCGTCGGCTCCCAGGTTGAACTCGACCGCGAACGTTCCCCGGTCGCTGGCCCGCACGGTCATCTCCGGCAGCTGGTTATAGCTGGCGTCCCTGATCGTCAGCGTGTAGGTCTGGTCCGTGTGGGGCAGCGAGTACGACGCATCGTCCTCCTTTCGCACCACGCCCTTGAAGAACACCTTCTCCCCGGGACGGTAGATGGGCCGGTCGGTGTAGAGGTGGCCCTCCGTGGAGGGGAAGGACGGCCAGGTCGGCACGCCCAGACTCCAGGGCGAACTTCCGCTCTCCCACCACGTGAGGACGGCGCCGACCCGCTCGCCGTGGTCGATGCGAGCGAGGTAATGCCCGTAGGGATTCCAGTACCAGTCGCCCACGCCCGTGGGGACTGCGAACCGCGCGAGCCCGTCGTCGTCCGTAGTCGCGCGTCCGGCGAACGCATAGGGAGGCGTCCCGGCTGAGCCAGCCTGTACCTCCACGCCGGCCAGCGGCTCTCCCGTCTCGTAGTCGACGGCCCAGACCAGCAGCTCACCGTCCGCCAGCTTGGTCACCATCGTGGTGTTCACCACGCTGATCACGCCGGCGGAACTGTCCCCCTCCCCTTCCGCGACGACGTAGTAGTGCCCGATGGCCAGGGGCTCGTCGCCGAGCGGGGTCGAGTAGGAGCTCCAGGTGTTGCGCGACTCCTCGGGAATCGTCTCCGTCCACACTCGTATGGGTTCGCTCTCGGGCTCGAAGCGAGCCCACTGGTAGCCCTTGCCGTCCACCCACTCGTAGTCATTGATCCGTCCTCGGCGCAGCAGCTTCTCAGCCTCTACCTCGGAGAGCCGGTAGAGCTGGAAGCGGACCTCGTCCATGACCCGGGTGCTGTATTGAAGCCAGCGCCCGCCGCCTTCGGGCCAGAGGGCGAACTGGCCCGTCCCCAGGGCAACGCGAGGTTGTGGAGGACTCGGATCGCGCGTCCGGAATGAGAACTCGTAGGCCGGCAGGGTCCGTCCACCACGGTCGCGGACGCCCTCGGCGATTCGCACCGTGTACTCGGCCGAATGGACCAACCCTGCATAGATGGAAACGCTCCTCCCCGACGCCCAGAACCCATCTTCCGAAACGGTGGCGCCGTTGATCGAGATGCGCCCCTTGAACGACTCCGGGTCCATCGGGTTGTTGTAGGAGATGTAGACGTTCGAGGTCCTTGCGTGCTGTTCCCCGTCCGCCGGTTCCGTCCGGATCACCATCGGCGGGTCGACCGTCGTGAAGCGCGCCGCGCGCGCCGCGCGCGTCCTCCCGCCCCATGCGTCCCGCAACCCCTTCGCCACTGTTACCTCGTACTGCGTGCTGAGTTCCAGCGGCTCGTCGGGGGTGAACCACACCGACCTCGAGTCCTGGCTCCACGAGAACGAGCCCGGGATCCGAATCCCGCGAAGCTCGTGCAGCCTGACCGCCGCCTCCGCCGAAGCACGGACCACCGGCTGGCTGAACGTGACACGGACGCGCGTGTCCGGCTCCACGAAGATGGAGTTGTCGCGTGGCTCGAAACCCGTAACCGACGGCTGGGTGGTGGAGAAACTCCACGTGTAGTCGGCGTCCAGCACCCCGTCGACGAGCGAGGTCAGCCTTGCCGGGATCCGCACCGTGTAGGTCGTGCTGGGCTGGAGCCCTGACGGGAAGAAGCGGTAGAGCGAGGTGTTCAGCCACTCGCCGCGCCCTGAGACCGACGGGTTGAACCGCAACACCCCCGCCTCTTCCGCCTCCTGGAGCACCGTCAACGGCGCCACCGAACGACTGAACTGCACCAGGATCCGCGCGCCCGACTCCACCTCGATGTCGCCGTCACCGGGCGTCACGTAGAGGACCCGTAGCGCACCCTCGGCCGTGAACGTGTGGACGTGGTCCTCCGCGAGCCCCGCCCCTCCTGCGGCCACGGCCACGCGGTACTGCTGTCCTCGCCCCCACCCCGGATAGTCCGGCTGGAAGAGCAGCGTGCGTTCGTCGAGCCAGGCGAACGCGCCCTCGATCGGTGGGTCGACTGAAACGAACGCTGCTGCGTCAGTCGTCGGGGGAGCATTGCGGAACGCGATCGTCAGCGCCGCCAGTCGCGGCACCTCCTCCCCGCCCGGGGAGACCGCTACGACCGGAACCGGAGTGGGGACGGTGATCGTGATGTCGCCAAAGCGGAAGTTCCTGTCGCGGCTGCGTCCGTCCCGGAGCGAGAGGCGCCTCCTTGTCTCGGCACTCCAGTCGCCATCAATCGGTCGGGCATTGACGAGGACACTGTGCGGATTCCTCAAGTGTTGCCAGACACGCACGACGACGTCGTCGACGGCGACGTCGCCGAACTGGTAGGTCCCGGCTGCGTTCTGGCCGTCGTCAAGCAGGAGGCGGACCGTCCCCAGCGTGCTCCAGCTTCCACCCTCGCGACGGACGTTGACGTGGATCCGCCAGGGGTCGCGCACGTCCTGCCAGACGCGCACGTCCACGTCCACCGTCCCACCGCGGGGAGGGGCCTGGGCCTCGGCCTGCCCCGGAACGGCGACCATGGCCACGGCCAGCACGAGCGCGCCAATGACCGCGTTTGTCAGCCCGGGTCGACGTATCACCGAACGCGCATTCCTTCTGCGAGTCGACACCCTAGCACCGTCGTCGGGGAATTACCCCGTCCGTTCGCGTGGCGGCCAGCACTGCGCGTACGGCTCGGTGCACGGGTGTCAGTAGTCCATATGCGCCGTGAGCCGCGATCGTTCCGTGGGGGGCGGGAGTCGCCCGCTTGAGCGCGGCGACGCCGTGCGCCGCCACGAAGGGTCAGCCCGCGTCCCGGGCCAGCGCCGCCGCGAATTCCTCGCCGCTCAGGTCCTCCAGGCGCCAGGTCACGCCCGGGGCCTGGCGCAACTCCAGCGTCCCCGTGGCTGCGCCCCGGCGCACCGCCGGAGGGACCTCGAAGCTCGTCGCATCGAGCAGGAACCCCTTGCCGTGCGCCTTCAGCACCGCCTCTTTCATCGTCCACAGCCGGAAGAAGAAGCGGAGCTGCTCATCCCCTTCCTTCGCGATGACCTCCCGGCGCTCCTCCGGCCCCAGGGCCCCGTCCATGAGCAGATCCAGCCGGCGGCGTGGCGCGAACTCCTCGATATCCACGCCCAGCCGCCCTTCCGGCGCGTACGCGACGAGCCCGTGCCGCCCGCTGTGGCTCACGTTGAAGGCGATCGGCGCCCTCACGCCATCGACCGAGGCCCACGGCTTGCGGTGCTCCGAGGTCGGGAACGCGAGTTGCTCGTTCGCGCAGCCGAGCTGCTCGCACAGCACCTCGCGCAGCACCGCCCGGCAAAGCACGAACCGCCGGCGAGGCTGCGCCGAGGCGAACGCCCCGAGCCGTTCGCGTTCCTCCGCGTCGAGCCGGGAGAGCGCTTCCCGTTCGCGAGCCGCGTTCGCCGTCAGGTCGACGTGCAGCACCGTCGCTCCCTCCGCCCGGAGGGGGCGCCACCACGGCCGCGGAACCTGAGCCGGCATCCGTCCTGCTCGCTACCGGGAGCCCTTCACCTGCACCGTGACGACGTCGAGCCCGTAGTACTTCTGGTGGTGCACCGAGGAGGCATAGTGGCGCAGCAGCCGCAGTGAGATGGCTCCCTCCTCCAGCGCCTCTGCCTCTTCCTCCAGGTACGCCAGCCGGTCCTCGATGTTCTCCTCGTCGAACACCGCCAGGAACTCCAGCTCGACCGCCCCGCCCTCGGGCCGCGCGGTGATGATCAGGCGCGGCGCATCCTCAGCCTCCACCTCCTCGTCCTCCGGGATCAGGCTGATTAGCGTCTCCTCGGCGGCGGCGCTCATGCGCTCCGTCGATGCCTCGTTCCAGCCCAGCCGCCCGGCGACCCCGCGCACGAGCCCGTCGACCTCCGGGAGCGAAGCGGCGTGCAGCTTCGTCTGTAGCCGCCCGCCCTTGCGCGGGTTGGTCAGGTCCAGGAAGAGCGTCATCACGACCGCCGCAAGCGCCCCGATCAGCAGGCCGTTGTCGAGCAGCTTGCCCCAGGTCCCGCCGATCAGGTCCTGGAAGATCGTCTGCGTCTCCATGCCCGCGCCCAGCGAGAAGGCGATCCCCACGACCAGCATCTTCTGGGCGTCGAGCCCGCCCTGGGCGACTGTCCTGACGCCCCCGAGGAACAGCAGCGCGATCGCCGTCAGCAGGAACGCTCCCATGACCGGGCTCGGGATCGTCAGGATCAGCGCGGGTAGCTTCGGGAAGAGCGCCAGCACCACGAACGCCGCCCCGATCACGTAGCCCACGTTCCGGGAGGCCACTCCCGTCAGGCTCGCCAGCGAGACGCTCGTCGAGGAGAAGACCGACGTCGGCGGCGTCCCCGCGAGGCCGGAGAAGAAGATGCCGAGGCCGTTCGTGTTGAGCGAGCCCTGCACCAGGCGGAAGTCCGTCACCCGTGGCCGCCGGCGCGAGGCCCCCTGCATCGCCACGCTGTCGCCGATGTTCTTGACGCCCCCGACGAGAATGATCACCACGAACACGGGCAGCAGCGCCCAGAACTCGGCTCCCGGGGTGACGTCGAGGCCCGGGAACTCGCTGCCACCGGGGATTCCCGCCCAGCTGGCATCGAGCAGCGGCTGCGGGTCGTACGCCCCGAACAGCGCCGCCACCACCGTCCCCACCCCGATCCCGATGAGCGGCGACCACAGCCGCCACCCTCCCGACGCGCGCAGCGCCATCGCCGTCGCAATCGCCAGCGTGACGATCGCGACCGTCGGCCCGGTCGCCCCCGGCACGTCGGCGGGCACCTCCTGCACCCGGTCGAGGGCGATCGGCAGGATCGTCACCGCGAGCACCATCAGCACCGTGCCCGAGACGACCGGCGTGATGATGCGCCGTAGCAGCGGCAGCCAGATGGCGAGCGCCAGGTAGAAGAGCGACCCGACCACGATCAGGGTGGCCAGCAGGGACGGCCCTCCCCCTTCCAGCGCCAGCACCGACACCGCCACGAAGTTGGGCGTGGTGCCCATGATGAGGATGTGCCCCGCCCCCAGCCGCCAGAAGCGGGTCGCCTGCAGCGCCGTCAGCACCCCCGCGATGATCAGGGCCGCGAACACCGCCCACGTGAGGTAGCTGTCGTCCTGGCCGCCGGCCTTCGCCGTGATCGCCACGATCAGCACCAGCGGCGCCAGCGCCAGCAGGACCCCCTGCAGCCCGACGCTGAGCGCTATCAGCGGGGGGCAGGGCTCGTCTGCCTCGTACCGAATTGCCTCGTTGCCGCCTCCCGCCTGCATCAACGCTCCTGCCCGGTGAGGTCTCCGCGCTTATACGCCCGCGACCGCCGCCGCGTCCACGACACGGCGCACGGTTGCCGAAGGCGGAGGTCGAAGCGTTACCGCTCGCCGAACTCCAGGTTCAGCTCCAGCAGCCCCAGCATGACCCCCGGCTGGTGGCGCAGGTCGTTCTTGCCCGGCGCCAGCCGCAGGTCGTCCAGGCGGTCGAGGATCACGTTCGTCGCGATGTTCTGCTCCAGGCGCGAGAGCCCCGCCCCCGGGCACGACCTCGGCCCCTGCCCGAACGTCACGTGCCGCCCCGGGCTCGGACGCGTCAGGTCGATCTCCTCCGCGTTCGGGTACTCGTCCTCGTCGCGGTTCCCCGCCCCGTAGCGCAGGTGGATCGTCGACCCGGCCGGGATCGTCACCCCCTGCACCACGATGTCCTTGATCGGACGCCGCCCCGAGAGGCCCTGCGTGGGTGCGTACAGCCGCAGGCACTCCTCCACGAAGAAGCGCACCTTCGAGCGGTCGGCGCGCAGCTCCTCCGCCAGCTCCGGCTTCTGCGCGAGCACCATCGCCTCCGCCGTGAGCGCGTACTGCGTGGTCTCGTTCCCGCCGATGTGCATCCCGTAGGCGACGCTCACGACCTCGGCGTCCGTCAGCGGCCGCTTCTCGTCGCCGTACTCCACCTGCGTCAGGTAGGAGATCATGTCGTCCTTGGGGTTCTGCCGCTTCTCGCGCACGTGCTTCCCGATGTACTCGTGGAAGGCCGCCAGCG
>JAJDUR010000106.1 GCA_022826585.1 Dehalococcoidia bacterium
TCCCAGAGGCGCAACTTTCGCATGTCCAGCGGTGAGGGGTCTTCGTGCCCCGCCTGCGCGGCCAACTCATGCAGGCGGTCGTTGCGCTCACGGTTATCGCGCTGCCGTTTCTGGTCATCGAGGCGCTGCTCCTCGTTCTGCTTCAGTTCGCGCGCCAGCTCGACGACAACCTCGCACGGTTTGCCGTGCTTCTCGGCGATGGCGTTGAAGAGCCTCCGAATCTGGCCGAGGGCGATGTGGACGGTCGGATTGGCGACACGCCCGAGCCGCTCCGCCTCGTTGCGGTCGTTGGGGCGTCTGCCGGTGACGTGCCGCTCAAGGACTTCACCGTAGTACGGCAGGCGATCCATGCTACCGTCGCCGTGCAGGTCCGAGTGGTGACCGAGCCCCGCAGCCTGAACGGCGTCGTGGTATCGGAACCCGCGCCGCATCTGCGGCAGCAGTTGCTCGATCGCAGCCAGTGAAAGCCGGCCCGTCCCCAAAGGGAGCGGTGCCGATGCAACACTTTCAGCCGCGGCTTCATCGAGGCCGAACTCTTCCCGTAGCCAGTCCTCCAGCTCATTGGGATCTTCGTCCTCAAGCAACCGTTCGACAACGACCTGCTGCTGGTCAAGGCTCAGATTCGACCAACCCCTGCCGAAGCGTTTGTTCGCGCGCAGCGCAGCAGCGGTTAGGTCGCCGTCGATCTTGTCACGGGCGACCGATCGTAGGTTGACGTGCGTGCTGGGCGGCAGCGCGAGTAGCGCTACGACCTCGTCGAACGTCCGGCTTCTGGTTTCCAGCAGCTTGACGACGACTCGCTCGCACTCGTCGCTCGTGAGTCGGCGGGCCCGCTCGCCAGGGGGCGTGATCTCGATGTTCAACACCTCCTCCCGGATGCGGAAGCGCTGGAACAGTGGGTACGCTCTGTACGCGCGCTTCTCATCTGGGAGCAAGGTGCAAGGGCCCCGCTCGACGGGCCGTAGCGGGCGCTGGTGCAGCAGCGCTGCTACCACATCGCCCCACTGCTCGGGCGAGATCGACGGATGATGCTTCGCCTGTGCGCCACGGATTGCGTCGAGTTCCTCCTCGATCATCGCGCGGTCCGGATAGAGTCCTGCGTACGGGCGCTCCCTGTTGCCTGTTGGGCGGGCGCGGACAGTCTCGCCGCGTTGGCGCCGGCGCCACAGGAACTCGCCAAGCGTACGGGCTGCGTGGTGCCCCTCGCGTTGGGCATCACGCTCGGCTTGCTCCATGCGGCGACGGAGTTCACCGGTCTCCTTGCGGATCGCACCGCCCTCGCCGCCATCGGTCTTGCGGTTGCTCTTGAACCCCCGGCGATCGGCGAATGACAGCAGCACGCGGCCAAGTTCGTGCGGGGTGAGCGGGCGGTCGAGCGCCTCGGCACGGAGTTGCAGGGGGTCGAGGCTCCGCGACGCCTTGCGGCCCCCCTCGCCGCTGGGGAGCAGCCCGAGCCCATGCAGTAGCTGAGCCACGCGACGGCGGCGGCGCAACATCCGGTCGCGGTTGCGCCGCGGTCCGCGCTTGATTCGGCGCTCAGCAGCGTTCGACGCGCGGTTCCGTGGGTTGCGTCCGTCGGGGTGGATCAGCACGCCGCCGTCGACCAGCGCGTCGGGTTCGCCGTCCTCGGCGAGGCGATAAAGCGCCCAGCCAATGCTGTTCGTGCCCAAGTCGAGCCCAAGTCGCAGCATCCGCCCACCCTTCGGAGATCAGCACTTTGACGTGCGGGGCAGCCCAGTATAGCCTCGGTTTCGGGAATGGTTGGCAGTGCCCACGGGCACCAACAACAAGCTGATGCCGGAAGGCTATATGCACCACGTTGCGGGGTGGGCTCAGGCCCGCCCCGTTCCCTTTGCTACAGGTCGTACGCTGCACTGTGGGCCCTGTCGGCGATGCTGAGTGGCTCCTTGGCATGTCAACGTGCGACTCCACTTCGGCAAATCCAAGCGAAGGCAGGGGAGTACCAAGCGTCAGCGGCTAGCCGGTAGGTTCACGGCCCACGAGTAGCGCAGCGTTTGGTGTGGATTGGAAACGGGTAACTCGTCCGTGGAGTCGAGCCCGCCCTCACGGGTGGGCGCGGATTGAAACACGATCGCGTTGTCAGGTTCTTCGACCACGTATCACTCACTAGAGCTACGCAGCAGGCAGTTTCCGCTGTAGGCATTGCTATAGGAGAGGAAGGGGTCAGCTGCGTTGCAGCTCCCCTGGACCCTCGGCACCGAAGGCTAACCCTCCGGCCGCAACAGGCACATTCTCGGCGTCGCTTGACGAGACGATCTCGAGGATGAATAACTCGTCGAACTCCGTCACCCCGAGCGCCTCCATCAGCTCCACGCGCACCTCTGCCGAGGGGCAGCGCGTCCCGGTCATCAACTGCGAGAGGTAACCCGAACTGATGCCCACGCGCAGCGCCAGCTTATTCTGCGACAGGTTGAGGCGGTTGAGACACCTCCACACTGTCTCGGGTTTGAGCCTCACTCGAGATGCCGGTTGCCTGCGCCTCATTGCACATCATCCTTCTGGACCGAATTCCGGGAAGCGGCTCGCTCCGCTGCCGGGGAAGGAGTCCCTAAGCCCTCGCCCGATGCACCTCGATAGAGTTCAGGATGGGCGAGGTGGTGGCGAGCGATGATGCGGGCCAGGATCCGCAGGCCCTCAAGGCGCTGCTTGTCTTGTTCGTCGGTGAGCCGGTGTTCCTGTTTCACGCGGGTCCCTCGCGGGAGTGCGGCGCGCCCACGCAACGGGAGTGGTCGTGGGTGGCGCCGGTCGTGTACACTTCCCCAATCAGAACGTCTGTTCCAATAGGACGGGCACCGTACCAGCCGAAGGGACCGCGGGCAACGGACTTGGGGGCGTTTCAAGCTCTCTGGACGAAATCACTTGCTCCGATGTCACAAGGGAGCCGCATTCGTGCCCTGCGGGGAGCCGAAGGCCGCTACGGTGAACGACAACAGACGAAGGAGACGAACCGATGACCGAACGACCCGACCCAACGCGCGCCGCTCTCTATGCTCGCGTCTCCAGCGACCGCCAGGACGTGGACCTCTCCGTCTCCGCCCAGCTCCGGGCGCTGCGCGAGTACGCGAAGAAGAACGGCTTCCTCGTCGTCCACGAGTACGTCGACGAAGCGGAGAGCGGGCGCGTCGCCGACCGGCCCCAATTCCGCAAGATGCTGGACGCCGCCGGCGGCACCGACGCGCCCTTCGCGGAGATCCTCGTCTGGAAGTTCTCGCGCTTCACCCGCAAGCGCGAGCACGCAGTCGCCTTCAAGTCGATGCTCCGCCGCCGCGGCGTCAAGGTGACCTCCATCACTGAGCACGCCGACGACTCGCCCACGGGCAAGCTCATGGAGGCGATCATCGAGAGCGTCGACGAGTTCTACAGCGAGAACTTGGCGCAGGAAGTCACGCGGGGCATGCGGGAGGCGGCCTCCCGCGGATTCTGGGTCTCGACCTTCGCTCCGTATGGGTACAGGAAGGTGCCCGTCCAGGACGGTGCCAAGAAGCGTCCCCGCCTCGAACCGGACCCGCCCGCCGACGAGGTGGTGCGCCGGATGTTCCGCATGGCGTCATCGGGCGTGAGCCTCCTGGACATCGCCAAGACCCTCAACGACGAGGGCATTGCCACTCCCCGGGGCAAGCTCTGGTTGAAGACGAGCGTCCACCGCATCCTTAGCAACGAGGTCTACACGGGAACCCTGGTCTGGGGCAGGAAGGCCCGGGACGGTGCTCCGCCCGTACGCGTGGATGACGCCTTTCCCGCTATCGTCTCGCGGGAGGAGTTCCAGCGCGTGGCCGCCCTGCTCGGCACGAAGGCCCCTTCGGAGGTCCATCCCCGCCGAGCCTCCAGCCCCTATCTCCTTAGCGGCCTCGTCAAGTGCCAGACCTGCCGGAAGGCGCTCACGGCTCACGAAGCCAAGGGCGGCAAGTACACCTACTACGTCTGCCACTCCCTCCTGAAACGAGGGAAGGGCACCTGTGAGACGCCACGGCTCAACTCGAAGCGCTTCGAGCGCCTGATCATCGACCAGCTGCGGGAGCACGTGCTCACCGAGTCAAACATCCGCGACCTTGTGCGAATGGTGGACGAGGAGATGGACGGGGTGGCTCACGAGCAGCGCCAGAAGCTGGAGACTGTCCAAGAGGAGATGGCCGAAATCCGGCGGCGGATGGACAGGCTCTGGCACGCGGTGGAGACCTCGGACCTTGAGATCAACGACATCCTGCCCCGCATCCGCCAGCACCAAGAGCGTCAGGAGCGCCTCGAACTCGCTGCCGATGAGGCAAGAGCTCGGCTCAAGGACCGACGGGCGCTGCTCGACAGCGTCGAGGTGATCACAGCTTACGCACGCGAGATGAACCAGTTCCTCCGCGCGAGCCAGGTGACCGAGTCGAGGGCCTTCATCCGCTCGTTCGTGAAGGAGATCGTGGTCAGGCCCGGAACGGCGATAGTCCGCTACACCATCCCTACGCCACCGGACAGCCCCATCGACGGGGGTGATGCGGCAGAGTTCGGGCTGCCGGGCCGAGTTATTAGTACAGTCTCGTCTGGTACCCCCGGCAGGAATCGAACCTGCGCACATGGTTTAGGAAACCACTGCTCTATCCCCTGAGCTACGGGGGCCTGCCTGTATGAGAACCCGCTTTCGCCAGCGTGTCTAGCCGCCCCGCTAGACGCCAACCTCGCGCAGGCCCCGCGCCGCGACGACCGGCGCCCCCGTCAGCCGCTGCACCTCGTCGACCGTGAAGCCCGGCGCGATCTCGCGCAGGGCGAAGTGCTCGCCCGCGGGCTCGAACAGGCCCAGGTTTGTCATGACGAGTGTGACCACCCCCGCCGCGGTCAGCGGCAGGGCGCAGCGCTCGAGTAGTCGGGGTTGGCCGTCGCGGGTGGTGTGCTCGAGCAGCAGGAACACCTGCTTCGCGCCCACGGCAAGGTCCATCGCCCCGCCGATGCCCCCGCCCTTGCGACCGCTGATGCGCCAGTTCGCGAAGTCGCCATTGGCGGCCGCCTCGTAGGCGCCCAGGACGGCCACGTCCAGGAGTCCCCGCCGGATGATCGCGAAGGCGTCGGCGTGGTGCACGATCGAGGCGAGCGGCGTCAGCAGCACCGGCTGCGCTCCGCCGTTCACGACGTACGGCGTCGCTTCCTCGACCGTCGCGTTGCGCCCGTACCCGATGACGCCGTTCTCCGAGTGGAAGATGACCGAGCGGCCTTCCGGAACGAAGTCGGAGCAGCGCGTCGGCATCCCCACGCCGAGGTTCACCACCCACTCGTCCTGGAACTCGGCCGCCACGCGCGCCGCCATCAGGTCCCGGGTCAGCGGGCTGGCCGTATCGCTCATGTCCGCGCGCTCCCCCCTGTGGGTAGCGAGAAGGGAGGCGCCTGCAGCATGCCGCCCGCCTCGGGGATGGAGACCACCCGCTGCACGAAGATGCCGGGGGTGTGGATCAGGTCGGGGTCGAGCTCCCCCACCTCGACCACCTCCTCCGCCTCGACCAGCGTGCAGTCCGCCGCCATCGCCATGATCGGGTTGAAGTTGCGCTGCGAGCGGCGGAACACGAGGTTTCCGAAGGTGTCCGCCTTCCAGCACCGGATGAGCGCGTAGTCCGCTACGATTGCTTCCTCCAGCACGTACGTCCGCCCGCCGAACTCGCGGTGCTCCTTCCCCTCCGCCACCTCCGTCCCCACCCCCGCAGGCGTGAAGAAAGCGGGGATGCCCGCCCCGCCCGCGCGGATGCGCTCGGCGAGCGTGCCCTGGGGCGTGATCTCCGCCTCGATCTCGCCCGCCTCGTTCAGGCGTTCGAGCGGCGTCTGCCGCGACGGGTGCGTCGAGGCCGTGAAGGCAAGGATGACGCGGCTCACCCGTCGCTCCTCGATCAGGTTGCCCGTCGTGATCACGCCGTCGTCGCGCGTCATGCCCGCGCCGTTCGCGATGATCGTGAGGTCGGATGCGCCCTGCTCGTAGAGCGCCCGCACGAGGTTGTGCGGGTTGCCCGGCTCGCCGAAGCCCGCCACGAGGACGCTCGAGCCGTCCTCGACCCCCGCGACGGCCTCCTCGAAGCTGCCGACGACCTTGGAGCGCATCGCCCGGCTGCTACCGGCCCATGCGGCCGAGGAGGTAGGCCGCCGTGCGTCCCTCGGCGTCCGGGTCGACCGGCATGATCGAGGCGGAGAAATCGCTCACGCCCATCGCCTCCAGCCGGTCGAGCGCCTCGTCGAGCACGCTCTCGTCGCCCAGGATGGCGACATCCTCCGGGCCGGCCGCTCCTTCCCGGTCCAGCATCGCCCGGTACGAGGGGATGGGGCTGTAGTTGGCCAGCATCTTCCCGACCCGCTGGCGGGCGTCGTCGGGGTGGTCCGTAATGGCGATGGGGAAGGCGGCGACAATGCGCGCCGCCTGCTCGCGGCCCGCCCGCTCCGAGGCCTCCCGCAGCGCCGGCGCGATGTAGCTCTCGATGGTGTCGGGGCCGGTCATCCAGAGGCTCGTGCCGTCCGCCACCGACCCTGCCAGGGCGAGCATGCGCGGGGCCATCGCTGCCAGCAGGACCTGGGGGGGCTCCGCCCCCGCCACCCCGTAGGTCGCGTGGATCCGGTAGCTGTCGTTGTCGACGTTCACCTCCCCGCCCCGGAGCAGCGGCAGGAGCGCCTCCAGGTAGTCGCGCATGTGCCGCGCGGGCCGTTCGAACGACATCCCCCACATGTCCTCGATGACGAACTTGTGCGAGAGCCCGATGCCCAGCGCGAAGCGGTTCCCCGAGGCCGCCTGCACGGTGAGCGCCTGCTGCGCCATCGTCACCGGGTGCCGGGGGTACGTGGGGACGACCGCCGTTCCCAGCTCGATGCGCTCCGTCTCGCGCCCGATCACGGTGAATGCGCCCATGGCGTCCAGCCCGAAGACGTTGGGCATCCAGACGCTGTCGAAGCCCTGCGCTTCCAGCTCCTGCGTGCGCGCCACCAGACCGTCGAGGTCCAGGCGTCCGCCGATCATCACGCCAATGCGCATCGTGTTCCTCCCAGGGGCGCCAAGGCTACCAGAACCGCCCGCCCGAGCCCGCCGGCCCCGCTTCCCCTACGATTGCCGCCACACAACTCCGGGAGGGACCGCCGTGGACGGCTTCATCGACGTACACCATCACGTGCCCTCGGCCGAGATCGCCGAGGCGGCCACGCAGGTCGGCATCCCCATGGCCGGCGCCTGGACCCCCGAGACCGCGATGGCCGCCATGGACTCGAGCGGCATCGCCGCCGCCGTGCTCACCCCCACCATCTTCGTCGCCGACGTGGGCGACCCCGCCGCCGCCGTCCCCCTCCACCGCGCCACCAACGACTACCTCGCCGGCGTGGCGAAGCGCTGGCCACACCGCTTCGGCGCTTTCGCCACCCTCCCCCTCGTCGACCCCGACGCCGCAGCCGCCGAGCTCGGCCGCGCCTTCGATGAGCTGGGCATGGACGGAGTCCTGCTCCCGAGCGGCGTCGGCCCCGACCTCATCGGCGCCGAGCGCTTCGACTCCGTCCTCGCCGCGATGAACGACCGCAGCGCGGTCATCCACCTCCACCCCACGAAGTCGCACCTGGGCATCCCCAACCTTTCGCCCGCCGTCGTCGACTTTTCCCGTCGAGACGACGCGCGCCATCGGCAGCCTGCTCGCCTCGGGCGCCCTCGAGCGCTATGGGAACCTGACCTGGATCATCGCCCACGGCGGCGGCTGCTTCCCCTACATCGCCGGACGCGTGGCCCGCTCCGACGGCGCCGAGCCCTTCACGACCACCGCCCCACGGGGCACGCTCGCCTACCTCCGCCGCATGTACTTCGACGTCGCCGTGACCTGCCACCCCAACGCCTTCCCCAGCCTGCGCACGGTCACCGACACCGACCACATCGTTTTCGGCACCGACTACCCCGCCTTCTCGCAGCAGGACGTCGACGAAGCCATCGCCTTCCTCGTGAACGAGGCCGGCTTCACCGCCGACGAGCTCGGCGCCATCGCCTCAACGAACATCAAGCCACTCTTCCCTCGTCTCGCCGCCGACATGGAGGTTGGCGTCTAGCCCTACTCCTCTGCCTCCACCCCCTCCGGTATCGAGACCACGTCCCCGATCCCGAACCCCTGGCGCTCGAACCACCCGGCGTTGACCTCAAGCGTGTGCCGGTACGGCTGTGCCGGGCGGAGAACCTCGGGGCTGTGGGGCACTCCATGCACGATCTCGAGGACGGTGCCGTCGGCCGCCAGGTAGGCGATGTCCAGCGGGATGAGCGTGTTCAGCATCCAGAAGCCTCCCGTCCGGTCGGCCTCGAACAGGAAGAGCATCCCCGCGAACTCATCCAGCGACTCCCGGAACATCAGGCCCCGGTGCTGCTGGTCGGGCCGGCTCGCGACTTCGACCGTCAACGTCACCGTCCGCAGGCCATCCGCGCTCTGCACGGTCACTGAGGTGGTGGGCAGCGGGCACGGCGTGGGGTCGTCCGTGCTGCACAGCTGCGCTGTTGCGGTGGGGGTGGGGGGCGGCTCCGCCGTTGCCGTCGCTTCCGGCGTCGAGACCGGCTCCGCAGCCGGCTCTGTGGTTGGGGTCGGCTGCGCCGTGGCCGTCGGCTCTGCGGTAGGCGTTGGCTCTGCCGTGGGAGTCGGCCGTGGGGTAGGGGTGGGCTGTGCAGTGGGGGTCGACTGCGTGGTAGGCGTGGGCTGTGCGGTGGGAGTCGGCTGTCGGGTGGGGGTTGGCTGCGCCGTTGGAGTTGGCTGCGTCGTAGGAGTCGGCTGCGCCGTAGGCGTTGCCTGGGCGGTAGGCCTTGGCTGGGCCGTCGGAGTTGGCTGCGCGGTGGGGGCTGACTGCGGAGCAGGAGTCGGGTCGACCGGCGGCGTCGCCTGCCCGTCCTCCCCCCGGCACCCCACCAGAAGCACGACCGCCGCCAGCCCGACCCTTGCCGGCAGGAGTGCCGCCAAACGCAACCCGCTACCCCCCGCCGTGGCGAGCGACCCAGGAGGTGATCAGCCGGTTGGCGATGCTGATGGGCCCGGGGATGTTCGGAAGCTCGTCGACCGGGAACCAGTCCGCCGCCGCTATCTCCGCCTCCTCCAGCACGATGTCGCCGCTCTCGTACTCCGCGAAGAAGCCGAGCATGAGCGAGTTGGGGAAGGGCCACGGCTGGCTGCCCTGGTACTCCAGGTTCGTCACCCGGAGCCCTACCTCCTCCTCGACCTCCCGGATCAGCGCTCCCTCCACGGTCTCCCCGGGCTCGACGAACCCCGCCAGGGCGCTGTACAGCCCCTCGGGGAAGCGGTGGCTGCGCGCCAGCAGCACCTCGTCGCCCCGGTGCACGAGCGTGATGATCGCCGGCGAGAGCTGCGGAAATCGCAGCAACCCGCACTCCGGGCAACGCATGGCGCGCTCCCCCCTCACGAGCTCGTTCGGGGCGCCGCAGCTCCCGCAGAACCGGTTCACTCGCTCCCACTCGACGATCTGAACGGCCCGGCCCGCGGCCATCCATATCTCCTCGTCCGCCATGCCGTACACCGAGAACAGGTCGCAGAAGCTCCACCCCTCGCCTGCCTCCGCACCGTCCTCCACCCCCGCGGTCCAGACCTGCTCGCCGTCCAGCGTCCCGATGAAGTGCTCCGCTCCCGTTCGCGGCAGCTCTTCCGCCTCTGCGGGCCCTGCCAGCGCCGCGTCCACCTCGCGGAACAGCACGCGGCCGCGCTGCACCAGCATCCACAGCCTCGGGGCGGCGTTGTCTTCGGGCGGGACCACTCCGGGAAGGAACATGGCGGATCAGCCTACAGGCTCGACGGGGGCACGCGAACCATCCCGCCGGTTACGCCAGCACTTCGGCGAAGGCCCGCATCTCCCGCTCGATGTCCGGGCCCATCGGCTGCCACATCAGCTCCGTCGCGCCACCCGCTTCCAGCCGCGCCAGCCTTCCCCGGATGTCGTCGACCGTGCCCGTGAGCTGCGCCGGCGGAAGCTGCTCGCGGTCCATCGCCGTGCGGTCGTGTTCATTCAGCTCAACGAGGTGGCCGCGGTGGATCTCGAGGTGCCGCTCGCTTTCGGGCACGCCGGCGATCGACGCCATCCACTCCTCGCCGCCCGGGAGCGAGTCGAGTGGCTCACCCCGCGCCGCGAGCCCGTGGTAGCGCACCGCCAGCGAGGGCGCCGTCGCCTCGAACGCGCGCTCCGATGTCGGCGGTTCGCCCGGCTCGAGCACCGTGCCCGTGCTTAGCACGGCGCACCAGTCGAACCCCGGCACGGGCCGGAAGCTCACGGTCACGCCGCTCCCGATCTCCCGCGCGAACGCTTGCCCGCGTGGTCCCTGCGCGTTCACGAGGACGGGCACGTCGATCGGCCTCGGGGGCGCGAAGCCCTCCGAGTGCAGCATCTGTGTCGTGGCCCCGTCCACCTCCACCACCTCGCCCCGGATGAGCGCCATCACCTGCCGCACGCCCTGCTCGAACTCGCGGCGCGAGAGCATCGGTTGGCCCATCGCCAGCCGCCCCGTGAACCCCGCGCCGAAGGCGACCGCCAGCCGTCCCGGGGCCAGCTCGTCCACCGTCGCGATGGCGGCGGCCTGCGTCATCGGATGGCGCAGGTGCGGCACCAGCACCCCCGGCCCGATGCCGATCCGCTCCGTCCGCTCCGCGATGCGCGCGAGCGTCACCCAGACGTCGTGGTAGAGGGCGGGCGAGTCGTAGATCCAGACGCGCTCGTACCCCAGCTCCTCCGCCAGCACCGCCTGCTCGACGGCCGCGCTGTTCGCCGGAAACGCACACGAGATATCCATCGCTTGGCTCCTTCGAGGCGGATGCTAGCAGGGGCCTAGCCGCGCGGCTCCCAGGAGGACAAGCGCATGGTGAACAGCAGGCCCACGACGCCCCATGCCGCGAGCACGCCCAGGTGCACCGGCTCGAAGCCCGCGCCCGTCGTGAACGGGTTGAAGCCTGTCTGCAGCGCCTCCGAGAGGTGCCGCACGGGAAACACCGAGCTGACGTGCTCGACCCATGCGGGCGTGCCCGCATCCGGCGGAATGAACACGTCCGAGATGAAGAGCAGGGGCAGGATCGACCCGTTCACGACGGCCGGCGCCGCGTCAGAGTTCGGCACGACCGAAGCGATCGCGAACCCCAGCGCGCAAAACGAGAACGCCCCCACGGCCAGCGTCACCAGCACGGCGGGCATCGTCTGCCCCGGCACGTCGACGTCGTAGAACAGCCACCCGAACAGCACCACCAGCGCCAGCAGGGCCAGCATCAGGATGACCGCGTGGCCGATGCGGCCGAGCAGGAACGCCCATCCGGGCAGTGGCGACCCGCGGATACGCTTCAGCACGCCCCCGTCGCGGTCGAAGACCCAGCTCATCGCGATCGATGTGTAGCACGAGTTCACGACCGTGAGCGCCGCGATCGCGGGGATGTAGAACGTCGCGCCGCTGATGACACGGCCGCCGACATCGAGGTCGTTCCCGCCGAAGATGACGTTGAGGATGACGAGGAAGATGAGCGGGAACGCGATCGTGAAGAACGCCGCCGCCGGGTTCCGCCGGAACGCCCGTTCCTGGTACTTAAGCTGCGCGAGCACGAGTCTCACTGGCTTCATGGCTCCACCTCGCCGTCGTCCTCGTCCGTGAGCCGCAGGAACACGTCCTCGAGCGAGAGGCGGCTCACCGTCAGGTCCTCCAGCTCGATGCCTTCCGACAGGGCCCAGGCCGTGAGGGCGTGCAGGTCACGCGTCGGGTCGGCCGTGCGCGCTTCGAGCAGCCCTTCCTCCGTCTGCCGCAGGTCGAGACCGTCCGGCGGCGATGCGCCCTCCGGCGCGCGGAAGCGGATGACCGCGTCCGCGTCGGCCGCCACCAGTCCCGCGGGCGTGTCCTCCGCCACGATCTCGCCCCGCACCATGATCGCCACGCGGTCAGCGAGCGCCTGCGCCTCGTCCAGGTAATGCGTCGTGAGCAGCACCGTCTTCCCGAGCGTGCGCAGGTTGCGGATCATCGACCAGGCGCCTCGGCGGGCGCTCGGGTCGAACCCCGTCGTGGGCTCGTCCAGGAAGAGCAGCTCCGGGTCGCCCGCCAGCCCCACGGCCACGTCCAGCCGCCGCTGCTGCCCGCCCGAGAGCCTTCGCACGCGCTGGTCGCGCTGCTCCTCCAGCCCCACCACCTCCAGGATGTCGCCCAGCGGCAGCGGTCGCGGGTAGAAGCCGCGGAACATGTCGACCGTCTCGGAAACGGTCAGGTAGGGCTCCAGCCCGGTCTGCTGGAGCACGATGCCGGTGCGCTCCTTGAGCGCCACCTCGTTCCGCCCGGGGTCGAACCCCAGCACACTCACTTCGCCTGCCGAGCGTGTCCGGTGCCCCTCCAGTATCTCGACCGTCGTCGTCTTCCCCGCCCCGTTCGGCCCCAGCAGCGCGAACACCTCGCCCCGCTCGATACGCAGGTCGATGCCGCGCACCGCCTCGACCTCGCCGTAGCGCTTGCGCAGCCCCCGCACCTCGATGACCGCTTCGCCCATCCCGCGATCCTAGGGGAGCGCCCGCCAACGGGCTGATGGGGAGTAGGGAGGCGGCCGCGACGGGCTACCGGGGGCCCGACTCGACCTCCCTGATGGTGAGGGTGTAGCTCACGTTGTCCTCTTTAGCGCCGTCGATCAGGATGTAGTGCTCGCTGGGGCCCATCGAGGTCCACTCGAACGAGAGGGAGGTAGACTCCAGAAATTCGAACTCGCCTGCGACCCAGGTCTCGATCGGCTCTCCCCGGTCGTCCAGAAGTTGCACTCGGAAGACCTGCCGATCGTGGTGTTCGATGTCGAACCGGTAGGACCGTTCGGGGGTGGCGTCGAAGCGCCACAAGTGGGAGTCGCCGGGACCTGAGAGGGTGCCCTCGAATCGTCCTAGGACCCCAACCTCTCGGAGGGACTCCCCTCCCGTCCTTTCCGGCCTCGAGGCCGTCTCCTCCTCTGCTGCAAGCGGCTCAAGGCTGAAGGTGTAGGGTCCCGGGGATCCTCCGAAGTTCTGGATGGCGACGTAGTAGGTCTTCGTTTCCGGGGCGGTCCACACCTGCGGGAGCCTGGCGGCGACCGCGGGATTGATTCGTGCGAGCGCCTTCCCGAAGTACTCGTACTGGCCATAGAACGACCGCCTGTAGGCGTTGTTGGTCACGCGGTTGTAGATCGCCAGACAGGGTCAACGCGCAGGTGTCCCAAACGGACCGGAGTTCGGGAAAGTACGTCCCGTAGAAGCGCCTGCCACCGGCTCGAGCGGCCGGGCCGCTACGCGCCGGCCGGAGCCGGACTTCGCGACTCGCGGGCGGCCAGCAGCCGCGCCGATATCGCCCGGGCCTCGTCGATGCCGGCAGCGAAACGGTCCTCGGGGACGCGCTCCAGTGCATTGAGCCCCTCCACCGCCTCCAGCGCCGCCCCCTTCAGGCCCATGACGATGACCTCCGTATCCTGCTCCGCCGCGTTGTCCACGAGCTGCTCCACCACGAGGGCCGCGCTGTCATCGACATAAACCGTCTCGGAAAAGTCGAGGATGACGACCTCGTGTTCGCGGATGTCCATGCTGATCGTGCTGATCAGCTTGTTCGAGGATGCCACCGTGAAGCTGCCCCGCAGCGCCACCAGCCCCACGCGCGCCGAGAAGGCGTCGACGTCCTGGGCGCTCTCATCGCCCGAGAAGAAGCTCCGGTCGAGCAGCGGCACCGAAACCACGCTGTCGAGCTGCAGCCGCTCGAACTGGCGCGCGCTCGCCATGCCCGCCGCGATCAGGCCGATGGCGACGGCCGAGACCAGGTCCAGGAATACGGTCATGCCGAGGGTGATCAGCATCACCAGCAGGTGTTCGCGCTGCACGCGTAGCAGCCGCGTGAGGAAGCGCCAGTCGATGATGTCCCAGCCGACCTTCATCAGGATGCCGGCGAGCACGGCCTGGGGAATCTCCTCCGCGAGCGGTCCAAGCCCCAGGACCAGTGCTAAGAGAATCACCGCCCGCAGGACTCCGGACATCGGCGTCCGGCCGCCCGCGCGAAGGTTCACGACCGTCCCGGGCGTCGCGCCCGCCCCCGGCAGCCCCCCGGAGAGACCCGCCGCCACGTTGCCGATCCCCTGCCCCACCAGTTCCTTGTTCGGGTTGTGCTGCGTCCGCGTCATCGAATCGGCGATCAGCGAGGTCAGCAGGCTGTCGATGGAGCCCAGCAGCGCCAGCGTGATGGCCGCCTGCGCCGCCGTGGCGAGGAAGCCCGGATCGAACGTTGGCAGCCCGAAGTCGGGCAGCCCTCTGGGCACCGGGCCGATGTCGCCGATGACGGGCGTGTTCGTCAGCCAGAGCACCCCGACGGCGGTCCCCACGATGAGTGCCGCCAGCGTCGGCGGCAGGTACTTCCTCAGCTGCGAGGGCCAGAAAATGCCTGCCAGCAGGGTGATCATGGCGATCCCGAGCGCCTCGAAGTTGACGTCCCCCAGTACATCCGGCCAGGAGCGGATCGCCTTCAGGGGTCCGCCCGTCGTCACCGCCCACCCGAGGGCCGGCAGGGTCTGGATCAGGATGATGATGACCCCGATGCCCGACATGAATCCCGAGGTCACCGAGTAGGGCGTGTACGAGACGAACCGGCCGATGCGCAGGACGCCCAGCAGGATCTGGAGCAGCCCCGCCATCATCGCGATCGTGAGGGCCTTCGTGAGGTCGCCGTCGGCGTGCACCGTGACGATGACCGCCATGGCCACGGACATCGGCGCCGTTGGCCCCGAGATCTGCGAACGCGTCCCCCCGAAGACCGCCGCGAAGAACCCGACCGCGATCGCCCCGTACAGCCCCGCTGCCGCTCCCAGCCCGGATGCCACACCGAAGGCGAGCGCTATCGGCAATCCCACAACCGCCGATGTAATCCCGCCGAAGATGTCCCCGCGGAGCGTATCGAGGCTGTAGTGGATGCGAGGGACGCTTATGCCACTAGCAGAAGCCATATCAGCCGCGCGAAGGATACGGAATGGCGGCACGGTTGTGTGGCATGACCCTGCGACCGCAGGGTCGTGCGGGACGTGCCGGCTGCTGTCGGTTCGGCCCGTAGGCCGGGCTGCGGGCGGGCCGGGGAAAGGCTACGTGACCTCGCTCAGCTTCCCCGTGGCGCAGTCGTAGACGAAGCCGCGCACGTCGTCCGTGTTTGGAATGAAGGGGCTCGCCTTGATGCGCGCAATCGACTGCCGGACATCGCCGTCGAGGTCGGGGAAGGCCTCCATCGCGAACGACGGACGGATGCCGGTGTCGGCTTCGATGGCGTCTTTCACGTCGTCGTCGCGGAAGGTCAGCATACCGCAGCCGGTGTGGTGGATGAGCATGATCGACGTCGTGCCCAGCAGCCGCTGCGAGATCGTCAGCGACCGGATCGCGTCGTCCGTCACGACACCGCCCGCGTTCCGGATGACGTGCGCGTCTCCGACGCCAATCCCCAACAGGGCGTGCGTGTCGAGGCGGGCGTCCATGCACGCGACCACGGCCA
This sequence comes from Dehalococcoidia bacterium, assembly GCA_022826585.1. Lineage (GTDB taxonomy): Bacteria > Chloroflexota > Dehalococcoidia > Tepidiformales > Tepidiformaceae > UBA2991. Next base: position 15,476 of record JAJDUR010000106.1, read on the forward strand.
GCCTCAGTGCCGGCCGCCCGGGTGCGTCGCCCTGTTCGAAACTTGTGGCGTAGCCCGCGTTGTTCTCCAGAAGGTCGTCGATTGCGGCCATCGCAAGCCTCCCCGTTCTGTCGTGTGTCTCCGAGGTCAGCCCGCGTCGGGCGCCGTAACGCGGACCGTGATGATATCCGTACCGTGGTACTGCTGGTGCTCGACTGACTCCGCGTAGCTGCGCAGCAGCACCAGCGAAAGCTCCTCCTCTGCCGCTGCCAGCGAGTCGTGCTCCTGGATCTGGCGGATCTGGTCCTCGAGGTTCGCGTTCTCGCCGCCCCCGATGAACTCCAGGTCCGCCACCTCGCCCTCGCTCGAGGCGAGCACAACAAGCTGGCGCACCTCCTCTGGCTCCTCCGAATCGTCGCCCAGGCTCAGGTCAAGAGGCGCGAGCGTGAGCAGCGTCTCCTCCGCGACTGCGCTCAGGCGGTCCTGCATGGCCTGGTCCCACCCTCGCCGTTGCGCGAATCTCGTGATGAAGGCGTTCAGCTCCGGCAGGGCGTCGATGTGGAGCTGCGAGCGGAACCGCATGCGTCGCGGATTTGTGAGCTCCAGGTAGAGGATCATGGCGATGGCGGCCAGCCCGCCGGTGGTGATGCCGCTCTTCAGCAGCGCGTTGCCTGCCCTCCCCACGTCCGGCAGCGCGAACAGCTCGAACTGGAACGACGCCGCGATCCAGAAGCACACCCCCGCGATCGCGATCTTCTCCTGGCTCGCCTCGTGCTGGATCACCGTGCGGGCGCCGTCCACGAAGAGCGCGCCCGTGATGATGATCAGGTAGCCCGTCATCACCGGGCCGGGAATGCTGCTCAGCACCGCCGAGACCTTCGGCAGGAACGCCACCAGCAGCAGGATCAGCCCGATGCTGTAGCCCACCCGGCGCGCCGCCACGCTCGTGATCTGGATGAACGGGATGATGGCCGGGTTGACCGCGTTCGGAACCGTTCCCGCCAGCCCCGCGAAGAGATTGCTCGCGCCCGCGCCCGCCACCGCCCCCTGGACCTGCCGGAAGTCGACCGCGCGGTCGTCGCGCCAGGCCACCCGCTGCATCCCGATGGTCGCGCCGTTCGCCTGGATCGCGATGATCACGCCCAGGAAGAGGAACGACGGCACCAGCACCCAGAAGTCGATGCCGAAGTCGAATGCCAGGCCCGGCGCCTCGCCGGGCAGCCCGACCCAGGCGGCGTCCGTGATGCGGGTCGTGTCGTAGATGCCGAGCGCGCCCGCCACGATGCAGCCCACCACGATCCCAGCCAGCGGCGCCCAGAAGCGCAGCAGCGTCGATCGCCGCAGGACCAGCGCCGCCGCCACCACCATCGTGACGAGAGCGGTCACCGAGGCCTCCTCGGGGTCCGCCTTCGTTGCCTCGTCCAGCAGGTCGAATACGACCGAGGCCAGCGTGATCGACAGGATCATCATGACCGTGCCGCTGACGGTCGGTGTGACGAAGCGGCGCAGGATAAAGAGCCAGCGTGAGACCACCAGCTGCACGATCGCGGAAACGATCACGAGCGTCGTGAGCGTCGCGGGACCGCCGTCGACGAGCGCGGTGATGCAGAAGGGAATGGCGAACGCGGCCGTGAACATTGGCAGCACGGCCCCCGCCCCCACGAACCCCAGCCTCCGCACCTGGATGATCGTCGAGAGCCCCACCACGACCAGCGAGGCGAACACCATCCAGGTCACGTACGAGTTGCCGCGATCAGCGGCCGTCGCAACGATGACCGGCGTGACGAGCAGGGTGGCCGAAGCGATCAGGCTGAACTGGAGCCCGTAACCGGCAGAGCTCAGCAGGGGCGGGTTTTCGTCCGCCTCGTATCGGGGAACCTCGGGAGCCGCCGCTGCCATCGCGCGTCATTCTAGGCGGGAGGCCCACCCCCTTGCTCCACTCCTTGAGAGGCTCGCTCCTTCCCCTGCCCCCATGTCGTCTCGCATACAGCGTCACGCGCTTCCATTCGGTAGGCTCCGCCTCGCTGGTAAGAGCGACCGTCGAGCGTTCCTTCGCTGTGAGAGGAAGGGGTAGCCGTCATGATCGAATGGCTAGGCATTGAGCAACTGTTCGAGCTCTCCACCGGCGACAAGATCGCCGGCCTCTTCACCCCCCTGATGATCTTCATCGCCTTCGCGATTGCGACGGTGGTCCTGCCGGGAAGGTGGGTGCCCGGGTACGCCGTCGACAAAGCGACCGGCGAACCCCGCAGGTACCGGCTCAACGGCATCCTCGTGTTCGTCATCGCCGTGCTCATCTGGGGCTTCGAGCTGATCCCCGGCCTCGAGCGCGACTGGTTCTACCGCACCTCGCTCTACGCCGTCGCCGGTGGCACCGGCTTCGCGGTGCTCTTCACGGCCCTCGCGGTGTACAGCCAGCCAAAGACGGAGAACAGGAATCCGCTCGTCGACTTCTACCTCGGCCGCGTCCAGGAGATCAGGTTCTTCAACGATCGCCTCGACCTGAAGATGACCTTCTACGTGGTGGGCGGAACGATGCTCGGCATCAACGCCATGTCGGGCGCGGCCTGGCACTACGAGGAGTTCAGCCCGACGGGCGAGGTCAACCTGGGCGTCTTCGTCTACGCGGCCATCTTCACCTTCTACGTCTTCGACTACCACGTCTTCGAGCGCGTCCAGCTCTACACCTTCGACCTTATCCACGAAAAGATGGGCTTCAAGATGTTCTGGGGCGACATCGTCGTCTACGGCTGGCTCTTCATCGTCCCGCTGTACGGCATGGCGGCCTACCCCGACCCCGGCTTCGGTACGGTCTGGACGTACGTCTGGATCATCGGCACCTCGGCCCTCTTCCTCATCGGGTGGGGCATCTCTCGTGGCGCCAACATGCAGAAGTACACCTTCAAGCGCTGGCCCGAGCGCAAGTTCCTCGGGATCATCGAGCCCCGCTACATCGAAGCGGGGGACCGCAAGATCCTGACCAGTGGCCTCTGGGGCGCCGCTCGCCACTTCAACTACCTGGGCGAGGGCTTCTTCGCGCTGGCCGTCGGCCTCTCCTTCGGCCACTTCGATGTCGCCTGGTCCTGGGCCTACGCGATCTTCGTCATCTCCATGTTCACCTGGCGCCAACGCGAGGATGACGTGGCCTGCGCCGAGAAGTACGGCGAGGAGAAGTGGGCCGAGTACCAGGAGAAGGTGCCCTACCGGATCGTCCCCGGCATCTACTAGGAAGACCTCCGGCTAGGACGTGCTCCGGCGGCGCCGCGCGATGGCAGGCGCGGGACTGCGGCGCTCCCGCCCCGGCTAGTCGACCTCCGCGTAGGTGAGCAGCCACTCTCCGTCGAACTGCTCGTAGATGAACTTCATGAGGACCGCGCTCCCGTTGAATCGCGCCTTGTGCTTGAGCTCCCACTTGCCGGGCTCGATCTCCCGGGGCGGCGAGGTCTCCTCCGCGATGAAGACCGTGCCACGGCTCTTGAAGGGCTCCATGTTGCGCCGGACTTCTTCCTCCTCGGTTTCCCAGTAGCTGGGCGCGTAAAACTGCCTCAGGTCTTCAGGCTTGTACGTGTTGTAGACGTCCCAGAGTTCCATGGTCCTTGCGCTGAGGTACGTGGCCACCTCTTGCTGCTCGGGCGAGAGCGGCTCCTGGGGTGGGGGTGGTTCCGGGTCGCCGCCGCCGCATGCCGCCGAGGCGGCCAGGGCGAGCGACGCCAGGGCCAGCAGCAAGCGCGGCGCCCCGCGTTTGCCGAGCGAATAGGTCCGGGTGGGGCGTAGAAGGCGGTAGCTGTCTATCACGGCGCCCTCGATTCTACGTTCCGGGAGCCGGACCAGCGATACCCGCTACACGCCAAACCGCCCCACGAGCGTCGTAGTGCATGGTCTCCATACAGGGCGACCCATCGATCGGTCCCATCATGTGGCCCGCCCGCCATGCGGGGCGCCGCCGGCCGGGTGGCTCTCTGGGCCGATGCGTATTGAGATATAGTCCGGACTCGAAGAGTCCCCGTGAGGCACTCGGAAAGCATGGCGGCGCCAGGTTCACGGGTCATACGTAGGATGGGGTAGTGGCCAGGACACCGAAACCGGGTTTGCTCGTCACCGCCATGGTGGCCCTCATGATCGCGGTCGTCGCCGTCGCGTGCGGGTCCGACGATGAAGCCGAGCCCACCGCAGCCCCGACGCAGGAGCCGGCGGCGGCGCAGGCCACTCCCATACCCACCCCGCTGGTCGAGTCGGCAGGCTCGCTGGAGGACTTGTTCATTAGCGATGCCACCACCGGCCGCGACGTCATCGCGCGCATCTCCGAGGACGAGAGAGACTGCCTCCGCGGCGCTATCGGCAGCGAGCTGTACCAGGCCATGCTGGACATCCCCATGCAGAGGCTCGTTGGGGAAGTTGGGAGTTCGGGCGCGGGTTCCTTCCTCGGTTGCCTGACGGACGACAACGTTGTGCTCATGGGTCTGGTACTGGTCGATTCCTATCACGGAAGAAACGATCCCGAGGCGCGCGCGTGCGCCATCGCCGTCGGGCGCGCGAACCCCGAAGTCATTCGCGTCAGGTTCGAGCTGCTGCGTCCGGCACTCGAGGACACCGACACCGCTGCCCTGTTCGCCTCCACCAAGGAGCTGTTCGACTGCCTCGATGTGACGGAGCAGGTGAACGTACTCGTCCGCCTCACGACGAGACTGGACGCCGAAGACAGCTTCACCGGCGAGGACGTCGTCGCGATGCTCCCCGAAGAGGAGGTGTCGTGCATACGAGACCGGGTCGGCGAGGAACTATTCCAGACGTTCCTCGGCGCTACGGTTACGGAAGCGTTCGCGCCCGCCGCGGTTTCCCTGCTCGACTGCCTCACGCTCGGGAGCAAGACCGCGCTCTTCGCCGCGTTCACCGCATCCCGGGTCGAAGGGCTGCGTCAGGAGGCCGTGGTGTGCATGGCCACCCTCGTCGCCGATAGCCCTCACGTCCTGGCCCTCGGGTTCGGCACCCTCGACGTCGACCAGCTGGAAGAGAGCGATCTGGCCCGGCTCGGCGACGAGGCCGCCAGGCTCTTCGACTGCCTCAACTCCGAAGAGGTCTACCAGGTGTTGACGCTGCCCGCCGTCGTCGAACAGTAGAGCAACGAAGCAGCGCCGGCTCGGTACACGCGGGCCGGTCGCGATGCAGCTTCACCCGGGGCCTGGACGGGGAGGGTCACCCGCCGAACGCGGCCGCGGTCCAGCCGATGGCGACGGTAATCGCGACGGCGAAGGAGGCCTGTTGCACGAGAACCCTGCCCGTGAACCGTAGCCCGAGTTCGCGCCCAATCGTGATCGCGGTGACCAGGCATGGCAGCACCGTTCCCGCGAGGAAGGTGGCCACCAGCAGCTGGGTTGCGCTCAAGGAGGCCACGGTGCCCTCCTCGGCCAGGAGCAGAATCCCGTCCTTCCGGACGGCGGCCAGCACGGTCGGCAATGCCGCGTCCACCGGCAGTGCGAACACGGCCATCGCCGGCCCCAGCAGGCCCCCCGCTGCATCGAGCACGCCCGACCAGTCGAGGAGCGAGGCGACCATGGCGATCGCGAAGAAGGTCGGAAGTGCCGTGCGGAAGAATGCCCAGATCGTCCCTCGCGCCTCCGCGCCGACTGCCGCGAACGACGGCCGGGTGAGGAAGGTGCGCGGCTCGATGAGGAGTGTGTTGAGCGTCGACCGCGCGGCAGGGTCGCTGGTGAGGCGCGTGTAGACCAGCGTCGCCGCGACCAGCAGCACCAGGTACGGCACGACGAGACCGCTACTGCCCGCGGCGGCGAAGACCGCGAGCGTCGCGCCGAGCTGGTAGGAGCAGGCGGATCCGAAGGAAATCGCGCCGACGGTAGTCGGTCGGGTGCAGGCAGAGCAGGAGCGTGTCGAAACGATCGCCGGGACATTGCACCCGAAGCCCATCAGCACGCGCGTCACGTCGCGCCCGTGCAGGCCAACCGGCCGCAACAGGGGATGGAGGGCCGTCCCGATGCGGTCGGCGAGACCGCTCGCCTTGTAGACGCTGATCACCACCGAATAGACCAGCACCGTGGGGACCGCCCAGACGAACAGCAGCGGTCCCATCGTGAGCAGGCCGTAATCACCGGCGAGCACGGCGCCGAGCGGTCCCGGCCAGCCCACGATTCTCTCGGCCAGGGGTATCGTGCCCGCCTCGACCAGCGGCTCGAGCCATGCGGCGACTTGGTTCGCACCGAGCACGGCGAGCAGCGCCGGCACGACGAGGAGGAGGGCGGCGGTCGCTGGACCTGCGAACTTATGGTCGAGGAGTCCGCGCTGTGGCTCGATCCGCCACCCCGCCCGCACCGGCGTTCGCTCATGGCGGACGGTTCCGGGCGCCGTGACGGCGGCCTGCAATTCCTCGAGCGCCGCCGCATCGGGACGGCGCGCGTCGAGCACCACGAATGTCAGTCCCGTTGCCAGCGCCATGCGCGCGATCGCTTCGCGGGCGGCCGCATGGTCGGCGACGAGGTCCCAGCGCGTCACGGCGATGCTCGCCCGCTTCCCCTGTACGAGAGGCAGCAGGAGGTCGAGGTCCTCGTCGAGCTGCGTCGCGGAGGCGACGAGCAACACCTCGTCCGCGTCTCCGAGCGCCTCCAGCGTGAGCCGCACGATGTCGGCATCGGAGGCGCGGTGCAGCCCCGGCGTGTCAACGAAGACCCGGTTGGGGGTCGTGTACTCCCCGCAGGACACGGTGGTGCCGCGGAAGTTCACGCTCCGCGCGGGCTGGCCCGTCAGGGCACGGACGAGGACGGACTTGCCGACGCTCGCGCGTCCGAGGAGCAGCGTGGTAGGGGGCGCCGCGACGTCGGTGTCACGTTGCTCAGCACGCACAGGTTTCGGCGCAGCAGGAGAGGTCGTCGAGGTACAACCCCACCGAGCGGCGGGCGGCAACGGCTTCCGTGGTGTCCATTCCGAAGCGCTGTGCGATCGCGTCGGCGACGACCGCGAAGCGCTGGCGGAACTTGTAGATGAAGCAGAACCGCACGCCCCGGTGCTGGACCATCGGACCGGCGAGGAACAGGCCGGGCACGAGCGTGGATTCGTCGGCCTCTTCCGTGACGACGGGGCCGCCGGCCTCGTCGCATTCGATCATGCCCTCGAGGTGGCCGAGCGACCCCGCGAAGCCGGTCGCGAGGATCGGGCGCGTCTCGCTCGCCCACTCGCGGCCGTCCGAGGCTCGGACGACCCAGGCGTCACCGTCCTCGCGCACCGACGTGACGTCGACATCCTCGACAAGGTCCACGAAGCCCGTGTTGTTGGCCCATGCGAGACGTTCGCGGGTATACGGGGAGAGGGAGAGGCTGGGGTCCGGCTCGTCGCTATTCCAGGTCGCCGTCCGCGCCAGCACGGTCACGTTCTTCTGCAGCTGCGCGAGCGCCACGGTTGCATCGGCGGCGCTCTCGTAGCCGCCGATCACCGTGAAGCGGTCGCCCTGGAGATCCCGCCATGTGCCGACCTCGGCGGTGTGGCAGCACCACTCGGCGCCCCTGAACGAGTTGCGCTCCGGATACTGGAACTCCCCCGCCGCCCAGATGACATGTTGCGCTCGCACCGGTCGGTCGGCCGTCGTGAGCGTGAACGTTCCGTCGCCTTCCGCCGTGAGGGAGTGGACATCGACGCCGGATTCCACCTGGAGCTGATAGTGCTGAACGACGAAGTCGAGGTACTGCGCGAAGGCCATGCCGCTGGGGTGTTCGCGGTCGAGCGAGTAGGCGGGCGAGGTGTTGGGGACGATCGCGTTGAGGTCGAGCAGCCCAAACGCGTTCGAAGTGAACGACGGCGTGATGAAGCGCATCTCCGTCGGCCACTGCCGGAACGAGGCGCCGACCTCGTAGCGATCGAGGATCACGGTGTCGTCGACGCCGAACTCCTTGAGGGCGGCCGCGCATCCGAGCCCGGCCGCCCCGGCGCCCACGATCGCGACCTGATGGAGGTGCGATCCATCCGGATCATGGTCTCGCTGCGGCTGTGCGCCCTTCTCGTTCATGCGGCCATTCCTTCCGAGGTCTTGCTGACGATGCCCAATGTCGCAGAAATGATATTTAGTATCAATGCACCGGCCCTGGTCGGCCGACTTGTAGCCGGGGCCCGGTCGCCCCGCGGAGAGAAGCAGCGGGCCCCGACCGCGTGCGTACTCGCGCAGGAGGCTCGCGTCTGTACTGGTTCCACAGGCCCGCTCACGCACCCGCATCGGCTTCCGGAAGTCAGCCCGCAGTCGTGGCGGTACAGGTCCACCATGGCCGGATCTGGTGGGCGATGAGGGACTCGAACCCCCGGCCTCTTCGGTGTAAGCGAAGCGCTCTAACCGGCTGAGCTAATCGCCCCCGCGACCCCGCCAGTCTACCCGCCTGCCCCTACAGGACCGACTTGATTCCCTCTACCAGGCGGACGCCCGGCTCCCAGCTGATCACCGACTTCGCCCGCGAGTTGTCCGAGCACTTGCGCAGCTCCTCGAATGCCCCCCGCGGGTTCGGGAAGATGTGCTCCACCTCGCCCCCCACCATCGCCGCGATCTCGTTCACCGACGTCTCCTCCCCCGACCCGACGTTGAGCGCCACCGCACGCCCCATGGGCAACTCCGAGTTGGCCGCGTTCACGTTCGCCCGCACCACGTCGTCGATGTGCACGTAATCGCGCGTCTGGCAGCCGTCGCCATAGACGGTCAGCGGCTTGCCCTCGTCGCGCAGCCGCAGGAAGTGCGGGATCACGAGCGCGTAGGCTCCCTCCGCCGACTGCCGCGGCCCGTACACGTTGAAGTAACGCAGCGACACGACCTGCATCTTGAAGAGCGCCGCGAACAGGTCCGCGTACTGCTCCCCCATGAGCTTGTGCAGCCCGTAGGGCGACATCGGGTTCGGCGCCAGGTCCTCCGTCATCAGGTGCGTCTCCTGGTCCCCGTAGACGCTCGACGACGACGACACGACCACCCGCTCGACGCCGTGCTCGCGCGCCGCCTGCAGCACGTTCAGGGTGCCGTTCACGTTCACCGCGTGCGTCCCGATGGGGTCGTCCACCGACTGCTGGACGCGGGGCAGGGCGGCCAGGTGGAACACCCACGTCGCCCCCTCCACCGCCGCCAGCACTGCCTCCGCGTCCGCCACCGACCCCTCCACCAGCTCAGCCGCCGGGTTCAGGTGCTCGACGTTCCCGGTCGAGAGGTCGTCGAGCACCGCCACCTCGCACCCGTCCCGAACGAGCGCGTCGACGATGTGCGACCCGATAAACCCACACCCCCCGGTCACGACGCAGCGCATGGCCGTCATGCTACGGGAAGGTCCCGCGGGCGGGATCGCAGACACCGGCGCGGGGGCGGGCTACGATGGGCGCATGACACCCAGGCGCATCGCCGTCCTCGGCTCCACCGGCTCCATCGGCCGCCAGACCATCGATGTCACCCGCCAGCTCCCCGAGTTCTTCGAGATCGTGGCCTTGGCGGCCGGGCGGAACACCGCACGCCTTGCCGAGCAGGTCGCCGACCTGCGCCCCCGCTACGTCTTCGCCGCCGCCCGCGACGCCGCCCTCGACGAAGCCATCGAGGCAGCCGGCGCGACCTGGCTGCCCATGGACGAGATGGCCGTCGCCGACGATGTCGACATCGTGCTCGCGGGCACGGGCGGCGCCGCCGGCCTGCTCCCCACGATCGCCGCGCTGGAAGCGGGCAAGCCCGTCGCCATCGCCAACAAGGAGGCGCTCGTCATGGCCGGGCACCTCATCCGCCGCGCGATGGTCGCCGGGGGCGGCGACCTCCGCCCCGTCGACAGCGAGCACTCCGCCATCTGGCAGTGCCTCTGGGGCGAGGAGGCGCACGGCATCCGCCGCATCATGCTCACCGCCAGCGGCGGCGCCTTCCGCGACCTCGCCCCCGGCCAGCTTGCTGCCGTCACCCCCGCCCAGGCCCTCAAGCACCCCACTTGGAACATGGGCGACAAGATCACCGTCGATTGCGCCACCCTCATGAACAAGGGCATGGAGACCATCGAGGCGATGTGGCTCTTCGACGTGCCCATGGAGGCCGTCCAGGTCGTCCTCCACCGCGAATCCATCGTTCATTCGCTCGTTGAGTTCAGCGACGGCAGCGTGAAGGCGCAGTTGGGCGTGCCCGACATGCGCCTCCCCATCCAGTGCGCGCTCGCCTACCCCGAGCGCATGCCCGAACCACCCGCCCCCGCCCTCGACCTCGCGATGGCCGGCCAGCTCACCTTCGGCGAGCCCGACATCTCCCGCTTCCCCTGCCTCGGCCTGGCGATGGAGTCGGGACGGCTGGGCGGCACCTACCCCGCCGCCATGGCCGCCGCCGACGAAGTCGCCGTCGAGCGCTTCATGGCCGGCGAGGTCGGCTTTCTCGACATCCCCGGCATCATCGAGGGCGTGATGGAGCGCCACGAGTCGACCCCTGATCCCGACCTCGAAGCGGTCTTCGCGGCCGACACCTGGGCGCGCGCCGCGGCGGAGGTGGCTCCGGCGGGAGCCGGCGCGTGACCTTCCTGGCCGCGTTCGACGTCCTTGATGTCCTCCGCTCCGCCCTGATCTTCGTCGCCCTCCTCGTTCCCCTCGTCGTCATCCACGAGTTCGGCCACTTCTTCGCCGCCAAGGCGTTCGGCATCAGGGTCCTCGAGTTCGGCATCGGCTTCCCGCCCCGCATCAAGGGCTGGCGCCGCGGCGACACCAACTACACCCTCAACTGGCTTCCCATCGGCGGCTTCGTCCGCATGCTCGGCGAGGAGGACCCCACCGACCCCCGCTCCCTCGCCGCCGCCCGGCCCTGGAAGCGGCTCACGGTCATGGGCGCGGGCGTCGTCATGAACGTGGCGCTCGCGCTTCTCCTGTTCACGATCGCGTTCATGGTCCCGCGCGAACGCGCCCTCAACCTCGCGCAGGTCGCCGAGGTCATGCCCGACTCCCCCGCCTCCATGGCCGTCATCACGGGAACGCTCCGCGATGGCACCGCGCCCGCGCAGGGCCTCCAGCCCGGCGACGTCGTCATGGAGGTCAACGGCCGCGAGGTCCGCAACGTCAGCGAGCTCATCTTCCACACCCGCCGCTTCATCGGCGAAACGCAGACCTGGGTCATCACGCGGGCCAGCTCCACGCTGGAGGCGGAGCTCTACGCGCGCTGGCGCCCCCCCGAAGGGCAGGGCCCCACCGGCATTCGCGTGGGCGCCCCGACAACCTGCTCCGGCATCGACGAGGAGGGCAACCCCATCAACTGCAGCCTGCGCTACCCCTACACGGAGGGCGTGTCCTATCCCCTCTGGGAGGCGGTCCCGCGTGGCTGGCAGGCGATGATCGACGCCGTCATTGTCACCAAGAACGAGATCCAGGTGCGGGTGAACGGCAGCAGCGGCGTCGCCCCCGACCAGCCCCTCCTCTCCGGCCCCGTCGGCATCGCCAGCACCACCGGCGACATCGTCGAGGAGGCGGGCTGGAGGCCCCTCATCGAGCTGGCCGCCCTCCTCAGCCTTTCCCTGGCGGTCTTTAACGCCCTCCCCATCCCCGCTCTCGATGGCGGGCGCATGTTCTTCGTCGTCGTCGAGATGGTGCGCGGCGGGCGCCGCATCTCCCCCGAGAAGGAAGGCTTCGTCCACCTCGTCGGCTTCTCCCTGCTGCTGGCCGGCATTGTCGTCATCACCTTCTTCGATATCAGCCGCCTCATCACCTGAACCTGCTGCCGTGCTCTTCAACGCGCTCTTCATCACGCTCTACGTCCTGGGGTGGCTCGCCCTCGGATTCCTGCCCTGGCTGGCCCTGAGCGTGGCGACGCGTGGGAACGCGGGGATGCGCTACCTCCCGGCCAGCCTGGCCGCGGGCGTGCTTGGCGGCCTCTTCGTCCCGTTCATCCGTGACGATGGCCTCGGGCTGATCCTCAGCTTCGTCGTAGCGCTCGCGTTCCCTACCCTGCTGCTGACCGCCCAGCGAGCATCGCGCCGCTGGCAGGCTGGAACCCGGGGATAACGCCATGACCCTCGCCCTCTCGACGATGTACGCCCAGCAGCCCCGCTTCGCCGGCGGCGAAGCCTTCGCCGAGTACGCCGCCGAAGCTGGCTACGACGCCATCGAGGTGTCGCACTCCACCCCCGAGGCGAAACTCCGGGAGATCCTGGAAAGCGCCATCCTGCCCGTGGTCGCGATCCACCAGCCCGCACCCCACGTCGAGGTCGACCGCGGCAAGAGCAACGCCGACCTCAACCTCGCCTCGACGAAACGGAGCGAGCAAGCGCGTGCGCTCCGGCACGCCCTGCGCAGCCTCGAGTGGGCCGTGGAGGCTGGAGCCTCGGCGCTCGTCGTCCACCTCGGGCATGTGGAAGGCTCCTTCTCCGGAACGACTGCCGAGCTTTACCGCCTCTTCCGGCAGCACGAGATCAGGAACAACCGCGCCGCCGAGGCCCGTGCGGAGATGGAACAGCGCCGCGCCGAGGCCGCTCCCCCGCACCTGGAGGCGGCCCGCGCCGCGCTCGAGCAGCTGGTCGAGGCCGCCCGCCCCCACGGCATCGTCATCGGCGTCGAGAACCGCCTGGGGTTCCACGAGATCCCCCTCCCCCACGAGTCGCTCGCCCTCATGGAGGGCCTTCCACCGCACGAGGTCGGCCACTGGCACGACACCGGCCACGGTGAGGTGCTCGACCGCCTCGGCTACCTGCCGCACGCGACCTGGTTCGACCAGCTCGGCGACCGTCTCGTCGGCGCCCACGTTCATGACGTGCGCGGAGTCATCGACCATCGCGCCCCCGGCACCGCCCAGCTCGACTGGGAGATGGTCGCGGGCGGTCTCGGTTCCCTCGATACCCTCACCCTCGAGATCGACCAGCGCGAGACGGACGAGGACGTACGTGCCGCGCCGGCGTTCCTGCGGTCGGTCGGGCTCGGCTGAGCCGCCTCAGTCCGCGAAGTCGATATCGAGCGCCACGTCCAGCGCCGGCGCGCTGTGCGTGAGCGCTCCCACGGAGATGGCGTCCACGCCGGTCGCGGCAATCTCCGCAACCCGGTCGAGCGTGATTCCCCCGCTCGCCTCCAGCTTCGCCCTCCCCCCCACGACCGCGACGGCCTCGGCCATCTTCGCCGTCGTCATGTTGTCGAGCAGGATCCACTGTGGCTCCGCCTCGAGCGCGTCCCGCAGCTCGGCGAGCGCGTCGACCTCGATCTCGATCGGAGTTTCCGGCGCGTGCTGGCGAATCGTCGCGACTGCTTGCGCCAGCGTCTTGCCCTGCCGGGCGATGGCCTCTCGGTGGTTGTCCTTGATCATCGCCATCACGGCCAGGTCCCGCCGGTGGTTGGCGCCGCCCCCGCAGCGGACGGCGTACTTCTCAAGGTCGCGCAGGCCGGGGGTCGTCTTGCGGGTGTCGAGGATGACGCAGTTCGTCCCCTCAACCGCCGCTACATAACGTCTCGTGGCCGTCGCGATGCCCGAGAGCCGCTGCACGAGGTTGAGCGCCGTCCGCTCGCCCGAGAGGATCGCCCGTGCCGGACCCGCCACGCTCGCGAGAACCGTCCCGCCCTCGACCTCGTCTCCGTCGTCCACATGAGCCTCGAAGGTGGTCTGCTCGTCCAGCGTCGAGAAGACGTAGCGTGCTACGACAAGCCCGCAGGCTACCCCCGCCTGGCGCGCCACCAGCTGCCCCCGCGCGATGAGTTCCGGCCCCACGACCGCCGGCGTCGTGACGTCGTCGCCGGCGCGATCCTCGGAGAGCGCCGTCCGCACGACGGCGGCGATAGCTCCCACGGGGGGCGGCTCAACCGTCACGGTGGAACACCTGTCTGCGCGCCCAGCGCTCGTCGTCCCGCTCGGGGTAGTCGGTGCGGTAGTGGGCGCCTCGGCTCTCCTCGCGCCTGAGCGCTGCCGTGAGCAGCAACTCCGCGAACACGCTCAGCCAGCGCCGCTCGTGACCCTCGCGCGAGTCCCCCCGCTCGACGTCGCCCCAGGCTGCCACGGCCTCGAGACCGGCCCGTAGGCCTTCGCCCGAGCGCTCGATGCCGGCGTGCTCCCAGAGCAGCCGCTGGACCGTCGCGTGGTCCGGCGGCGCTCCCTCGGCCGGCGCAAACGCCGCCGACTCGGGGCAGCGCGCCATCGCCCCGCCCTCCCCGCTCGCGATGTGCTCGACCGCGCGCTTGGCGAACACCACGGTCTCGAGCAGCGAATTGCTCGCCAGCCGGTTGGCCCCGTGCACGCCCGTGGCCGCGATCTCCCCGCAGGCGTAGAGGCCCGGCACGGTCGTCCGGCCCCACGAGTCGGTGCGCACGCCGCCCATGATGTAGTGCGCGGCGGGTGCGACCGGCACGGGGTCCCGCCGCAGGTCGATGCCGCGCTCCCGGCAGAACGCCGCGATCCCCGGGAAGCGCTCGTGCGGGTCGACCCCGCCGAGCGCGGTGCAGTCCAGCCACACGTGGTCCGACGCCGAGGCCCGCATCTCCGCCACCATCGCCCGCGCGACCACGTCGCGGGGCGCAAGGTCGGCGAGCTCGTGGTAACGGGGCATGAACGCCTCGCCCCCGACACTTCGCAGCACCGCCCCCTCGCCCCGCAGCGCCTCCGAGATGAGGAACGGCGGCGCGCCCTCCTGGCGGAAGGCGGTGGGGTGGAACTGGTAGAACTCGAGGTCGCACACCTCCGCCCCCGCGGCGAAGGCCAGCGCGATGCCGTCGCCCGTGGCCACGGGCGGGTTCGTCGTATGGGAAAAGGCGGCGCCCGCTCCCCCCGTTGCGAGGATGACGGCCGGGGACTCGAAGACCTGCTCCGCCCCGGTGGCCTGGTCGAGGGCGTGAACGCCCGTGGTCTCGCCGTCTTCGAGCAGGACATCCGTGGCGAGCGTGTGCTCCCGCACGACCACCCGGCCCCGCTCGACCTGCCTCGCGAGCGCCGACGTGATGGCCGCACCGGTCCGGTCGCCGCGCGCGTGCAGCACACGCGCGTTCCGGTGCGCCCCCTCCCGCCCGAAGGCGCGTCCCTCGCCCGCGCTGTCGAAGCTGACGCCGTACTGTTCGAGATCGCGGATGCGGCGCGGCGCGCTCTCCACCAGGATGCGCGCCATCTCCTCGTCGACGAGCCCGGCGCCCGCCGCGATCGTGTCCGCCAGGTGCTGCTCGGTGGAGTCGTCGGGGCCGATTGCGGCCGCGATGCCTCCCTGAGCGTGCCGCGTGCTGCCTTCGTGCAGCTCCGCCTTCGTCATGAGCAGCACCGGTCCCAGCGCGCTCGCCTCGAGCGCCGCGAAGAGACCCGCCATGCCGCTTCCGACCACGATCGCCCGGTACCGGCCGTCCGCCTCTGGGGGATCGCTCACGGACTTAGTGTACGTCGTACACGAAGTCCCCGCGATGCGCTCCCGCCGCCGCCTGAGTCGCCCGAATCGTGCCCCGCCGTACAATGCAAACCGTGGCGATCCATCCCATCCGGCGCGCCGGCGACCCTGTCCTGCGGCAAAAGGCCAGGCGCGTCCGCGTCCGCGACTCGAGCCTCCCCGAGCTCATCGAAGACATGTTCGAGACGATGTACGACGCCCCCGGCGTCGGCCTCGCCGCCCCCCAGATCGGCATCCCCTTGCAGGTCATCGTGCTCGACACGCCCCCCGCCGAGCCGTTCGCCCTCTTCAACCCGCAGATCATCAAGCGCTCCGGCGAGCGCCAGCTCAACGAGGGCTGCCTCTCCGTCCCCGGCTTTCGCGGCGAGATCACCCGCTCGGTGAAGGTGCTCGTGAAGGGCATCGATCCCGCCACCGGGAGGGAGGTCCGCATCCGCGCCGAGAACGACCTCCTCGCCGAGGCCCTCGAGCACGAGATCGACCACCTCAACGGCATCCTCTACATCGACTACCTTGACAGCCCCGAGGCGCTCGTCCGCATCGACGCCGCGCCGGAAGAAGGCGAGAGCGAGGAGGACAAGGCGTGATGATCGGCGTCATCGGCGGCGAGACCTGCAGCCCTGAGGAGGGCGCAACGGCCTTCGCCGTTGGCCGTGAGCTGGCGTCGCGGGGCCATACGCTCGTCTGTGGAGGACGCGGTGGCGTCATGCGCGAAGCCTGCCGCGGCGCGCGCTCCGAGGACGGCGTCACCGTCGGCATCCTCCCGGGCGACGACCGCAGCGATGCCAACGAGTTCGTGAGCATCCCCATCGTGACGGGCATCGGCTTCGCCCGGAACACGATGATCGCCCGCACCGCCGACGCCATAGTGGCCGTGGGCGGCCGCTACGGCACCCTCAGCGAGATCGCCTTCGCCCTCATTGCAGGCAAGCCCGTCGTCAGCATGGGGAGCTGGGACCTGACCCTGCCCGACGGCGCCGCCGCACCGCTCGAGTCCTGCGAGGATGCGGCCGCCGCCATCGACGCCTGCGAGCGGCTCGCGAAAGGAACGTCCTGATGCTGATTGAAGAGCTGGTCGCGCGCGAGATCCTCGATTCCCGCGGCAACCCCACCGTCCAGGTCTCGGTGCTCCTCGACGACGGCGCCGTGGGCCAGGCCGCCGTCCCCTCCGGCGCCTCGACGGGCGCCTACGAGGCCGTCGAGCTTCGCGACGGCGACGCCCGCCGCTACGGCGGCAAGGGCGTCCTCAACGCCGTCGAGAACGTCAACGGCGAGATCAACGCCGCCCTTGTGGGCCAGGCAGCCGCCGACCAGCGCGCCGTCGACCGCCTCCTCATCGAGCTGGACGGCACGGCCAACAAGGCCCGCCTCGGCGCGAACGCCATGCTCGGCGTCTCCCTCGCCGTCGCCCGCGCCGCCGCCGACTCCGCCGAGGAGCCGCTCTACCGCTACCTCGGCGGAGCCGCCGCCAACCGCCTCCCCGTTCCCATGTTCAACATCCTCAACGGTGGACGCCACGCCGAGGACTCGACCGACTTCCAGGAGTTCATGGTCATGCCCGTCGGTGCCGAGAGCTTCTCCGAGTGCCTCCGCATGGCCGCTGAGGTCTACCAGTCGCTCAAGCGCATCCTCTCCGATCGCAAGCTCGGCACGAACATCGGCGACGAGGGCGGCTTCGCCCCCTCCCTCCCCGGGAACGAGGAGGCCGTGCAGGTGGTGCTGGAGGCCATCGAGGGCGCCGGCTACCGCCCCGGCGCCGACCTCGTCCTCGCCCTCGATCCCGCGACGACCGAGCTCTACCAGGGCGGCGAATACGTCCTCGAGAAGGAGGGGCGCACCCTCTCCAGCGAGGGGCTCATCGACCACTGGGCCGACTGGGCCGAACGCTACCCCATCGCCTCCATCGAGGACGGCCTCGCCGAGGACGACTGGTCCGGCTGGAGCGCCCTCGTCAAGCGGCTCGGCGCCGGCGTCCAGCTCGTCGGCGACGACCTGCTCGTCACGAACCCCGAGCGCATCCAGCGCGGCATTGACGAGGCCGCCGCGAACAGCGTCCTCGTCAAGCTGAACCAGATCGGCACGCTCAGCGAGACCCTCGACGCCATTGCGCTCGCCCACCGCGCGGGCTGGACGGCCGTCATCAGCCACCGCTCCGGAGAAACCGAGGACACTTTCATCGCCGACCTCGCCGTCGCCACGGGAGCCGGCCAGATCAAGACGGGCGCCCCCGCCCGCAGCGAGCGGACCGCCAAGTACAACCGCCTGCTCGAGATCGAGACGGAGCTGAGCGCGACCGCCGCCTTCGCCGGCTGGGATGCCATCCGGCAGCTCGGCCCCCGCCCCCCCGCCGAGGCCCCGCCTGCCCCGCCCAGCCGCTCCCGCCGCCGCCGCAGGCCCCGCGACCGGCACTAGGCCGATGCCCGGATTCCGCGTCTCCCCCCCGCGCATCCACCCCGAGGCGGAGCGCTCGTCGCGGCCGCCGGCCGGCTCCGCCGGCTCGGTCGACGCCCACCGCCAGATGTCGTTCGTCCTCGGCGAGACCGTCGAGCTCGTGCTCGAGGGCCTGCGCCTCGAATCCGCCGTTGCCGAAGAGGCCGGCGGCTCCCGCTACCGCAACGTCACCGTCGCCGCCCTCCTCGCCACCGGCTCGCGGGCCTGGCTCGCGCGGCTGGAGGCGCTCCACGCGATCGAATCGGGCGCCTACGCGGCCGCGGTGCCGCTCGTCGCGAGCGCGGCAGACCACGAGGCTGCCTGCGCGGCCATCCTGCAGGGCGCCGGTGCCTGGCAGGACTGGCTCGATACGGACGGTGGCGTCGACCTGCCCGAGGAGCACGCCACCCGGCTCGCGCTCGGCGCGCCTCCGGACGACGTTGAGGTTCCCGAGCTCCTCGCCGGCGTGCGGGAGGTCACGAGCGCGCTCGCGCAGCCCTCGCCGGGGGCGAGCGCGCTGCTCGTGGGCGGCGAGAGCGGTCCCGGCAGGCTCGCCGTTACCTTCGGCGACCGCGACTTCCACGTGGCCCTCGCCGAGCTGACGAGCGGCTGGCTACTCGCCCTCGGAGTCGCGAAGGTCGAGCTGTTGCTCGATGCCGGCCACGTGCTCCCCGTCTCCGATACGGACGCCCTGGGCCGCTGGGTCCGCGCCGCCCGGCGCGAGCTCGACGTGCCCCGCCGCTGCCGCATCGAGCGCCGCCAGATGGCCGGCGCCGAGCGCTTCGTGGTCGAGAACTGGCGGCGCGCCCCTTCCGGCGCGGTGCGGCGCATCGTCCTGTAGCGGTGGCGGCGCGTACGATCTCCGCGATGGCCCGCTCCCTTCCCGTCCTTGCCGCCGCAGGCCTCCTGGCGCTCCTCGCCCTTGCCTGCGGCGACGACGGTCCGCCTCCCAGCCCCGTCTCCGACGAGGGCTACCTCGCCGTCATGTGCGCCAACCTCGACCGCTTCTCCGACGCCATCCTCACCGAGACGGAGGAGGCCGGGATCGCCGCCGTCATCGAGGACTTCATCGCGGAGCTGAGGGGAGTCGAGCCTCCCGAGGACCTGCGTGAGTTCCACGGGGCGTTCATCGACTACCTGGAGGAGGCCGTCGACGACCCCACCAGCCCCCTCGTGCTTGCCCCACCGCTGCCTGAGGACGACGTGCGCGAACGTCTGGCCGGAAAGGAGCGCTCCGTCGAGGAGTGCCGCGAGCCCACCTTCTTCGGCAATTCCCCGGCGGACCAGTAGCGGCGCCCGCGTATACTGAAACCGCCAAGCAGCCCCGAGGAGTACCCACCGATGCCCACGCCCCACGCCTACTTCCAAGGTCAGATCGTCCCCCTGGAGGAGGCGAAGGTGGGTGTGATGACCCACGCCTTCAACTACGGCACGGCGGTATTCGAGGGCATCCGCGGCAACTGGAACGCCGATGACGGCTGCCTCTATCTCTTCCGCATGCGCGAGCACTACGAGCGCCTCGCCCAGAGCAGCCACATCCTCGGCCTGGAGATGCGCGAGCCCATCGACCGGCTCTGCGACCTCACCGTCGAGATCGTCGAGCACAGCGGCTACGAGGAGGACGTGTACATCCGCCCGATGGTCTACCTCAGCTCCGAGGTCCTGGGCGTGCGCCTCCACGGCCTGGAGAGCGATCTCCTCATCTTCATCGCCCCCTTCGGCCCCTATCTCGACATCGACAAGGGCGCCCGTTGCCACACCAGCAGCTGGCGGCGGGTCGACGACACCGGCATCCCCCCTCGCGCCAAGGTGACGGGCATCTACGTGAACAGCGCCCTCGCCAAGTCCGAGGCCGAGTTGAACGGCTTCGACGAGGCCATCGTGCTGACCCATGACGGCCACGTTTCCGAGGGCAGCGGCGAGAACATCTTCATCGTCCGGGGCGGCAAGCTCATCACGCCCCCGCCTTCCGACAACGTCCTCGAAGGCATCACCGCCGCCACCGTCGTCGAGCTCGCCGCGAACGAGCTCGGCATTGAGACCGAGGAGCGCTCCATCGACCGCTCGGAGCTGTACATCGCCGACGAGGTGTTCATGACGGGCACCGCCGCCCATCTCACGCCCGTGACCGAAATCGACCGTCGCATGGTGAAGGGGGGCGAGCCCGGGCCCATCACGCTGGAACTCTCCCGCCTCTTCTTCGACGCCATCCGCGGCAAGAACGAGAAGTATCGCCAGTGGTGCACCCCGGCCCGCGTGCGGGTGGCGTCGTAGACGCCGATACCTTCCGACCGCCCCGCGCCCTCGGCGTCATCGTCGGCGGGGCGTTCACCACCTGGGCGGCCTTCATCGCCCTCGTCGCGGGGGTGCTCGCCACCGGGGCCGCCGTCGAGTTCACCACCTTCGTCGCCTGGGTCGTCGTCACCATATTCGGAGGTCTCGCCCTCCTCTTCGGCTGGTGGACGCTGGGGATCGTGCGGCTTGCCTACTCGATCGACGACGACGCCCTGCGCATCCGCTGGTGCGGCGGCGAGGTCGTCATTCCCGTCGTCGATATCCAGCGAGTGGTGCCCGGCCGCACCGTCGGCGAGGAATCCGTCTCGGGCTTGAACTGGTGGGGCTGCCACATTGGAAGAGGCATGGCCGCTTCCCTCGGTCCGACCCTGTTCTTCGCAACCCACAATCGCCCGGAGGACAACGTCTTCGTCGTGACGCCCGGGCGTACCTACGGCCTCACCGTGCCCGACCAGGTCGCCTTCGCCGAAGCCTGCTCGCGCAGGCTCGTCGTCGGCTTCGAGCCCGGCGAGCCCCAGCGCGTCGAGCCGCAGGGCCTGAGCCTCCTCCCCCTCTGGGGAGACCAGGACGTCTGGGTCGCCTTCACCTTCGTGCTCGTGGCGCTCGGGGTGCTCGGCGGCTACCTCTTCAGCCAGTACCCCGACCTGCCCGCGCTCGTCCAGATCGACTTCCCCCGCGCCACCGGCATCGTGCGCGTCGACCACCCCTCGGCGCTGCTCCGCATCGGCGCCGTCGGTGGCGGCATCGTCGCCGTCAACCTCGCCCTCGGCTTCGTCCTGCACGCGCGCGAACGCGCCGCCGGTCTCTGGCTGCTGGTCTCTGCGGGACTCCTCCAGGCGGTGCTCCTGGGAGCCGCGATCGTCGCCTTCGAGCGGGCCTGAGCCTCCGCCCTCAATGCATCTGCGCGGTCTGCGCGATGATCGACGCCGCCTGGTCCGGCGTCAGCCGGTCCGTGTTCAGGCAGAGGTCGTAGTTCTCCGTCGCCAGCCACGCGCGGTTGTAGAAGCGCTGGAAGTAGTCCTGCCGCTCCGAGTCCGTTTTCATCACGGTCTTGCGAGCACTGTCGACGTCGATGTTCATCCCCTCGGCGATGCGCTGCGCCCGCAGCTCCGTCGATCCCGTCGTGAGCACCTTGAGCGTGTCCGACCGCCCCTGCAGCACCATGGGCGCGCCGTGCCCCATCAGGACGGCCTCGCCCTGGTCCGCAAGGTCGCGGATCACGTCCTCGATGAAGCGCCGGTACTCGGTCGAGGTAAGGAGGGGGTTGGTGGCCAGCGGGACCGGGTCCGCCCAGGCCGCGACCGGCATGCTCGGGTTGCGCGCCAGCGCCTCGAGGATGCGGGTCAGCAGCGAGGGAGTGTGCTCCGCCTCGCTCACCGTCTCCGGCGAGACGCCCGCTTCCTGGGCGGCCGTCTGCACCACCTGGTAGTCGTAGAAGCGAAAGCCCAGCTTCTCAGCCGTCAGCTGGGCGATCTCCTCGCCTGCCGTCCCCACGGGGCGGGCTACTGCAACGATCCGGATATTCATCCCTGGCCCCCTCGGCCCACTATCTGCGCGGCGGGATTGTACCCCCTCGCCGCTTCCGGATTGTAGGCGTCCCTTCCCTCCCCGCGACCTGTAAGCGGGACCGTAGCCGGTGAGCGCGCTCGCGTGTATAAGCGCAAGAGGCGCTACACTCTGTAACCAGCGCATAGCGCCGCCGTGGGGGCTAACCCCCAGGGCCCGCGAAAGCAGTCAGGAACGGATGGATCGGTCCCGGCTCGCGAAGTTCATCGACCAGCGCGTGGGCGAGCTCCCACTCGCGGAACCAGTGTTTCTCCCTCCCACGGCCAGCGTTCGCACCGCCGTCCAGCGGATGCACCGCGGCGCGCGCTCGTGCGTGCTGGCCATGGAGGAGGAGAAGCTCGTGGGCATCTTCACCGAACGGGATGTGCTCACGCGCTGCATGGCCGGCGACTTCGACTGGGATCAGCCGCTCGCTCCCGACCTGCTCACCCGCGACCCGTTCGTCATTGCTTCCACGACCACCGTCGGCGATGCCATCGCCATCATGCAGCGTTCCAACTATCGCACGCTGCCGGTCGTGGAGGATGGCGCCGTCGTCGGGCTCGTGCGCCTGGGCGAGCTGCTCCAGCACTTCGCCGAGTCGTTTCCCGAAGAAGTACTCAACCTGCCCCCGCGTCCTCACCAGGTCGTGGCCAGGCGGGAGGGGGGATAGTCACAGGATGACAACCGAAATCGAGTCGCCGCTCTCCGGAGCCGTCACGACGCGCGACCGCGTCACGATCCGCTTCGCCGGCGACTCCGGCGACGGGATGCAGTTGACGGGGACCCAGTTCACCCGCACCACTGCCGTCTACGGGAACGATCTCGCCACCCTCCCCGACTATCCTGCCGAAATTCGCGCCCCGACCGGCTCCCTTCCCGGCGTGTCGGGCTTCCAGCTCTCGTTTTCGAGCAACGACATCCACACCCCGGGCGACAACCCCGACGCGCTCGTGGCGATGAACCCCGCCGCCCTCAAGACCAACCTCGGCGACCTCATCCGGGGCGGCCTCCTCATCGTTGACGAGGGCGAGTTCAACTCCACGAACCTGCGCAAGGCGGGCTACGACAGCAATCCTCTCGAGGACGGCTCGCTCGCGCCCTACCGCCTCCTCCGCATCGACATCACCAAGAACAACGCCGCCGCCCTCGACGGCCTCGAGCTCGGCGCCAAGGAGCGCTTCCGCTCTCGCAACTTCTACGCTCTGGGGCTCGTGCTCTGGCTCTTCAGCCGGCCCCTGGACACGGTCGTCCGCTGGGCCACGGACAAGTTCCAGCGCAACCCGGTCGTGCTCGAGGCGAACCTGCGCGCCCTGCGCGCGGGCAACGCCTTCGGCGAGACCAGCGAGCTCGTGCACGAGCGCTACGAGGTGCCGCCGGCCGACGTCGCACCCGGCGTCTACCGCCACATCAGCGGCAACGAGGCCACGGCCCTCGGGTTCGTCACGGCCTCGCATCTCGCGGGTCTCCCGCTCTTCTACGCCAGCTACCCCATCACGCCCGCCTCGGACGTCCTGCACGAGCTCGCCGGCTTCAAGCGGTTCGGCGTCAAGACCATGCAGGCCGAGGACGAGATCAGCGCCGTCTGCGCGGCCATCGGCGCCTCCTACGCGGGCCAGATGGCGCTCACCGGCACCAGCGGCCCCGGCCTCGCCCTCAAGAGCGAGGGCCTCAACCTCGCCGTCATGGCCGAGCTTCCGCTCGTCATCCTCGACGTGCAGCGTGCGGGCCCCAGCACGGGCATGCCCACCAAGACCGAGCAGGCCGACCTGCTCCAGGCCATGTACGGCCGCAACGGCGACTCGCCCGTTGCCATCGTCGCCCCTTCAACCCCGGGCGATTGCTTCTGGGCCGCCATCGAGGCCTTCCGCATCGCCCTCAAGTACATGGTGCCCGTCATCATGCTCAGCGACGGCTACCTGGCGAACGGTTCCCAGCCCTGGTCCATCCCGAGGCTGGCCGAGATCCCGCCCGTGGAGTGGCGCCACGCCGACCTCGGCCGGGTCTCCCACGCCTACGAGCGCGATGCCGACACCCTCGCCCGGCCCTGGGCCGTCCCCGGCCAGGCCGGTCTCGAGCACCGCGTCGGCGGCCTCGAGAAGTCCTACGAGACCGGTGACATCAACTACGAGCCCGGGAACCACCACAAGATGACCCTTACCCGTGCCGAGCGCGTGGCCAAGGTCGTCAACGACATCGCCGATGTCGAGGTGATCGGTCCGGAGGAGGGCGATCTGCTCCTCCTCGGCTGGGGCGGCACCTACGGCGCCATCACGAGCGCCGCTGAGCGGGCGCGTTCGGAAGGCAAGTCCGTCGCATCCGCCCATCTCCGCCACCTCAACCCCTTCCCCGCCAACCTCGGCGAGGTGCTCTCCCGCTACGACAAGGTGATGGTGCCGGAGCTGAACAACGGCCAGCTCTCGGTGCTTATCCGGTCGCAGTTCCTCGTCGACGCGATCCCCTTCAACAAGATCGCGGGCCAGCCCTTCAAGATCGCTGAGATCGTCGGGAAGATCGATGAGGTCCTCGGCGTCTCCGGTCCCTTCGAGTTCGAGTTCTAGCGGCGATCTTCGCCGCGGGAGGCTATCCAGTGACGGCAGCTAGTACCAACGGAGCGATGGACGAGGAGATCCCTCTCCTCACGCGCAAGGACTTCGTTTCCGACCAGGAAGTGCGCTGGTGCCCGGGCTGCGGGGACTACTCCATCCTCGCCCAGATGCAGAAGACCCTTCCCGGCCTCCGCATTCCCCGTGAGGAGATCGTCTTCGTGAGCGGCATCGGCTGCTCCAGCCGCTTCCCCTACTACGTCAACACGTACGGCTTCCACACCATCCACGGCCGCGCCCCCGCCATCGCCACCGGTCTCAAGACCGCCCGCCCCGAGCTCACCGTCTTCGTCATCACCGGCGACGGCGACGGCCTGAGCATCGGCGGCAACCACCTCATGCACCTCCTGCGCCGCAACGTCGATGTCACGGTCGTGCTCTTCAACAACCGCATCTACGGCCTCACCAAGGGTCAGTACTCGCCCACCTCCCCCATCGGCAAGGTCACCAAGTCGGCGCCCATGGGAACGACCGAGATGGCGCTCGACCCGATCAAGCTCGCCCTCGCCACCGGAGCGACCTTCGTCGCCCGCTCCGTCGACCGCGACACCCGGCACCTGGAGGAGACGCTCTCGACCGCCGCCCGGCACAAGGGCGCGGCCTTCGTCGAGGTCTTCCAGAACTGCAATATCTACAACGACGGCGCCTTCGCCTCGTTCGCCGACAAGGACGTCCGCCAGGACCGCATGGTCTACCTCGAGGACGGCAAGCCCCTCCGCTACGGCAAGCACCTCGAGCACGGCATCCGCCTCAACGGCTTCCAGCCGGAGGTGGTCGAGAACCCCATGAGCGACGACGAGCTGCTGGTGCACGACACCGGCCGCGACGACATTGCCCTGCCCATGATCCTGAGCGGCATGGACTACCCCGACTTCCCCGTCCCGCTGGGCGTCTTCCGCCAGGTCCAGCGCGAAACCTACGACGGCCTTGTCGCCGAACAGGTCGAGGTTGCGCGCGATCGCGCCGAGCCCGACCTCGAAGCGCTCATCGCCGGCCCCGAAACCTGGAACGTGCTCTAGCGGCTGGCCGCTGGGAGGCGCCATGAGCGGATCATCTGGAAGCGAACTGGTTACCTGTCCCTTCTGCGGGTCTAAGAACATCGCGGGCGTCGACCGCTGCGAGAATTGCCTCCAGCCCCTGCGCAGCGTCGACATCCCCGAACCCGAGCAGGCCATCAGCGAGAGCGCTTTCAGTGCGCCCCTCGCCTCCCTGCGGCTTCTCCGCCCGCCCGCCCTCGCCCCCACCGACACCGTCCGCGACGCCGTCGAGCTGCTCGTCCAGAACAAGGGCGGCGCCGTGCTTGTCGTCGATGGCGACGCCCTCTCCGGTATCTTCACCGAGCGCGACGTCCTCAAGAAGGTCGCCGGTCGCCCCGGCGCCCTCGATGCCCCCGTGGCCGAGTACATGACCACCGATCCCGTCGTGGTCCGGGAGAACGAGACCGTCGCCGTGGCGCTCCACAAGATGGCCGATGGCGGCTTCCGCCACGTGCCCATGGATACCGCCCAGGGCTTCCGCGTGGTGACCGCCTCCGACGCCCTCCGCTGGGTCGTCGAGCGCTACATCGAGCAGGGCGCCTGACCCTTCCCGCTCCGGCGCACACCGCCCTCGGTGCTATCATCGGACGCCCGCGGCAGCCTCGCGCGCCGCGAGACCCGCGCGGAGGCCCCCGGTCCTGACTGCCACCTATCGCGAGCGCACCGCCAGCAGTGGCGACCTGCGCCTGGCCTACCAGGAATGGGGGCCGGACGACGGGCCCGTCATCCTCGCCCTCCACGGCTTCGGCGTTTCCGGCCACATGTTCGACGAGTTCGGCCAGCGCGCCGCCGATCGCTACCGCCTCATCAACCTCGACCAGCGCGGCCACGGTGACAGCGAGTGGTCGCCCGACGGCGATTACACCCGCGAGGCGTTCGTTGCCGATGTGGAAGCGGTGCGTGAGCAGCTCGGTCTTGAGCAGTTCATCCTCATGGGCCACAGCATGGGTGGCCTCAACGCCGTCGAGTACACCTTCCAGCACCCCGACCGCGTGAGCGCCCTCGTCCTCGTCGATGTCGGCCCCGAGGCCGCGAAGGAAGGCGTCGACAACATCATGCGCTTCACCCGCGGCCCCGATGAGCTCGATTTCGACGAGTTCGTCCAGAACGCGATGCGCTTCAACACCCGCCGCACCGAGGAGAATATCCGCGAGCGCATGCGCCACCGCCTGCGCCCCCTCGAGAACGGGAAGTGGACCTGGAAGTTCGACAAGCGCTTCCGCGAGGGCGAAGGCGCCGTCCGCTCCGGCAGCCAGCTCAGCAGCGACGAGCTTTGGCGGCGGTTCCGCGAGCTCGCCCCGCCCGTACTCCTCATCCGCGGCGAGCAGAGCGACATCCTCAGCCAGGAGGTCGCCGAGCGCACCGCGGGCGAGATCCCCAGCGCGAGGCTCGTCGTCGTGCCCGGAGCGGGGCACAGCGTTCCCGGCGACAACCCCGACGGCTTCACCAGCGCCATCACCACGTTCCTGGCCGATGTCGACGAGGGCAGCTTCCCCGAGCCCGACGCCGAACCGATCCCCATCCCCGAGGACATCGAGGAAATGCGGCGCGACTGGCGCGAGCGCGAGCGCCGCTTCCCCGGCATGCCCCTCATCGCCGGCGTCGCGGTCGGCCTCGCCGCCGTGGCGGCTGCCGCCGCCTTCCTTTTCTCCCGCTTCCGCAGGCGACAGGGGAGCGACGAAGCCTGATGCCGCAGCTCGCTGTCGAGGGCGCCTCGCTCGGATACGAGGAGGCGGGGCAGGGCGCGCCCCCCTTCGTGTTTGTCCACGGCTGGGCCGGCGACCGCTCCTTCTGGCGTCCCCAGCTCGACGACCTCTCGGGCGACTACCACTGCCTCACGCTCGACCTGCGCGGCTGCGGCGAGTCCTCCATGGACCCTCCCTACGACCTCACCCGCGCCGCCGACGACGTCGCCGCGGTGATCGCGGATCGGGGCATGGAGGCGGCCATCGTCGCCGGACACGACATCGGCGGGCTCGTCGCCCTCCTCGCGAACAGCCGCCACGAGGACCGCGTCATCGGCACCGTCATGGTCGACCCGCCCCTCGACTCCGCCGCCCGCGGCGCGATGGGCGGCCTCGCCGCCCAGCTTCGCGATGCCGGAACCATGGAGCCCGCCCGCGTCTTCTTCGATCGCTTCTTCAGCGAATCCTCCGATGCCGCCATCCGCGAGCACGTCGAGGAGCGTATGCTCGGCTGCGACCCGCAGGTCGCCGCCGGGCAGCTCACCGACAACGGCTACTTCTCCCAGAACCTCGGCGCTCTCCTGCAGGCCGCCGACAAGAAGCCCTTCATGGCCCTCTGGGGCAACGCCCCCCTCGGCGATCCCGAGCGCCTGCGCCAGATCACCTTCTTCCTCCGCCAGGAGCCGGTCACGGGCGCCGGCCACTTCCTCCAGCTCGAGAACCCCGCCATGACGAACGCCCTCCTCCGCGCCTTTGTCGACGACGTCCGCCGCGACCCCCGCATCAGCCACTTCACGACCGGCTGACCCGGGCGCACTGGCGGCAATCCCCGCCCGCGCTATCCTCAACAGGATGCAGGGAAGCAGACCGCTCGCGTTCGCCGTCCTCCTGCTTCCCCTCCTCCTCCTTGCCTGTGGAGACGGCCGCCAGGAGGTGGACAGCACGATCGTGGCCCGCTCCCCCGCAGCTGGCGAGGGGCGCCCGGCCCCGACCACCCCTGCCGGGGACCCGTCATCCGGCGCCACCGTCGAGGCCTCCCACTCCGCTCCCCCCTCTCCCGTCACGCCCACCGCCACCCCCAACGCCGACGGCGTCTACATCGTGCCCTGTGGCGACATCCTCGTCCCCCTCGACAAGCTCCATCGCCTGGAGGAGGACTGCGAGCCGCAGGGCCTGGTGCTGCTCACCGGCGACTTCGCCTTCGAGCAGCAGCGCGTCACCGAGGATGTCCTTCCCGACCTGCTCGCCCTCGTCGAGGCGGCAAGGGCTGAGGGCCACGTGTTCGCGGTCGTGAGCAGCTACCGCAGCTTCGAGACCCAGCGCAACACCTTCCAGTACCACGTCGACACGTACGGCCTCGAGCAGGCCTCGCGCGTGAGCGCACGTCCCGGCCACAGCGAACACCAGCTCGGCACGACCATCGACTTTTCCAGCGCGGCCGTGGGCTACGAGCTCGTGGAGGCGTTCGGGGCCACCCCCGAGGGGCGGTGGCTCGCCGACCACGCCCACGAATACGGCTTCATCCTCAGCTATCCCGATGGCATGGAGGCGGTCACCGGCTACATCTACGAGCCCTGGCACTTCCGCTGGGTTGGCCGCGAGAAGGCGGCCGAGGTCCGCGCCAGCGGCCTCACCCTCGGCCAGTTCCTCCTGCGCTGATTGCCCCCCACTCCTGCGAATGACAGACTCGCCACCGACAGGAGGCCCCTGCATGTCCACGGATGAACTCATCGTCGAGCGATGCGACGGCGTTCTCACCCTCACGCTCAACCGCCCCGAGCGGCTCAACGCCATCAGCGGCCCCATGCTCGCCGCTCTCTCCGCCGAGCTCGACCGTGCCAACATCGACCCCGAGGTCCGCGTCGTCGTGCTGACCGGCGCCGGACGCGGCTTCTGCGCCGGCCTCGACCTGAAGGCCCGCGCCGACGGCGACGACATGAGCGGCGCTACCGACCTGCGCCTCTTCGACCTCCACAACACTCCCCCGCTGGTCCTCCACCGCATGGACAAGCCCGTCATCTGCGCCCTCAACGGCCCCGCCGCCGGCTACGGCATGGACATGGCCCTCGGCTGCGACATCCGCATCGCCAGCGACCGCGCCAAGCTCGGCGCCGTCTTCGTGCGCCGGGGCGTCCTGCCCGAATCGGGCGGCACCTGGTACCTCCCCCGGCTCGTCGGCTGGGCGAAGGCCGCCGAGATCGCGTTCATGGGCGATGTGCTCGATGCCGAGCGCTCGCTCGAGCTCGGCCTCGTGAACCGCGTTGTCCCCCACGACGACCTCATGGACGAGGTCCGTTCCGTGGCCGCCCGCATCGCCAGCAACGCGCCTTACTCCGTGCAGGCAACCAAGCGCATGATGCGCCTGGGGATGGACGAGACCTTCGAGACGGCCGTCGACCACACCTACCTGCAGCTCCGCCCCATGTTCACCAGCGAGGACTTCCGCGAGGGTATGGCTGCCTTCCTCGAGCGCCGCGACCCCGAGTTCAAGGGCCGGTGAGCGCGGCTGCTACACTGGCGCCAGCCGTTCGCGGCCGGGAGCGCGTATGTACCGGCGCCTGATCCGCGGCATTGTCGAGCGAGGCCAGACCGCCGAGTTACTCGCGGCCGCGCGTGTCGCCTTCGAGCACCAGGACAATCGCGGGATCCGGGCGCGCACCGCCCTCTGGGCGGCGATGACCGGTCCCACGAACGCCGTCTCCATCGTGATGGACTTCAACACCCTCGAGGAGCTCGAACGGCTCAACGACCTCGCCATCCAGGACTCGACCTTCGCCGGCATCTGGGCCGATGTCGACCGCCACCTCCTCCCCGGCCGCACGGACGCCTCCATCCACCGCCTCTCCTACCACTCCGAGGGCCTCATCTCCGCCGAAGAGGCGACCGCCCCCCGGCGCTTCCTCCGTCTCATGACGGGCGAGGTCCTGCCCGGCAAGGGACGCGAGTTCGTGCTCTCGCTGTCGGAAGCGCTCCAGTACCAGGCCGAACGCGGCATCGATGCGACCACCAGCGTCTGGACCGCCCTCTCCGGCGGTACCAACGCCATTGCCATCGCCGGCGAGTTCGACTCGATGGCCGAGCTCGAACGCTTCGACGACCTCGCCCTGCAGGACTCCGAATTCGCCCGCTTCCGCCGCGCCACCCGCGAAGCGATGGCCTTCCTCACCACCCACGTCGAGCTGATGCGCAACGTCCTGTAGCGGTCGCTCGATGCCGGACACGAGAAAGGGGCGCTTCCGCGCCCCTTTCGACGTTGCTGACCGAGACGAAACCTAGTGGCCGCAGGGCCGCGCTTCGCCGCTCCCGTCCTGCGTCTGGAAGCTGGACCCGCAGGCGCAGCTCTTCGTCGCGTTCGGGTTGTAGATGCTGAAGCCGCTCTTCATCACCTCGTCGACGTAGTCGATCTCGGCGCCGTCGAGATACTGCGCGCTCTCGGGGTCGACCACGATACGCACGCCGCCCCGTTCCAGGACGAGGTCGTCTTCCTCGGTTGAGCGGGCGAGGGCCATGCCGTACTGGTAGCCCGAGCAGCCGCCGCCGGCCACGAATACGCGCAGCGCGCCCTCGGGAAGGTCGCGCGCTTCCAGGAGCGCCTTGGCCTTCTCGATGGCCGCATCGGTAATGGTGACGAGCTCGGTCTGGGTTGTGGCTTCGGTCGTCATGGGCACTCCTTCGGGGTGGTTCGCATACAAATCCGGCGCACGAACGCCGGGCGCCGCTAAAGTATACCAAGAGACCCCGGCCTGCGCCGCGCAGCCTGTCACCGGGAGGGAAGCATGGAGCGCGTCTACCTCGACCACGCCGCCACCACGCCCCCCGACCCCCGCGTCCTCGAAGCGATGTGGCCCGTCTTCTCCCGCGACTGGGGCAATCCCTCCTCCATCTACCTCGAGGGACAGACCGCTCACCGCTGGCTCGACGAGGCCCGCGCCCGTTGCGCCCGCCTCCTCGGCGGCGACCCCGGCGAGATCATCTTCACGAGCGGCGGCACCGAGTCCGACAACGCCGCCATCCGCGGCGCCGCCCTCGCCCAGCGCGAGCGTGGCCGCGGCGACCACATCGTCACGAGCCAGGTCGAGCACCACGCCGTTCTCCACACCGTCGAACAGCTCGAACGCGAGGGCTTCCGCGCTACCTACCTCCCCGTCGACTCCGACGGCTGTGTTGACCTCGCCGCCCTCGAGGAGGCCGTCGGGCCCGGGACGACCGTGCTCACCCTCATGGCCGCCAACAACGAGGTGGGCACGCTCCAGCCGGTGGCGGAGGCGGCTGCCCTCGCGAAGGCGCGCAACCCCGACATCGTCGTGCACACCGACGCCGTGCAGGCAGCCGGTTCCATCGACATAACGCCGGAAGCGCTGGGCGTCGACCTCCTCAGCCTCGCCTCCCACAAGCTCTACGGCGTGAAGGGCGCGGGCCTGCTCTACGTGCGCCGGGGGACGCCGTGGCAGCCCCAGATGCTGGGCGGCTCGCAGGAACGCGAGCGCCGCGCCGGCACCGAGAACGTCGCCGGCGCCTTCGGCCTCGCCGCCGCCATGGAGCTCGCCTGGAACGAGCGCGACGAGCGCGTCGCCCACTACCGCCGCCTCCGCGACCGCCTCCTCTTCGAGCTTCCCGAGCTCGTTCCCGACACCGTCGTCACCGGTCCCGTCGACCCGGACCGCCGGCTGCCCAACAACTTCAGCTGCTGCTTCCGCAACGTCGAGGGCGAGAGCGTCCTGCTCGGGCTGGACATGGTCGAGGTCGCAGCCAGTTCCGGGAGCGCCTGCACCACCGGCTCGCTGGAGCCCTCGCACGTGCTGACCGCCATGGGCATCGACGACGACCTTGCCCACGCCTCGCTCCGCCTCACCGTGGGCAAGGGAAACACGGACGAGCAGATCGACTACGTGCTGGAACAGCTCCCGGAGATCGTCGAGCGTCTGCGCTCGCTCGCTCCCGGTCAGCCCTCGTAGCGCTTGAAGATCACGCTGCCGTTCTGGCCGCCGAAGCCGAAGCCGTTGACCATCGCGGCGTTCACGGTCATCTCGCGGGCTTCGTTCGGGACGTAGTCGAGATCGCACTCCGGGTCCGGGTTCTCCAGGTTGATGGTTGGAGGCACCGTGCCCTCCGCCACCGAAAGCACTGCCGCCATCGCCCCCACCGCTCCCGCCCCGCCCAGCAGGTGCCCGACCATCGACTTCGTTGCGCTGATTGCCACCGACCGGGCGTGGTCGCCGAAGGCGACCTTAATCGCCAGGGTCTCCGACACGTCGTTCAGGGGCGTGCCCGTTCCGTGCGCCGAGATGCAGTCGATCGCCTCGCGCGCCATCCCCGCCGCCTCCAGCGCCGAGGTCATCGCCTGCGCCGCGCCGCTGCCGTCGTCGCGCGGCGCCGTGATGTGGTACGCGTCGCTGCTCAGCGCGCCGCCTGCGATCTCGGCGTAGACCCGCGCCCCCCGCTTCCGCGCCCGCTCCTCCGACTCGACCACGAACACCGAGGCGCCCTCGCCGAAGACGAATCCGTCGCGGTCGCGGTCGAAGGGGCGCGAAGCCCCTTCGGGGTCGTCGTTGCGGCGGCTGAGCGCCTTCATGTTCGCCAGTCCCGCAACCGAAACGGGGTGCAGCGCCGCTTCGCCGCCCCCGGCGACGACCACGTCGGCCAGGCCGCTCTCGATGAAGGCCTTTGCTTCGATGTAGCTGTAGAGCCCGCTGGCGCAGGCGGCCGTCGAGGCGAGCGTCGGGCCTCGCAGGCCGAGCTGCATCCCTACCTGGCAGGCGCCCATGTTCGGCGCCATCAGCGGCACGAAGAACGGGCTCACCCTCGCCGGCCCCTTCTCGATGTAGGTTTCCGTCTCGAGGAAGGTGTTCAGAACGCCCCCGGCGCCGGTGGCCATCGCCACGGCCGCGCGCGGGCGCTCCTCGTCCGTCAGCTCGAGACCCGCGTCCTCCGCGGCCTCGTGCGCCGCCGCCACGCAGAACTGGGCGAAGCGCGACATCCGCCGCGCCGCTTTCGAGTCAATGCTGTCCGGCTTGAAGCCCGTCACCTCGCCCGCGATGCGGACGGGCAGGTCGCTCGCGTCGAACGCCTCGATCGGTCCGATGCCCGACGTTCCCGCGACCAGGTTGCGCCACGACTCCGGCGCCGTGAGCCCGACGGGCGTGACCGCCCCGATTCCCGTGACCAGCGCTTTGCGCATCAAGCCGCTCCGTTCATGGCGCGGAAGATCACCGCGGCGTTGTGGCCGCCGAGCCCGACCGAAGTGCTCATCGCCGTGCGCACAGGGCGGGATTTCGCCGCGTTAGGCACATAGTCGAGGTCACACTCGGGGTCCGGCGTGGTGTAGTTGATGGTCGGGGGCACCCTCTGGTCGCGAATGGCGAGGATGCAGGCGATCGCCTCGATCGAACCCGCCGCCGCCATCCCGTGCCCGGTCACTGGCTTGATCGAGCTCATTGAGGCCTCGTACGCGGCCTCGCCCATGAGCTCCTTCACGACGAGCGTCTCGATGCGGTCGTTCAGCTTCGTGCCGCTGCCGTGGGGGTTGATGTAGTCGATCTCGCTGGCCTCGATCCCGGACTCCCGCAGGGCGCCCAGGATCGAGCGGCGCAGCCCTCGCCCCGCCTCGTCGAGCGCGATCATGTCGTAGGCGTCGTTCGAGGTGCCCGAACCGAGCACCTCGCAGTAGATGCGCGCCCCGCGCGCCCGCGCGTGCTCGTACTCCTCGAGGATCACCGTGCCCGCGCCCTCCCCTGCGGCGAAGCCGTCGCGGTTCAGGTCGAACGGCTTGACGGCGCGGGCGGGGTTCTCGTTGTCGCTGGCGAGCGCTCGCATCGAGCACCACGTCGCGTGGAACAGCGGAACCAGCACCGACTCGCAACTCCCGGCGATGACCGCCACGGCTTCGCCCCGCTGGATCGCCTGCGTGCCCGCCCCGATGGCCGCCGCGCCGGTCGCGCAGGCGCTCACGACAGCCACGTTTGGGCCGCGTGCACCTGTGTGGATGGAGATGTGGCCGCTGGCCGCATCGACGATGAAGTTCGCGACGAGGAACGGCGAGACGCGCCGTGGGCCCCGGTTGTCCAGGGTCTCCTGTCCGGCCCGCATCTCCTCGTAACCGCCGCCACCGTTTCCGAAGATGATGCCGACGTCCTCCGAGTTCTCCTCGGTGATCGCAAGACCGCTGTCGTCGAGCGCTTCGAGTACGGAGTTCATGGCGAAGCGCACGCCCCGGTTCATGTGGCGCCGCTGCTTGGCGTCGATGCGCTCGTCGATCTCGAAGTCCTTCACCTCCGCCTGGATGCGGACGGGGAAGGGCTCTGCGTCGAACAGGGTGATGGGACCGACGCCGCTGCGCCCGTCCAGGACCGATTGCCACGTCGCCTCGGCCGTGTTCCCGGCCGGAGTGACTGCGCCGACGCCCGTAACGACTACGCGCGGGCGGTTCACCGGATAGCGCTCTCGACCGCGTCGAAGCGCTCGCTCAGCAGGCCGGTGCGATCGTCGCTCAGGCTCACGACGTTCGTCTTCGGGTCGATCCGACGCACCAGCTTGGTAAGCACGTTCCCGGGCCCGACCTCGACGAACAGGTCGGCCCCCAGTTCCTGCATGCGTTCCACGCCACGCTGCCAGCGCACCACCGATGTCAGCTGGTCGCGCAGTTCGGCGTGCAGCTCGGCGCGCGAGCGGATCACGTCGCCGTTGATGTTCCCCACCACCGGCGCTTCCGGCTCACCCGGCGGGAAGCGATCGAGCCAGCCGCTCATGGTCTCGCTGGCGCGCTGCATGAGCGGCGAGTGGGAGGCGATCGTGATTGGGAGCCGCACGACCTTGCGCGCGCCGCTGGCCTGGGCCGCTTCCATGGCGCGCTTCAGCGGTTCGATGGCTCCCGAGATGACGTTCTGTCCCTCGCAGTTCAGCGTCGCGACGCCGACGTAGCCGTCGTCGCCGGTCGCCTCGTCGCAGATGGCGAAGACGCGCTCTTCCGAGAGGCCGAGGATGGAAGCCATGCCGCCGGGGTTCTCCTGGCCGGCCTGGTCCATGGCCCGACCGCGTTCACGCACGAGCAACAGGCCTTCCTCGAACTCGAGCGCTCCCGCCGCCACTGCGGCCGTGAACTCGCCCATCGAGTGTCCGGCAAGCACGTGCGGCTGCAGCCGCTGGTCGAGCGCGGCCCAGCGCTCCTTGAGCGCCTCGAGCCACGCCATCGAGATCACGAAGGTCGCGGGCTGCTGGTTGATGGTCCGTTCGAGCTCTTCCTTCGGCCCCTCGAAGCAGAGCTTCGACAGCTTCGTCTCAAGTACCTCGTCCGCGCGCCGGAACACCTCCCGCGCCGCGCGCGAGGCGTGATAGAGCCGCTCGCCCATGCCGACGCTATGGGAGCCTTGACCGGGGAAGATAAGTGCGATTCGGCGCCAGGAACCGATATCTCGCTGCATGAAGCCTCGCCGTGCACAGGTACGCTACACGGGCAGGCCCGAGGATAGCAGAGCCCACGTCAACACAATAGGGAAAGGTAAGGTTTAGAGAAGGCTGACCGGGTCGATATCCACGCTCCAGCGCCGCCCCAGCGTGACCTGTTCCAGCAGCGCCCGTGGATCCCGGCCCCGCAGGAGGATGTGCCAGCGGTACTCCCCCCGGACACGCCGCACGTAGGCGGGCGTGGGGCCCAGCACGTCCGGGTCGGGCCAGCCCGCGGCGTCGCGTCGCGTCCGCAGGTCGGTGGCCATCTGCGAGGCGTGCTCCAGGCCCCGTTCCTGGTTCCCGTGCCGGTACGTGAGCCGCGCCAGCCGCGCGAACGGCGGGTAGCTGGCCCGTCGCCGGTGCTGCGCCTCGTGGGTGAAGAACCCGTGGTAGTCGTGCTCGGCGGCGGCGCGGATGGGCGGCGCCTCCGGCTCGTACGTCTGGATGTACACCTCGCCTTGGCGCTCCCGCCGCCCCGCCCGCCCCGCCACCTGGCTCAGGAGCTGGAACGTGCGCTCGTGCGCGACGTAGTCCGGAAGGCTCAGTCCCACATCCGCGTCCACCACCCCTACGACTGTCATGGCGGGCAGGTCGAGACCCTTCGCCAGCATCTGCGTTCCCACGAGAATGTCGACCTCCCGCGCCTCCAGCGTCTGCAGGATTCGCTCGTGGCTTCCCTTGCGGCTGGCCGCGTCGCTGTCCCAGCGCGCCACGCGAGCGCGGGGGAAGGCCCGCTTCGCTTCCTCCTCGATGCGCTGCGTGCCCACCCCGAACGGCCGGTAGCGCGCGCTGCCGCACTCGGGACAGGTCGTCTCCTGCGTGCGGCTGCGCCCGCAGTGGTGGCAGTAGACGAGCGGGTGGAGCGGGTCTCGCGTATCGAGCCCCATCGCCAGCGAGCACGAGGGGCACGTTGGCAGGTATCCGCAGGCGCGACATAACAGGAACCGCGCCGCCCCCCGCCGGTTCACGAACAGGATCGACTGCTGCTCTTCCTCCAGCGCCCGCCGCAGCGCGTTCCGCAGGGGCACGCTGAACACCCCCCGATTGCCCGCCTTCAGCTCCTCCCGCATGTCGACCACGGTGATGTCCGGGAGCGGCACCGGCTGCGTCTCGCCCCCCTCCAGCGGCATCACCCGCGACGACAGGTCGAGGCGCGTGATGCCGCCCACCTCCGCGCGGTGGTAGGTCGTCACGTCGGGCGTCGCGCTCCCCAGCACGAGCGTCGTCCCCGTCAGGCGGCGCAGCTCCGCGGCCACGTCGCGGGTGTGGTAGCGGGGCTGGGGGTCGACCTGCTTGTAGGTCCATTCATGCTCCTCGTCCAGCACCACCAACCCGAGGTTCCGCACGGGCGCGAACACCGCGCTGCGCGATCCCACCACCAGCCGCGCCTCCCCCCGCTGGATGCGGTACCACTGGTCGTACAGCTCCCCCGTGCTGAGGCTCGAGTGCAGCACCGCGATCTCGGCGGGAAACTGCTCCCCGTAGCGCTGGATAGCCTGCGGCGTCAGCGAGATTTCGGGGACGAGCACGATCGCCCCGCCCCCTGCCTCCAGCGTCCGCCGCGCCAGTTCGAGGTACACCTCCGTCTTCCCCGACCCCGTCACCCCGTGCAGCAGGTACTCCCCGGGAGTTCCTGCGATCGCCTCCACAACCTCCGCCTGCGCCTCCGTGAGCGTCGCGGGCGGAAGCGCCTCCGGCAGCCGCTCCGCGATGGGGTCGCGCTCGACCCGCTCCTCGTACTCGCGCAGCCACCCGCCCGCCGCCAGCTCATCGAGGTGGCGGCGCTGCGCCCCCAGCTCGCGGATCTCGGTGAGCGTCGTGTCCCGCGCCTCCGCCAGCCGCTCCAGGATGCGGGCCGCCACCGACCGCGGCGTTCGCTCGGCGAGTTCGGCCGCGTGCCGCCGCGCGAATTCGGGCTCCGCCGCCAGCGCCACGCGACGTTCCATACGGGGGCGCCCGGCAGGCCGCGAGAGTCCCTGCGTGACCGTCAGGTGGCCGCTCTCCTGCAGCCGCTGGAGCTGGTCCATGGGTACCAATCCGAGCGACTCGCGCAGGGTGTCGAGCGCCGTCTGCCCGTTCTCGGCGAGGTACCGGAGGATCCGCTGGTCGCCGGGGTCGCTGGGCAGCAGCAGGGGAACGTCCACGGGCGAGACGACCGTCACCGAGCGTTGCCCGTACCCCGATGGCAGGCAGGTCGTGACGCAGTCCCAGAGCGGCGCCAGGTACTGCTCGCTGAGCCACCGCGCGAGCTCCCGGTGGGGTCCGTCGAGCACCGGCCGGGGGTCGGCCATCGCCTCGACGGGACGCGCCTCCTGTTCCGGTGGCGTGTCCGTCTCCCCGAGCACCACGCCCTGGAGCAGCCGGCTCCCGAAGGGCACGAACACCGCCTGCCCCAGCCGCACCTCCAACCCCTCTGGGCGCGCGTAGGTGAACGGGTGCAGCGCCGGCTGCCCGCTGTTGACCGCAACCTCGACAAAGGCGCGCTCAACCGGTGGGAATGGCTCGGAGCTGGGGGAATGCGGGGCGCTCGACACGTTCGATCCTAGCGCAGCCGGGCCACGTCAGGAGAAGGAGACGCAGGCGCTACCGATCACCCGCAGCACGCTCTCCTGGTCGAAGCGGCGCTCGTACTCCTCCGAAATCTCGTCGATCGCGCGTCGCCCTTCGTCGCCCGGCGGGGCGTAGACGATGAGCAGCTTGCTCCCTTCCCGCAGGATCTCGCCGCTCGAGTCGCGCCACTGCCCGTTCCCCGAGATCACGGTGAGCCCGTCCGGGAAGCGCGGCGTGACCGTGTCCGCGAGGAACGCCCGCCACTCCTCCTCGGAGACGGAACCGCCGTTACCCTGGCTCAGCCCGAAGAAGAGCTGGTATTCGGTCCACCTGTCCGTGCCTTCCGGACAGGCCTTCTCCTCTTCCCAGTAGCACCCCGTGAGCGCCACTGCGGCGACGCCGAGCAGCACCAGTACCAGGCCGTGCGTCCTCACTGCCTAGCCGCGACCCACGAACGGCATCTGCGTCGCCATGACCGTGAGCGTGAGCACGTTTGCGTCGAGGGGCAGGCTCGCCATGTAGAGCACCGCCTTCGCCACGTTCTCGACGTCCATCGTCGGCTCTGGGCGCACGCTGCCGTCGGGCTGAGGCATGCCCCGCTCCATCTTCGCCGTCATCGGCGAGGTCGCGTTCCCGATGTCGATCTGCCCGCAGGCGATGTCGTACTGCCGCCCGTCGAGCGCCGTCGACTTCGTCAGGCCCGTGATCGCGTGCTTCGTCGACGTGTACGGCGCGGAGTTCGGCCGGGGCGTGGTGGCCGAAATGGAGCCGTTGTTGATGATGCGCCCGCCCCGAGGGTCCTGCGCCTTCATCACCCGGAAGGCTTCCTGCGTGCAGAGGAACGCCCCCGTCAGGTTCGTCTCGACCACTGCCTGCCACTGCTCGAAGGTGAGCTCCTCCAGCGGCCGCGGGGGCGCGCCGATCCCGGCGTTGTTGAAGAGCACATCCAGCCGGCCGAAGCGCTCCACCGTCCAGTCGAACAGCTCGCGCACGGACGCCGGCTCGCGCACGTCCGTCGTGATGGCGATGGCGCGGTCGCCGTCCGCGCCCGCCTCGGCGATCGCGGCCCGCAGCGTCTGCGCCCGACGCCCGGCCAGCGCGACCGAATACCCCTCGCGCAGCAAGGCCAGTGAGACAGCTCTCCCGATCCCGGAACCGGCGCCCGTGACGATCGCAACCGGACTCATCGCGCGAACCCTACCGCTCGGACACCCGCTTTGCCATCGCTCGCGTACAGTCCGCGTACAGTCGTGGGCGAATACAGGAGACATGCCATGAAGTCGGTCATCGTTGGCCTGGCGCGAACCCCCATCGGACGCTTCGGCGGGGCGTTCAAGCCCCTCCCCGCGACGGCGCTCGGCGCGGCCGCCATTGGCGGCGCCCTGGAGGGCGCTTCCGTCGCGCCCGATGCCGTCGACGAGGTGATCTTCGGGCACGTCGTGCAGGCCGGCGCCGGCCAGATCACGGCGCGACAGGCCGCCAGCGGCGCCGGCATCCCCATGACCGTCCCTGCGACCACCGTCAACAAGGTCTGCCTCTCCGGCCTCACCGCCATCGCCATGGCCGACCGCTCGATCCGGCTCGACGAGTCCTCCGTCGTCGTCGCCGGAGGGATGGAGTCGATGACGAACGCGCCCTACCTGCTCCCCGATGCCCGCTGGGGCGGTCGCCTGGGCCACGGACCGCTCGTCGACGCCATGCAGCACGACGGCCTCTGGTGCGCCTTCGACGAGTGCTCCATGGGCGAATCCGCCGACCTCAAGAACGAGGCCTTGGGCATCTCCCGGGAGGAGCAGGACGAGTGGTCGGCGGCGAGCCACCAGCGCGCCGGCTCAGCCCGCGACAGCGGCTACTTCGCCGCCGAAGTCGTCCCCGTCGATGTGCCCGCCCGGCGCGGCCAGACCGTGCGCGTCGAGCAGGACGAGGGCATCCGCGACGATGCCACCGCCGAGTCCCTCGGACGGCTCCGGCCCGTCTTCACGCCGGAGGGTTCGACCACCGCCGGCAACGCCTCGCAGATCAGCGACGGCGGCGCGGCGGTCATCGTCGCGAGCGAGTCCGCCGCCGCCGAGTTCGGCGCCGAGCCCCTCGCCGAGATCGTCGCCTACGGCCAGATCGCCGGCCCCGACGCGACCCTGCACGAGCGTCCCGCCCAGGCCATCGACGCCGCGCTCGAACGCGCCGACCTGAACGCGTCGGACCTCGATGTCATCGAGATCAACGAAGCCTTCGCCTCAGTCGCGCTCTGGTCGGCCCGGATGCTCGATCTCGACCCCGGCCACGTGAACCCGAACGGCGGAGCGGTGGCGCTGGGCCACCCGATCGGCGCCACCGGCGCCCGGCTGGTGGTGACGCTCGTGAACGAGCTCAGGCGGCGCGGTGGGG
Organism: Dehalococcoidia bacterium; assembly: GCA_022826585.1. GTDB lineage: Bacteria > Chloroflexota > Dehalococcoidia > Tepidiformales > Tepidiformaceae > UBA2991. The sequence goes on from JAJDUR010000106.1 coordinate 55,741, forward strand.
GCCTGGGGGCGGCCGCTCTCTGCGGCGGTGGCGGCCAGGGCGACGCGCTCATCGTGCGCGTCGGCTAGCGGCTCACGCTCCCTGCTGCTCGGCGAGCGCCAGCAGCTCCCTCGCCAGCGAACGCCCGAGCCCCGGTCCCGCGTCCATCGGTCCTCCCACCCGGGAGCGCACGATGACCCCCTCGGGAGCGACCAGCCCGTGCAGCTTCAGGGTCGTGCCGAAACTCTCCGCGTAGGCGGCCGCGGGGTAGCTGCACCCCGCCTCGAGCGCAGCCAGGAAGGCCCGCTCCGCCGACACCAGCCGCCGCAGATCCCCGTCGTCGATGGCGGTGAGCAGCCCCAGCGTGGCGGCGTCGTCGCGGCGGCATTCGACGGCGAGCGCCCCCTGCGCCGGTGCGGGCAGCATCTCCTCGAAACCGAACACGTGACTCGCGCGCCCCTCCAACCCCAGCCGCTCCAGCCCCGCGATGGCGAACAGCGCCCCGTCGTACTCGCCCGCGTCGACCTTCTCCAGCCGCGTCTCGACGTTCCCCCGGATGGGGCGCAGCTCGAGGTCGGGGCGTATCGCCAGCGTCTGCGCGGCGCGACGAGGGCTGCTCGTGCCCACGACCGCGCCCTCCGGCAACTCCGCCAGCGTGCCTCCGTCGCGCGCCACGAGCGCGTCGCGCGGGTCGGCCCGCTCCGGCACGGCGGCAATGACGAGCCCCTCCGGCCGCGCCGTCGGCAGATCCTTGTAGCTGTGGACCGCCACGTCCACCTCTCCCGCCAGCAGCGCCTCCTGGATCGCCGAGGTGAACCACCCCGCGCCCTCTCCCGAGGTCAGCGGGCTCGTGCGGTCCCGGTCGCCCGCCGTCGTGATCTCGACCACCTCGATGGCGACGTCCGGCGCCGTCCGGCGCAGGCGGGCGGCCACGAGCTCCGTTTGCTGGAGCGCGAGCCGGCTCGCGCGCGTCCCGATGCGGAGCGCCGTCACGATCCGCCGCTGCTCGCGACCGGCCCGGGACTCGCCTCGCGCAACGCCTCGGCGGCGGCCCGCACGGTCCGGTCGATGTCCGCCTCCGTGTGCGCCGCCGAAACGAACCACGCCTCGAACTGCGACGGGGCCAGCATCACGCCGCGGGTCAGCATCCCTTGGTGGAATCGCGCGAACGTGTCGCTGTCGCAACCCGACGCCTCCGCGTAGTCGCGCGGCGGCGTCGAGCGGAAGAAGAGCGACAGCAGCGATCCCCGCCGCACGACGCAGGCGTCTGCCTCGGCCCGCCGGATGCCTGTGCCCAGGCCGTTCTCGAGGTACTGCGCCAGCTCCTCGACGCGCGCGTAGGGTCGCCCGTCGCAGAGGACGTCGAGGGTAGCGGCGCCCGCGGCCATCACCAGCGGGTTCCCGCTGAGCGTGCCCGCCTGGTAGACGGGCCCCTCAGGCGCCAGCTGCGACATCAGCTCGGCCCGCCCCCCCAGCGCCCCCACCGGCAGCCCGCCGCCGATCACCTTCCCCAGGCAGACGAGGTCCGCCCCCGGGAGGAGCCCGCTGAGCCCGTACCGCAGCCGGAATCCCGTGATGATCTCGTCGTTGATGAGCAGCGCTCCGTGCTGTTTCGGAACGGCCTGGAGCGCCTCCAGGAACGCCTCCCCTGGCGGCACGACGCCCATGTTCCCCGCCACCGGCTCGACGATGACCGCTGCCGTCTCGTCGCCGTGCTCGCGGAACCACTCCGAGAGCGCATCAGGGTCGTTGTAGGGAAGCACCCCCGTCCCCGCCGCGATCGACTCCGGCACCCCCGCCGAGTCGCTCAGGCCCAGCGTCGCCACACCGCTCCCCGCCTTCACCAGCAGGCCGTCGCTGTGGCCGTGGTAGCACCCGTCGAACTTCACGACGATGTCGCGCCCCGTGGCCGCCCGCGCCAGCCGGATGGCCGTCATCGTCGCTTCCGTGCCTGAGTTGACGAAGCGCAGCCGCTCGAGCCCCGTCGCCTCCTGGATCCGCCTCCCCAGCTCCACCTCCCCCGGCGAGAGGGCTCCGAAGGCTGTGCCGCCTGCCGCCGCCTGCCCGACCGCCTTCACCACCGCCGGATGCGCGTGCCCGAGGATGAGCGGCCCGTAGGCCGCGACATAATCGATGTACTCCCCGCCCTCGGCGTCGTGCAGCCGAGCGCCCGACGCCCTCACGATGGGCACCGGCTCATCGGGTACGGCGCGGAAGGAGCGCACAGGGCTGGAGACGCCGCCGGGGAAGAGCGCGCCCGCGCGCTCCCGCAGCTCGGCGTTATCCATGGGCGACCTCCGCGGGCGTTCGCGCGAGGTACGCCTCGCGCACCTCGTTCCCAGGTGTCGAGAAGTCGGCGAACGGCACTGCCGGGTCCGGGCTGGCGGCCGACGGTGGGTCCTCCTGCCACAACGCTGCTTCCCGGCACAGCGCGACCATGACGCTGCACGGCTCTGGGCAGGGAATGTGGCCGTCCTCGTCCGTCCCGCCGGCCCACACCGGGGTCCGCACGCAACGTCCGCACAGGGCCTCCCGCGCGCGTTCCCGGCCTCCTTCGTCCAGTTGCCCCGCGACCCGGTACCGGCCCCGCTGTCGCGCCACCACCTCGTCGAAGGCAACGATCCGAAGCGCCCCGCGCGCCGCCTGCTCCTGGTGAAGCAACGCCTGCGGGTAGATCGTTTCAATTGCCGCTTCGGCTAGGCTTTCAGGTAGCGAGATGCGCCAGTTCCCCGGCATCGTGCGCGCGCCGCTCAGCGGACGGTAACGCCTGTGCTCGTCGAAGCGGAGGTGCTCCCGAAGGGCCTCGATGGCGCCTTCCAGCTCGACCGGTGAAGCCCCTCGCGACGGCCCTGCCAGCTCAACGCGACCGCCCCGGAATGCCACCGTCACCTCGCCCAGCGCGAAGTCCCGCCCGGCCGCGATCGCTTCCCCTACCACGTCGCCCACGGAGGCATTCTAGCGGTCGAGGCGCGGCCCATAGACGCGGGGCGGCGCGCCGTCACATACTGCCCGCGCCGGCGACAGCCGGCAGGGAGGACGGAGATGGGGCAGTTCCAGCGCCGGCAAGTCGGCAACGCCGAGATCATCGCGCTGCAGGACAGCTGGGCGGCGATGCCCCCGTCGATGTTCTATCCCGACGTTCCTGCCGACGCCTGGGCGGACTACGGCGAGTTCCTCGACGGCGACGGCAACCTCACGCTCAACCTCGGCGCCTGGCTCGTGGTGAGCGAAGGCTCGACCGTCCTCGTCGATACCGGTCTCGGCGGGCGTCCCGCGCCCATGCCCCTGAAAGAGGACCCCGCCCTCCCCTCCGTCATGGAGGAAGCGGGCGTGAATCCCGCGGATGTCGACACGGTTGTCTACACCCACCTCCACTTCGACCACACCGGCTGGACCACCATCGACGAGAACGGCGCCGCCGTCCCCCTCTTCCCCAACGCCCGCCACGTCGTCCAGCAGACCGAGTGGGACTACTGGACGGCCAGCGACGAGCTTCGCGCCGCCGCCCAGTACGACAACGTCCTCGGGCCGATCGAGGCGGCGGGCCTCCTCGACCTGGTCGAGGGCGAGCACGCCGTCACGAGTGAGCTGGTGACGGTCCCGACGCCCGGCCACACCCCCGGCCACGTCTCCTTCGTCCTCGCCAGCGGTGGCGAGCGCGCCTACCTCATCGGCGACGCCGCCCACCAGCCCGTGCAGGTGCGCGAGGACGGCTGGTGCGCCGGCGCCGACGTCGACAAGGTCGCCTCGGCGGCCAGCCGCAAGGCGCTCATGGCCCGCATCGAGGAGGAGGGCGCCCTCATCGCCAGCGGCCACTTCCCCTTCCCCGGCCTCGGACGCGCCGTCGCCGGCGAGGACGGCCGCACCTACCAGGCCGTCGCCTGACACCATGGCTGGCGATAGGGGCGCGGACATCGAGGGCGTGGCGGGCGTCATCATCTGGACGGACCGCTACCCCGAAATGCTCGCCTTCTACCGCGACGTGCTCGGCCTGGCGCCCCGCAGCGAGCGGGCAACCTTCGCCAACTTCGAGTGGGGCGGCTTCCGCCTCAGCGTCGCCGCCCACGACGAGGTCCACGGTCCCGCCCGCGACCCCCTGCGCATCATGGTCCACTTCAACGTGTCCGATATCGAGGCCACGCACCGGCGGCTGGTGGAGCGGGGCGTCGAGTTCTCGCGTCCTCCCGAGCAGGAGCGCTGGGGCGGCTGGGTCGCGACCTTCGCCGACCCCGACGGCAACACCCTCCAGCTCCTGCAACTCCCGGACTAGCAGCCCTCAGACCAGCGGCCAGGGGTAGCTCCGGTGCGGTCCCGGGGTGGGCATGGCTCGCGTCCGCAGGAGCCGGTCCGCCCGACCCAGCAGCGCTTCGACCTCGTCACGGGAGAGGAGGTCTCTTAGCGCTTCGGTTTCCTCTTCGTCCCCCGCGACCGCCAGCGCTGCCTGCTCCACGTCCGAAAGCCACTCGTCCGAGATGGGCTGCTCCGCCCAGTCCCAGATCACCGTCCGCATCTTGTACTCGCGGTGGAAGCAGAGGCCGTGGTCGATGCCCCAGATCCGCCCTTGCTCGTCGAGCAGGCTGTGGCCCCCCTTGCGGTCGGCGTTGTTGGCCACGAAGTCGAACACCGCCATGCGCTGGAGCTGCGGCACGAGCGCCGGATCATCGCGCTGCTCGAAGAAGTGCGAGGCGCGGTCGTGCGGGACGTAGAGCTGCAGCGACCCCACCCCCTGCGGCCCCTCCCGCACCACCGTCGGCGGGATGAACGACCAGCCGAGCAGTTGCGCGAGCTGGTAGGCCGCCACCTCGCGCGCGTACAGGGTGCCCGTGGGGAAGTCCCACAGCGGCGTCTCGCCCGACTCTGGCTTGTAGACGGCCGCGATCTCCTGCCCGTCGCCCGCGCACAGCTTCGCCAGGTAGACGTAGTTGCTGGAGGACCACAGCAGCTTCACGTCCTCGAAGTCCGCCTCAAGCAGCAGCCGCTCGGCCCCGGCCATGTCCACCGTCCGGCTCATGGCGGGCAGCGTAGCAGAGCCCTCTGCCCGTGACGGTGGGCTAGACCGTGATCGTCCCCCGCAGGACTGTGACGGCTGTGCCCGCGATGCGGACCGTCGTGGGCGTGTCCCCCTCGCCCTCCACCTCCACCTCGACGTGTCCCGGCCGCCCCATGATGTGCCCCTGCTCCACCGTGTAGGACGCTTCCCGCACGAGGCCGTGCCGCCACAGGTAGGCGGCCATCCCGCCCGTGGCGCTCCCCGTCACGGGATCCTCCCAGACCCCCGACGACGGCCCGAAGTGCCGCGAGTGCACCCGGTTCGCCGGGTCATGGGTCTCCAGCGCGAACACGTGGGTGCTGAAGTACCCCTCCGCCGTCTCCAGTTCGGCCAGCCGCGCCAGGTCGGGACTCACGCGCTCCAGCACGGCCAGCGACCGCACCGGGATCATCGCCTGCCGGGTCCCCGTGCTGACGACCTGGGGCGGCGCTCCCGCCAACAGGTCCGGCGTCTCGATGCCGAGCACGTCCGCGAATGCCTCGCGGTCGAGCTCCTGGTGGAACTCGGGTGTCGCCTGCGTCATGGCCACGCGCACGCACCCTTCCTCCCGGCGCGAGAGGTCGACCGGCAGCACGCCCACGTTCAGCTCCTGCGTGATCCGGCGCGGTTCTCCGCCCAGCTCGAAACGGCCCTCCTCCACGAGCGCGTGCATGGTGGCGATCGTCGGGTGCCCCGCGAGCGGGATCTCCTTCCTTGGCGTGAAGAAGCGCACGCGCACGTCCGCCGCCTGCGAGGGCGTGACGAATGCCGTCTCGCTCAGGTTCATCTCCCGCGCGACGGCCTGCATCTGCTCCGGCGCAAGCCCCTCGGCGTGCGTCACGACGCCGCAGGGATTCCCCGCGTAGCGCTTCGTGGTGAACGAATCGACGGTCGTGATCTCGTACTCGGGCATCGCGGCAGCGTAGCATCGGAACATGTCCGTTCAAGAAAACGATCCCCTCGCCGCGCGGGTCGGCGAGCTCCTCCTGGCGCGGGACGCGCGCGTGGCCGTCGCCGAGAGCACGGCCGGCGGCCTCATCTCGGCCCGGCTCATCAGCGTGTCCGGCGCCTCGAAGTGGTTCGACCGCGGCCTCGTCGCCTACACCATGCCCTCCAAGCCCGACACGCTCGGCGTCTCCATCGACTTCCTGCGCGAGCACGGCACCGTCAGCCCCGTCGCGGTCGCCGCCATCGCCGAGTCAGTGCTTGCGCGCAGCGCCGCCGACTACGTCGTCGCGGAGAGCGGCATGGCCGGCCCCATCAAGGGCCGCACGTCCAGGCCCATCGGCGGCGTCTCCTTCGCCGTCGCCGGGCCCGACGGCACGGTCAGCGAGGAAGTGCGCTTCGAGGGTTCGCGCGTCGAGATCATGGAGCAGATCGCCGAGCACGCCCTCGAGATGCTGGTCTCCGCCCTCGACTCTGGCGCCTAACTCGCCGTTGGGCGAAGGTGAAGCTTCCCAGGCTGCGCAGCCAGCGCGAGATTGGAGCCACCCGTGCCCGCACCCGACCTCGATACCATCGTCTCCCTGGCCAAGCGCCGGGGTTTCGTCTTCCCCTCGTCAGAAATCTACGGCGGCTTCGCCAACGCCTACGACTACGGCCCCCTCGGCGTCGAGCTGAAGCGCAACATCCGCGACGCCTGGTGGCGCGCCATGGTGCGTGAGCGCGACGACGTCGTCGGAATCGACGCGGCCATGATGACGAACCCCCGGGTCTGGATCGCGAGCGGTCACACCGAGACGTTCAACGACCCCCTCGTCGACTGCAAGGAGTGCCGCCAGCGCTTCCGCCCCGACCACATCGAGGAGGGCCAGTACGGCGAGGCCGAGCGCGACGCCGAGGGGAACCTCCGCTGCCCCAGCTGCGGCGGCGAGCTGACCGAGCCACGCCTCTTCAACCTCATGTTCAGCACGCAGGTCGGGACTGTCGTGGACGAGGGCTCCATCGCCTACCTGCCCCCCGAGACGGCCCAGGGCATGTTCGTCAACTTCGAGAACGTGCGCAGCTCCATGCGCCGCAAGCTCCCCTTCGGGATCGCCCAGACGCGCGTCAGCTTCCGCAACGAGATCACCCCCGGGCGCTTCATCTTCCGCACGCTGGAGTTCGAGCAGATGGAGATGGAGTTCTTCTGCCGTCCCGACGCTGCGGCCGAGTGGCACCGCTACTGGATCGACGAGCGCCAGCGCTGGTACGCCGAGACCATCGGCATCGACCCCGCCCGCCTGCGCATCCGCGACCACGAGCCCGAGGAGCTCTCGCACTACAGCGCCGGCACGAGCGACATCGAGTACGACTTCCCCTGGGGCTGGGGCGAGCTCGAAGGCATCGCCAACCGCACCGACTTCGACCTGAAGGCGCACAGCGAGCACAGTGGCCAAGACCTGACCTACTTCGACGAAGAGACCCGCGAGCGCTTCACGCCCTACGTGATCGAGCCCGCCGCCGGCCTCACCCGCACCCTCGCCGTCGCCCTCCTCGAGAACTACACCGTCGAGCCCGACGAGAAGGGCGACGAGCGCGTCGTGCTCAAGCTGCCGCCCGTGATCGCGCCCATCAAGGTGGCGGTGCTCCCCCTTTCGAAGAAGAACACGCTCAGTCCCACCGCGAAGCGCATCCACGCCCTCATCCGCTCGCACTGGATGACCCAGTACGACGAGACGCAGTCGATCGGCCGCCGCTACCGGCGCCAGGACGAGATCGGCACGCCCCTCTGCGTCACCGTCGACTTCGACACCCTTGAGGACGAGGCGGTCACCATCCGCGAGCGCGACACGCAGGAGCAGGTGCGCGTCCCCATCGCCCGTCTCGTCGAGGCCCTGCGCGAGCGCCTCCCCGGAGTCGCTGGCTAGCTGGCCGCGAACGCCCGGCAGGCGATGGCTCGCCCGAGGTCGTCGATCGACTCGCGCAGCATGCGCTGGAGGACCGCCTGCTCCTCGGGCGTCTCGCTGAGGAGCGCCTGTGCCCGGTCGAGCGTGTCCTGCTCCACGCGATAGCCCGGGAAGAGCCCCCCGTAGAACACCGTCGCGAACTCGCGGTCGCGCTCCACGAAGATGTCGCCGGCCTGCTCGAAGAAGGCGTCGACGTAGGGCGCCAGCAGGTCCGCCTGGTGCGTCCAGTTGAAGCCGCTCATCGCCGCCTGGTTCAGGTAGCGCGAGCCGTACCCCTCGCCCGTAAAGCGCTCCCACGCCTCCGCCTTGACGGCCGCGTCGGGAACCGCGGTCTCGCAGCGAAGCTGCGCCCGCTGGCCGCGGTCCGAGGGGTCGCGCTCGGCCTCGGCGGCCACGCGCTCCGCCGCCCCCGGCAGCCCGAAGGCGACGTGGCGGGCGGCCACCCCCCAGCGCATGTCCTGGTCGAGTTCGAATCCCTCGATGACGTCCTCGCCGTCGGCCAGCCGGCCGACGTAGGCGAGGTCGTCGGGGTTCACGGCCAGGCCCACGAGCGCCCGCCCCCAGATGATGCGCGTGTCGCCGTCGGAAGCGGCCAGCAGCCCCTCCCGCGCCGTCTCGAACAGGAGGTGCGCCTCGGTGTCACGCTGCTCGGCCGGTACGTACCTGTTCTGCGAACTGGCCGCGTGCCCGAGGACCGAGTCGACGAGCTCGATGTTCTCCTCGAGACCGATCTTCTCTCGCACGATCGCGAGGAAGTCCGTCGACTTCAGCTGCTGGTCGCGCACCATGCTCCAGAGCGTCGACCAGAGCTGCTGCCGCAGCAGGTCGTCCCCGACCCGCTCGATGTTCTCCCGCGCCCAGGCCACCGACTCGTCGTCGAGGGCGATTTTGGCGTAGGCGTGGTCGTTGAAGTTCGGGTAGACGAGCGCCGGTCGCGGCTGTCCCCGCGCCGCCTCGATCTCGGTGCGCTCGCCTTCGAGGACCGCCGGCACGGCTTCGATGGCCGTGACGGCTCCGTCGTCGGTCAGGAGGCCCGTCTCCAGCGTGTGCGGCCGGATGGTCGGGTAATCGACGGGCGCGGTCTGGCTCAACTCCAGCCGTGTCACCCGCTCCCCGTCGCTCTCCCAGTCGGCCCGGATGGTGTTCAGGGAGGACGTCTCCAGCCACAGCCTGGACCACTCGCCCAGGTCCCGACTGCTCCCTTCCTCCAGCGCCCCAAGGAAGTCGTGCAGTGAGGCGTTCCCGTAGTCGTACGTGCGGAAGTAGTGCCGCATCCCCTCGCGGAACCCCTCGATGCCGATGGTCGCGACGAGCTGCTTCAGCACGGAGGCGCCCTTCCCGTACGTGATCCCGTCGAAGTTCAGGAACGTCTCGTCCGTGTCTCGCACCGTCCCCGCGATCGGGTGCGTCGTGATGAGCTGGTCCTGGCGGTAGGCCCAGTTCTTGATGCCGTTGTTGAAGTCCTGCCACCCCGACTGGAAGCGCGTCGCCCCCTCCATCGCGAGATACGACATGTAGGTCGCGAAGCTCTCGTTCAGCCAGAGGTCGTTCCACCACTTCATCGTCACGAGGTTGCCGAACCACATGTGCGCCATCTCGTGGAGGATCACCTCCGCCCGGCGCCGCCGCTGGTTCTCGGTGGGCGGATCGCGGTACACCATCGACTCGTTGAAGGTCACCGCGCCCACGTTCTCCATTGCCCCGTGGTTGAACTCGGGCACGAAGATCTGGTCGTACTTGCCGAACGCGTACGGGTAGTCGAAGAACTCCCCGAAGAAATCAAGCCCCTGCCGCGTGATCGTGAACAGCTCGTCCGTGTCGAGGTACTGCGCCATCGACTTCCGGCAGAGCAGCCCGAGCGGAATCCCGCTGTGCTTGGCCGTGGCCACGTAGTACGGCCCCGCGATCAGCGCAAACAGGTAGGTGCTGAAGGGCGGCGTCTCCGCGTACACCCGCCGGATGCGCCCGTCCCCGAGCGTCTCCGCCGAGACCTCCTGCGAGTTCGCCGTCAGCGTCCACTCGGCCGGCGCCGTCACCGTCAGCTGGTAGCGCGCCTTGATGTCGGGCTGGTCGAAGCAGGGGAAGAGCCGGTGCGCGTCGAACGGTTCGAAGTTCGTGTACAGGTACTCTTCGCCGTCCTCCGGGTCGATGAACTGGTGGATGCCGTCGCCGCCGTGGTCGTAGTCGTTCTCGTACTCGATGCGCAGCGTGTTCGAGGCCGCGAGGGCCGAGCCTGGAAGCGTCAGCTCCCGCCCCCGCCACTCGAAGTCGACCGCCTCGCCGTTCAGCTCCAGCAGGTCGATGCGCTTCCCCCGGAAGTTCAGCATCAGGTCGCCGCCCCCGCCCTGGTCGAACGTGATCGTGACGGCGCCCCGGTACGTGGGTGCGCCCTTCGTCAGGTCGAGCGCGAGCTCGTAGCGGCAGTTGGAGATGCGCTCCGCCCGGGCCGTGGCGTCGGTCTCGGTGAGGATGTTGCGTTCCTGGGTGGGGATGGGCTCGGTCACGGGTGTCCTCGCTTCTCTGGGAGGGTGGCGCCGCCAAGGCTACCGCTCGGCGCCCTCAGCGTCAGGCCGGGCGCTCCTGTCCCGCGTTCGTGACGCGGGGTACAATCGCCCAAGCTCAGCCCGAGGTGTCCCGCTTTCATGCCCAACAGTGCCGTTGTCGAGGCGCTCGTCACCGCCATCAACTTCGACCGCTTCGACGAGATCCAGGACTTGCATGCCCCGGGCGTCGTCTTCCACTCGTTCCGCAGCCCCATGCTGCGCGACAGCGTGGCCGTCCGCGATTTCCACCACGAGCTGCTCGAGCGCTACGCCGATTGCACCTACACCGAGGTCGAGGCGGTGGAGGACGGCGGCGCCGTCGCCGTGCGCGCCACCATCGAGGCCAAGGGCTACGACTGGCGCGCCTTCCAGCAGCGCGTGCTCGATATCTCCCGCGTCGAGGACGACCTGATCGTCGACCGTCGCCTCTACGGCATGATGCGCGACATCGAGCTCGACAAGCCCGCCCTCGCGGCCATGGATGCCGCCAACGAGTTCCGCGGCGGCTCGGCCCGTTCCACGCGCAGGCTCGTGCGGGGCCTCTATGAGAAGCTCATTGCCGGCGAGCGCGACGAGGCCGTCGACTCTCTCGACGAGAAGATCACCCTTGTCGATTCCGTCTACGGAATCGTCTCCGGTGTCGATGCGGTGCTCGACCTGCTCGAGGCGACGCCCCGCCCCGCCTTCGGCTACCCCCGCCTCACGGCCGTGGTCGCCGGCGAGAAGGACGCCACCGTCGAGATCGCCATCGACCCCGCCCGCCCCCGCATCGCCGACTGGGTGCGGGTGGTCGAGGGCAAGGTCCAGGTTATCGAGCGGCACTGGATGCTGCGCGAGATCGGCGTCAATCCGTTCGTCGAGTACGCCCGCGACCGCCATCGCCGCCAGGTGATCCTGCCCAAGTAACCGCCCGAACCGCCGCGCCCTTCCGCTGCGGCCCAACCCCACAAGGAGTGCCCGCATGGCCACGATGTACTACGACGACGACGCCGATCTGGGGCTGCTGAAAGACCGCAAGATCGCGGTCATCGGCTTCGGTTCGCAGGGGCACGCCCACGCCCTCAACCTGCACGACTCCGGCCTCGACGTGCGCGTCGGCCTCTATCCCGGCTCCCGCTCGTGGAGCTCGGTCGAGGAGTCGGGGCTGCGCGTCGGCACCGTCGAGGATGTCTCCCGCGAGGCCGATGTCATCATGGTCCTCATTCCCGACCATCTCCAGCGCGAGGTGTACGAGAAGGCGATCGAGCCGGGACTGGGCGAGGGCAAGATGCTGATGTTCGCCCACGGCTTCAACATCCACTTCCAGCAGATCGACCCGCCCGACTTCGTCGACGTCACGATGATCGCCCCCAAGGGCCCCGGCCACCTCGTGCGGCGCGTGTTCACCGAGGGTGGCGGTGTGCCCTGCCTGCTGGCCGTGCACCAGGACTCAAGCGAGGTCGCCAAGCAGGTCGCCCTCGCCTACGCCAAGGGCATCGGCGGCACCCGCGGCGGCGTCCTCGAGACCACCTTCCTCGAGGAGACCGAGACCGACCTCTTCGGCGAGCAGGTCATCCTCTGCGGTGGCCTCTCCTCGCTCATCAAGGCCTCATTCGAGACGCTCGTGGAGGCCGGCTACCAGCCAGAGAGCGCCTTCTTCGAGACGATGCACGAGCTCAAGCTCATCGTGGACCTCATCTACGAGGGTGGCCTCGCACGCATGCGCTACTCCATCAGCGACACCGCCGAGTACGGCGACTACAGCCGCGGCCCCCGCATCATCACCGACGAGACCCGCGCCGAAATGAAGCGCATCCTCGAAGAGATCCAGACCGGCCAGTTCGCGAAGGAATTCATCCTCGAGAACATGTCCGGTCGCTCCAGCTTCCTCGCCATGCGCCGCCGCGACGCCAACCACCAGGTCGAGCAGGTTGGCGCTGAGATGCGCGGCATGATGTCCTGGCTCAACCAGGACGGCTAGCCAACCACGCTGCTCGCAGGCAAGGAGAAGGGGTGGCCTCAAGGCCACCCCTTCTGTTTTGGTTCCGTGAGCCGCGCGCTAGACGCGGTGGCACCAGACCCAGTGCTCCTTGCCTCCCGTGCCCACGTTGCGCCACTCGGGGACGCGCTCGCGGCATTCGTCGACGGCGATCGGGCAGCGCGTGTTGAACACGCAGCCCGGCGGCGGCGACAGCGGGCTCGGCACGTCGCCGAGCAGGATGATGCGCTCCCGCTCGCGCTCCACCTCGGGGTCCGGAATCGGAACCGCCGAAAGTAGCGCCTTCGTGTAGGGATGCAGGGGGTCGTCGAAGATCGTGTCGCGGTCGGTCAGCTCCATGATGTGCCCGAGGTACATCACAGCCACGCGATCGCTGATGTGGCGCACGACCGAGAGGTCGTGCGCGATGAAGAGGTACGTGAGGTTGAACTCCTCCTGCAGGTCCTGCAGGAGGTTGATGATCTGCGCCTGGATCGAAACGTCCAGCGCCGAGACCGGCTCGTCGCAGACGATGAACTCCGGCTCCACCGCCAGCGCCCGGGCGATGCCGATGCGCTGCCGCTGGCCGCCGGAGAACTCGTGCGGGTAGCGGCTGGCGAAGTACGGGTTCAGGCCCACCGTCTGCAGCAGGCTGTGAACGCGGTCGCGCTTCTCCTGCCCGCGTGCCAGACCGTGGATGGTGATCGGCTCCGAGACGATGGAGCCGACCGACATGCGCGGGTTCAGGCTCGCGTACGGGTCCTGGAAGATCATCTGCATGCGGCGCCGGTAGTTCCGCAGGGAACGCCCGCGCACGCGCGTCAGGTCCGTCCCCGCGAAGTTGACGGTGCCGGCCGTTGGGCGGTTCAACTGGAGGATGGCCTTGCCGGTCGTGCTCTTGCCGCAGCCCGACTCGCCCACGAGACCAAGTGTCTCGCCTCGCTTCACGTCAAAGGTGACGCCGTCGACCGCTTTCACGTCGGCCACCCGGCGCTGGATGATCAGGCCGGCGGTGACCGGGAAGTAGACCTCGAGGTCCTCGACCTCAAGGAGGGCCTCCCCCGCCCCGTTGCTCATCGTGGCCTCTTCGACGGTGCTAGCTTGTTGCGACAACTGGCCTCTCCCTTCCGACGTTCTGCCACTCCCAGCAGGCCGCCTGGTGCTCCCCTTCCACCTGGACGGTGTCAGGATACTGCGCGAGGCACTGGTCGGTGCGCCAGTCGCAGCGCGGGTAGAAGCTGCAGCCCTCTGGCAGGTGCGCCAGGTCGGGCGGCAGGCCCTCGATGGGAATCAGCTTCTCCTGCCGGTGCTCATCGAGCCTCGGCACCGAGTTCAGCAGGCCCACCGTGTACGGGTGCTTCGGCTTCGCGTACAGCTCGGCCGCATCCGCCCGCTCGATGACCTTGCCCGCGTACATCACGTTCACGCGGTCGGCGTAGCGAGCCACCACGCCCAGGTTGTGCGTGATGATGATGACCGCCGTGCCGAACTCCCGGCTGAGCCGGGCCATGACCTCGAGGATCTGGGCCTGGATCGTCACGTCGAGCGCCGTCGTCGGCTCATCCGCCAGCAGGATCTTCGGGTTGCAGCTCATTGCCATCGCGATCATCACGCGCTGGCGCATGCCTCCCGAGAACTGGTGCGGGTAGTCGTCGATGCGGCTCCGGGCGGCGGGAATACCCACCAGCTCCAGTAGCTCCACGGCCCGCTCGCGGGCGGCCCGCCCGCGAAGGTCCTGGTGCAACTCCAACGACTCCGTGATCTGGCGCCCGATCGTGAGCACCGGATTCAGCGATGTCATCGGCTCCTGGAACACCATGGCGATGTCGTTCCCACGGATGCGCCGCATCTCGCTCTCGTCGAGCTTCAGCAGGTCACGTCCCTGGAACATGATCTCGCCGGAGACGATCTTTCCGGGGGGCGACGGGATCAGGCGCAGGATGGAGAGCGCGGAGACGCTCTTTCCACAGCCCGACTCACCCACAAGCCCCAGCGTCTCGCCCTCCTCCACTGAGTAGGACGTGCCGTCAACGGCTTTGACGACGCCCTCCTGTGTGTAGAAGTACGTCCGAAGGTCATTTACTTCAAGAAGCGCCATGACGCCCCCTTTCCCCCGACTCGGATTTGCCTGCGTCCCGCTCCGACGAGTGGCGGGTTCCCCATGGGGCCATGGGGAAGAGGAGATTCGAACTCCTACGCCTTGCGGCACATGATCCTAAATCATGCTCGTCTGCCAATTCCGACACTTCCCCGGTCCGGAGCCGGCTGGTGAACCATCCGGCAAGACCTTTCCGAAAGTGGTGAGCCGCGAAGGACTCGAACCTTCAACCTAGTGATTAAGAGTCACTTGCTCTGCCAATTGAGCTAGCGGCCCCAAGGTCGCGCGGAGTATACCGAAGCGCCTTCACGCGAGACAACAACTCCGAAACGCCCGGGAAGCTCCCGAATCGTTCACACCGCTCCGCGCAGCAACTCGATGACCTCGTCCACCGCGGCCACGCGCCAGTTCGCCCACGTCTCGCTCGTGCGTTGCCACTCCAGGTAGCGCTCGCGCCCTTCCGCCCGCGCCTGCTGGATCTCCTCCTCGCTCGGCTCGTGCCCGATCCGCTGCGCGATCGCCTCCGGACGCATGTCGCCGAGCACTTCGTAGAGCTGGTCCATCTGCTCATTCGCCAGCACCGGCCGCTCGATGAAGTTGCCCAGCTCGACGTGCTCGGCGTTGTAGAAGATGTACACGGGGATCGACTCGAACTCCCCGTCCTTCAGGTATTCGGCGATCATGTCCTTGTTCTCGTCGCGCTCGAAGATGCGCACTTCGATGCCGAGCGCCTCGGCGATGCGCACCCCCACGGGCATGCCCCGGTACACGTCCGGGCACCAGTCCTCGCCGATGATCACCATGTGGTCGGGCCCGTTTGAGTGGCCCGCCAGTTCGCTCAGGGCGGCTTGCTGCTCCTGGCTGATGCTGAGGCTCGCGTAGTTGTCGTCGAACTGCTCCCGGTTGCGGATGCCCGACTCGATGTATTCCTGGTAGGTCTTCCCCTGCGCGAAACGCTCGCGGGTGATCACGGATTCCGTTGCCTGCGCCACTGCTCCCTCCCGGTCGTGCTGGCTGTGCTGTCAGCCTATCGACGGCGAGCGGGCGCTACAACTGGCCTCGCTCCGACGCCTTCGCCCGCTCCCACAGTTCGTCGAGCGCGTCGATGTCCAGCTCATTCAGGTCGAGCGACTCCTCGGTCGCCATGCGCTCGACGAGTCCGAAGCGGCGGCGGAACTTGCCATTCGCCTTCCGCAGCGCCTGTTCCCCGTCGACCCCCAGCGTTGCCGCGATGTTGGCGATTACGAACAGAACGTCGCCGAACTCCTCCTCGCGGTCCTTCTCGGTCTCCGCCAGCGCCAGCTCCCCGATCTCCTCGGCGAGCTTCTCCAGCGGTCCGTGGATGTCCGGCCAGTCGAACCCGGCCCGGCGCGCCCGACCCTGGATCGTCTGCGACTCCGCCAGGGCGGGCAGCGTCGCCGGCACGCCTTCGAGGCGGGGCTTGTTGGGCTGCTCCTTCTGCTTGAGGACGTCCCAGCTCTCGCGCACGTCCTCGGCTGTCTCCGCCGTGGCGTTCGCGAATACGTGGGGATGCCGCGCGATGAGCTTCGCCGCGATGCGCGAGTAGACGTCGCCGAACTCGAACTCACCCGTCCGCTCTGCCACGGCCGAGTGCATCAGCACCTGCAGGAGCACGTCCCCCAGCTCCTCCGCGATGGCGTCCCCTTCGCCCGAGTCGATTGCCTCGAGCAGCTCGTACGCTTCCTCCAGCAGGTGCGGACGGAGCGATTCGTGCGTTTGCTCCCGGTCCCAGGGGCAGCCCTCCGGGCCGTGCAGGCGCCGGATGATCGCTTCTAGCGCTTCGAACTGCCGCAGGTCGTCGGGGATGCGGGCCGGCTCGGCGTCGGTCGCCATGCGCGCAGTCTACGCGGCCCATCTCTGGGGCCGGAGTCAAGGTGGTAGGACACAGCGCCATCCCGTTGGACAATTGGAGGCATGAGCGAAGCACAGCGGACGTGGGGTGGTCGCTTCGAAGCCTCGATGGACGACCTCACGCGCGATTACACAGCGGGCGTCGATCGCGACCTGTACGAGCACGACATCGCGGGCTCGCTCGCGCATGCGCGCATGCTCGGCGCCACCGGCATCATCCCAGAGGCCGACGCCGCTGCCATCGTTTCCGGTCTCGGCCGCGTGCTGGAACAGTTCCGCGCCGGCCAGGTCGAGTGGCGCCCCGAGCTGGAGGACATCCACACCCACGTGGAAGTGCTCCTGCGCGAGGACATCGGCGCGGCTGCCGGGCGCCTCCACACCGCCCGCTCGCGGAACGACCAGGTCTCGCTGCTCAACCGCATGCTCGTCCGTGAGCAGTGCGACCTCGCCGCCGCAGGCGCCGAGGCCCTTGTTGAAGCCCTGTGCGACCTCGCGCTCGCGCACGCCGCCGACCCCATGCCGGGTTACACCCACCTCCAGCGGGCGCAGCCGGTCACGCTCGGGCACCACCTGCTCGCCTACGGCGAGATGCTGCTGCGCGACCGCGACCGCTTCCGCGATTGCCGCACCCGCGCGAACGTGCTCCCCCTCGGTTCGGGCGCCCTCGCCGGCTCCCCCTACCCCCTCGACCGCGAGATGGTCGCCCGCGAGCTCGGATTCGACGCCGTCTCGCGCAACAGCCTCGACGCCGTCGCCGATCGCGACTACGCCATCGAGTTCCTCTCCTGCTGCGCCATTGCGCAGGCCCACCTCTCGCGGCTCGCCGAGGAGATCGTGCTCTGGTCGAGCGCGGAGTTCGCCTTCGTGCGCCTCCCCGATGCCTTCGCCACGGGGTC
The DNA here is from genome assembly GCA_022826585.1 of Dehalococcoidia bacterium. Lineage (GTDB taxonomy): Bacteria > Chloroflexota > Dehalococcoidia > Tepidiformales > Tepidiformaceae > UBA2991. Next base: position 73,003 of record JAJDUR010000106.1, read on the forward strand.
GAGCATGATGCCCCAGAAGAAGAACGCCGACGTCGCCGAGCTGGCCCGGGGCCGCTCCGGTCGCGTCTTCGGGGAGCTCGTGAACCTGCTGACCAACCTGAAGGGCCAGCCCCTCGCCTATAACCGCGACCTCCAGGAGGACAAGGCCGCCATCCTCAACGCGGCCGCCGTCGTCGTGCCGAGCCTGCGCATCTTCGCAGCGATGGTCCCGGCCCTCGAGTTCGACCTTCCGCGCATGCGTGAGGCCGCCTCCGGTGGCTTCGCCCTTGCCACCGACGTCGCCGACTACCTCGTGCGCAAGGGCATGCCCTTCCGCGAGGCCCATGCCGTCACCGGCGGCCTCGTGCGCGAGGCCGAGGACCGCGGCTGCGAGCTCCACGAGCTTCCCCTGGAGGTCTACGCCGGGGCCAGCGACCTCTTCGAGCCGGACGTCCTCGACATCGACGTCGACTCCGCCCTCGCCGCCCGCGACGCGATCGGCGGCACCGCCCCCGCCCGCGTCCGCGAGGCCGCCGAGGCCCTGCGCCGGGAGGTGGGCGCCTAGTCCAGCTGCGCGACCAGCCCCTTCGTCGCCTCGGCGGCTGCCACGACCCGCTCTCGCTCGTCGTCCGACAGCTCCAGCTCGAAGGTGCGCTGGATGCCGCCCTCGCCAAGCTGCACGACCGTGCCCGAGAAGACGCCCTCGATGCCGTACTCGCCCTGGTGGAGGGTCGAGCAGGGCATCAGGCGGCGCTGATCCAGCAGGATCGCCGTCACCATCGCGATCGTCCCCGCCGACGGTGCGTAGAAGGCGCTGCCGACCCCCATCAGCTCGGTAATCTCGGCTCCGCCCCGCATCGTGCGAGCCACCACTTCGTCGATCGTCTCCGCAGGCAGCAGCTTCGTCAGCGGCACGCCCCCGACGCGCGTCTGCGAGACCACCGGAACCATCGTCGTGTCCGTGTGGCCGCCGATCACGTAGCCGTGCACGTCCTGCGGCGAGACGCCGCAGGCGTCCGCCACGAAATGCCGGTAGCGCGCGCTGTCCAGCGCCCCGCCCTGCCCGATGACGCGCTCCCGCGGGAAGCCGCTCGCCTCCAGGGCGATGTGGCACATCGCGTCCATCGGGTTCGAGAAGATCACGAGCGCAGCGTCTGGCGAGGCCTTTGCCGCCTCGCTTACCTTCGCCCGCACGATGGCGGCGTTGCTGTTCAGCAGCTCCTCGCGGCTCATCCCGGGCTTGCGGGGCGCGCCCGCGGTCACAACCACCACGTCCGAACCGGCCGTCTCGTCCCAGCCGTCGGTGGCGCTGATGGAGGCGCTAAAGCCGCTCCAGGCGGCCGCCTGCGACTCGTCCAGCGCCTTGCCGAAGTGCATGGTGCGGGCGAACTGGGGGTCGTCCTGCAGGACGACGTCGCAGATATCGCGCTCGATGAGCCGTTGCGCCATGGCGCCGCCCGTCATGCCGGCGCCAACGATCGTGACCTTCTTCCGTGCCATCGTGTCTGTTTCCTCTGGGGGTGCAGGTTGGTCGGGCGAGACTAGCACGCGCCCTCCCTAGGGACCGCCGCCGCGCCCCCACAAGCTCGCAGCGCGGTCTGCCCATACACTGAGGCCGTGGATCAGTCCCGCATCCGCAACTTCTGCATCATCGCCCACATCGACCACGGCAAGTCGACGCTCGCCGATCGCTTCCTCGAGGTGACGGGCACCGTCGCCGTGCGCGCCATGGCCGACCAGGTGCTCGACACGATGGACCTCGAGCGCGAGCGGGGCATCACCATCAAGGCCGCCGCTGCCCGCATGAGCTACCACGGCGCCGACGGTGAGGAGTACCAGTACAACCTCATCGACACCCCCGGGCACGTCGACTTCACCTACGAGGTCTCCCGCTCACTCGCCGCCTGCGAGGGCGCCATCCTCGTCGTCGATGCCTCCCAGGGCATCGAGGCGCAGACCCTCGCCAACGTCTACCTCGCCCTCGACCAGGGCCTCACGCTCGTCCCCGTCATCAACAAGATCGACCTGCCCCACGCCGAGACCGAGCGCGTCGCCCACGAGCTTGAGCGCGTCGTCGGCTTCTCCGGGGACGAGATTATCCTCGCGAGCGCGAAGGATGGCAGCGGCATCACGGAGATACTCGAGGCTATCCATGACCGCATCCCCCCGCCGGATGGTGATCGCGCCGGTGAGCTGAAGGCCCTCATCTTTGACTCCAAGTACGACGCCTATAAGGGGGTCCTCGCCCATGTCCGCGTGGTCGACGGCGCGATGCAGGGCCGCGCCGACCTCCGCCTGATGCAGACGGGCAAGAGCTTCGAGCCACTCGAGTTCGGCACCTTCGCGCCGGGCATGCAGCCCCTTCCGGACCTCGCCGCCGGCGAGGTCGGCTACATCGCCACCGGCCTCAAGGAGGTCGCCGACTGCCGGGTTGGCGACACCGTTACCCTCGCCGAGAGCCCCGCCCCCGAACCCCTCCCCGGCTACCGCCAGGCCAAGCCGATGGTCTTCGCCGGCATCTACCCCACCGACTCCGACCAGTACCAGGAGCTGCGCGAGGCGCTGGAGCGCCTCGCCCTCAACGACGCCTCGCTCGTCTACGAGCCCGAGTCGTCGGCGGCGCTCGGGTTCGGCTTCCGCTGTGGCTTCCTCGGGCTGTTGCACCTCGAGATCGTCGTGGAGCGGCTCGAACGCGAGTACGACCTCGGCCTGCTAACGACCGCGCCCAGCGTCGAGTACGAGGTCGAGCTGCGCTCCGGGGAGGTGGTCGCCATCGAGAACCCCTCCCTCCTGCCCGATCCCTCCCGCATCGAGGAGATTCGCGAGCCCTGGGCCACCATCGACGTGGTCACCCCCAGCCGCCACATCGGCCAGGTGATGGACCTCGTGACCAGCCGGCGCGGGAGCTTCCAGCGGATGGAGTACCTCGAACCGGAGAGCGACCTCGCCCCCGGCGAGGCCCGCGTCCTCCTCGCCTACGAGATCCCCATGGCCGAGATCCTCGTCGATTTCTACGACAACCTGAAGGGCTCCACGAGCGGCTATGCCAGCCTGGACTACCAGCCCGCCGGCTACCGCGCCGCCTCGCTCGTGAAAGTCGACGTGCTCGTCAACGGCCAGGTCGTTGACGCCCTCTCCATCATCACCCACCGCGAGAACGCGACCCGGGAGGGCCGTTCCCTCGTGCTCAAGCTGCGCGGCCTCATCCCCCGCCAGATGTTCGACGTGCCCCTGCAGGCCGCGATCGGTGGCCGTATCATTGCCCGCGAGACGGTCCGCGCGCTGCGCAAGAACGTCCTCGCCAAGTGCTACGGTGGCGACATAACGCGAAAGCGGAAGCTGCTTGAGAGGCAGGCCGAGGGCAAGAAGCGCATGAAGCGCGTCGGCAACGTTGAGATTCCGCAGGAGGCCTTCATGGCCGTCCTGCAGCTACGTGAGGACTAGGAGCAACAGATGATCAAGGCGTTCGTGCTTATCGTGGTCGACCCGGCCGAGACCCAGCGGGTCTTCGACTCCCTGCAGGATGTCGACGGCATCGCCGAGGTGTACCAGGTCATGGGGCCCTACGACATCGTCGCGGTCATCGAGGCTCCCAGCATCACGCAGGTGCCCGCCCTCATCAGCCAGCACATCCGCGTGGTCGAGGGCATCGAGAGCACGACCACCTGCGTCACCTTCCCCGAATCCTAGAACGGCCCCTCGCTGCCGTACGCCTGCTGTCGTACACTGAAACCCGTACGGACATTGCCGTACGGGAGCAGGCATGTCGGCGCGCCTGGAAGTACGGCTGGACGACGAGCGAAAGGAACGCCTCGACATGCTCGTCGAGACGGCCGGCGCCCCCACGTCCGACGTGGTCCGCCGCCTGATCGACGAGGCCTGGGAAGCCATGATGCTGGAACGCCGCCTGGCTGCGGTCGAGCGGCTGGCCCGGCTCGAAGTCGAGCTTCCCCCGGATCCTGAGACCCTCTCGCGTGAACTTGAGGAAGCGTATGAGCCCGGCGGCCTTTCTTGACACCAACATTCCCATCTACGCCGCGGGCCAAGCCCACGAATACAAGGCGCCGTGCCTGCGGGTCATGACCCTGGCGGCTCGCGCTCCCCGGGCCTTTGTGACGAATGTTGAGGTGCTCCAGGAGCTCATGCACCACTACCTGGCCTCCGGGCGGTGGCCCCTCGGGCGCGAGGTACTGCGGGAATTCGCTGACGTAATGGCCCGTCGGATTGAACTGCTCCGAGTCTCAGACATTGGCGTCGCCTCGGCGCTGGCGGACGACCATTCGAACATGAGGGCGCGCGATCTCTTGCACGTTGCCGTCATGCGACGCCTCGGCGTGGAGCGAATCATCTCGGCCGACCGGGACTTCGACCGCTTCCCCGGCGTCACGCGGCTCGATCCCGTGGATGTGGACGCCTGGGAGGCTTCGGTCCTGTCCGGGTAGGCAGCGAGCAGGCGGCCTAGAAGATGCTGGCGTCGCTCTCCTCTTCCGTCTCGCCCATCGCTTGCTCCGTCGTGATAAGGCCGTGGCCGTGGAGGAGGCGCCGGCCCGCCGCCTCGTAGGGCGTCCCCCCTTCCGCGTCCGTCCCCAGCGCGCGTTGCACGAGCGAAAAGAGCGTGTCGGCCGTGACCAGCGCGTAGCCGTAGTTCTCGCAGGCGATGCGCAGGGCGTCGGTGTACTGGCTTCGGCGCCCCGGCGGGCTGGTTCCCCGCCTCCCGTTCGCCACGATGATTCCCCGAAGCTGCTCCCCTTCGTCGAGCAGGCGCCGCTCCAGCCGCCGCTGAAGCCGCACGTACGGCCACTCTGCCACGTCGTCCTGCGAGCTCTCGACCTCCACCAGGGCGGTGTGCTCCCCCTCCGTCACGGCGAGCCCCTGGTCCGCGTCTGTCGCTTCCAGGCCGATCAGCGCCAGCGCCTCGCGCACCGCGGCGTCGAAGGCGGGCCCGCTGGCCCAGAGCAGCCGGCGCTGGTCGGTCAGTCTGCCGAGCCGCTCGCGTACGGCCGTCGTCCTCGCCGCCGCCGCCGATTCCGCTTCCTGCGCCTCCTCCAGCTCCGCCTCGATCTGCTCCGAGCCGGGCAGGGCGTAGGTGCGCGTCCAGGAGGGAGGCTCCTCGTTCCTGTAGCCCGTCGCCACGTGCGTCATCGCGTCGACGAGGTCCTGCGCGAGCTTGGCCCGGGTCGTTCCCGTGAGGCTGCCGAATACCGGGGTTATCACCACGTGGCCGGCGAGGACATCGAACTCCGCCGAGATCGGCATGTTCGCGCCCCCCGTCGCGATGACGTGCCCCTCCCGCCCTGCCGTCGCCACCGCCGGGTCCAGCACCGCCCGGTAGGTGATGTGCCGCCGGAACTCGCGCAGCACGGCGCTGAGGGGATGCTGGTCGTCCGCGATGCGGATGGTCTGCCCCTCCCCCGCCCGCAGGTGGGGCGGGTTCCAGCCTCCGCCCTTTGGCGCCGGCAGCCAGCTGTAGCGGTCGAACCCCTCGAAGCCGACGACTCCGGGCAGAACGGCGTTGGGCCGCCCGACCACGAACAGCGTGCCGCCCTGCTCGAGCAGCCGCTCCGCCTCCTCCGCTCGCCGCAGGAGCTGGTCCGCGGCCGAGACCTGAGCCGCCGTTGTCGCCCCGTTGACGACCGGACGGCCGTCCTGCGCATTGAAGGGCCGTTCCCCCTCCACCAGCTGCTGGACCGCCCCCGTGAACGCCTCTGGGTCGATGAACGCCGCCTGGTAGTCCGTGAGGCTGGGGGCGTTCAGCACCGTGTGGTTGTCCACCAGCTGGTTCGGCAAGGAGTACCCGATTGTCAGGATGCGCATGGTTACTGCTCCCTTGGCATGAGGGTTGTGAGGTGGGCGAGGAGATCCGTGCGGAGCTCCTCGCGGTCGAGTGCGGCCGCGACCGCGGCGGCGATCGCCCCCGCCGGCCGTCCCGCATCGTAGCGCCGGCCTTCGAAGCGGCAGGCGTACACCGGCTCGCCCGCCGCGATCTGTCCGGCGATGGCATCGGTCAGCTGGAGCTCGCCACCGGCTCCCGGCTCCAGCTTCTCGATCTGGTCGAATATCGAGGGGCCGAGCACGTATCGCCCGACCACACCGAGGTCCGAGGGTGCGCCGCTCGCCGCCGGCTTCTCCACGATGCCGCGGAGGCGGGCGGGGTTCCCCGGCGCCTCGGGATCCACGATGCCGTATTGCGGGATCTGCGCCGCGGACACCTGCTGGACCGCGATGACGGCGGCTGCGCCGCAGCCCTCGTACGTCCCCACCAGCTGCGCCGTGCAGGGCGCGGCTCCGAGGATGATGTCGTCCGGGAACAGGAGCGCGAAGGGTTCACCCTTCAGGTGAGCCCGCGCCTGCTGGACCGCATGTCCGGTGCCCAGCGGCTCGCGCTGCTCCACGAACGTGAATTTCGCCAGGCGCTCGGGCGCCACAACGCGCTCGACCAGGGCCGCGTTCCCCCGTGCCCGTGCGATCGCCTCCGTGTGCGACCCGCCCCCGAAGTGCTCGCGGATGGCTCCCCGGTCGGGAGCCAGCACCATCACGATCTCCTCGATGCCGGCCGCCGCCGCTTCCTCGACCGCGTACTGGATGATGGGCCGGTCGACGATCGGCAGCATCTCCTTGGCGACGGACTTGGTGGCCGGCAGCATGCGCGTGCCGAGTCCGGCCGCGAGGATGACCGCCCGTCGCACGCTCGCCATAGAGGCATGGTAGAGCGCGGAGCCCTTCCGATATACAGCGCAAGAATGGGGGTGTTATCATCCTCCGCACGTCCAACGGGGAGTAGCTTGAGAAAACGACGCTCGAAGGTTCCGCCTAAGCCACCGCCGCCGCAGCCGCGCATCAACGAGCGCATCCGCGTTCCCGAGGTGCGGGTCATCGATGAGCAGGGGCAGCAGGTCGGCGTGCTCCCGACCGCGGACGCAGTCGCCATGGCTCGCGAGCGTGACGTCGACCTCGTCGAGGTCTCCGGCCAGGCCACCCCTCCCGTCGCCCGCCTCATGGACTTCGGCCGCTTCAAGTACGAGCAGTCGAAGAAGGAGAGCGAGGCGCGCAAGCACCAGGCCAAGACGCGCCTCCGCGAAGTGCGCATGAAGCCGAAGATCGACGTCCACGACATCGACTTCAAGACCCGCACCGTCGAGAAGCTCCTGCGCCAGGGCGACAAGGTGAAGGTCACCGTCATGTTCCGCGGGCGCGAGATCACTCACCCGCAGATCGGCAAGAACCTCCTCGATCGTATCTTCGGGAACCTTGAAGATGTAGCGACGAAGGAGAAGGACGCAGCGCTCGAAGGCCGGCACATGTCGATGATCCTGATCCCCGACAAGCGCGGGATCGCGGCTCGAGACCGTGCCGCCCAGCTTGAGGCGGAAGCCCAGAACGGGACCGCCCAGCCGGAGGAAGAGCCCGAGAGCGAGAGCGGAGAACCGGTCACCGCGGCCGCGTCCGGGGACTAGCCAGTGCCAAAGATCAAGACGCACAAGGGCGCCGCCTCGCGCTTTCGCGTAACCGGCGGGGGCAAGATCATGCGGATGTACGGAAGCCGTAACAAGTTCCGGCGGAAAAAGCGCAAGCCCGTCCGCGTGAAGTACGGCCGTACCGTTCCCGTCTCCGCGTCGCAGTCGCGAACAATCCGGGAGATGCTCAGCAACTAGCCTGTTCACCCGGCGCGTGTGCCGGGTTCACGAAGGAGTCCGTCCCATGAGCCGAGTGAAGCGGGGCGTCACCACGCACCGCCGCCACAAGAAGATCCTGTCCCTGGCGAAGGGCCACCACGGCCAGCGCCACCGCGTCTTCCGCCGCGCCAACGAGAGCGTCATGCACGCCCTCCGCTACAGCTACGAGGACCGCCGCGCCCGCAAGGGCGACTTCCGCCGCCTCTGGATCATCCGCATCAACGCCGCCGCCCGGCGTGAGGGCATCAGCTACTCCCGCCTGATCAGCGGGCTGAAGAAGGCCGGCATCGAGCTCGACCGCAAGATGCTGGCGCACCTCGCCGTCACGCGCCCCGATGCGTTCGCCAGGGTGGCCGAGCGCGCGAAGGAAGCGATCGCCGCCTGATCGCCGGCCCTAGCCGATTTCCGAGAGCCTGACCACCATCTGCTGCAGCACGATGAGCAGCAGGATAGCTGCGAGCGGGCTCAGGTCCAGCATCCCCGTGCTCGGCAGCACCCGGCGGATCGGGTCGATCACCGGCTCTGTGATCCGGAACAGCACCTGGTAGATCGTGCTCCCCTGGTCGATCGGCAGGAAGCTGATGAGCGCGCGCGCCACGATCGACCACGTCAGGATCGTCAGGAAGGTCATCGTGAACTGGGCAACGTAGGGATGCACGGCCTGTGGCCTCGTTCCTCAAGGATACCGCAGCATCCCCCTACCCTCGCGTAAAGCCCCGACATGCCGAATACTCGTTCGATGGAAGCCCTCCCCGAACTCCGCACCGAACGCCTCCTCCTCCGTCCCTTCCGCAGCGAAGATGTCGACGACGTATTCGTCTATGCCACGGACCCGGAGTGGAACCGCTACCTCGGCCTTCCCGAGCCCTACACCCGTCGCATGGCCGAGGAGTTCGTCGCGAGGGCGATCCTCGCCGACCCCGGGAAGAACCCGATCTGGGCCATCGTCTACGAGGGACGTGTCTCCGGGGGGATCGACTTCAGGATTCGCCGCCGCGGCCTCGCGGAGATGGGGTACAGCATCGCGCAGCCCCTCTGGGGCCAGGGACTCATGACCGAGGCGGCGCGAGCCGTCATCGAACACGCCTTCGAGTCCATGGGGATCGTGCGCATCCAGGCCTATGCGGATTTGCGGAACAAGGGCTCGTGGCGCGTCATGGAGAAAGTCGGCATGACGCGCGAGGGCCTGTTACACAGCAACGGGGCCATCCGTGGCGAGTCCATCGACGATGTGCTCTACGCAATCGTCCGCGGCGAGTGGCCGCCCCCTCAAAGCCAGCCGGAGCAGGAAGCGGGCGCCGAAGGCCCACCCGAGCTTCGCACGGCTCGGCTCCACCTCCGCCCTTACCGCATGAGCGACGTCGACGACGTGTTCGCCAACGCCTCGGACCCGGAGTGGGGTCGCTACATCCAGGTTCCCGCTCCCTACACTCCACGCGATGCCGAGGAGTTTGTCGCCCGCGTCGTCCTCACCGATCCGAAGGACAACCTGCGGTGGGCGGTTGTTCACGAAGGGCGCGTAGCGGGGAATGTGGACCTCACTCCCGGGCCCGCGGGTGTCGCCGAGCTGGGCTTCGCCATCGCCCGGCCGCTCTGGGGCCAGGGACTGACGACGGAGGCTGCGACCGCGGTCCTGGCCTACGGCTTCGAGTCGCTGAGCCTTGTCCGCATCTTCGGCTACGCCGTCTCGGCCAACGCCGCCTCCCTGCGGGTCATGGACAAACTCGGCATGAAGCGCGAGGGCGTCCTGCGTCGCCACCGCCTGATTCGCGGCGAATACGTGGACGACGTGTTCAACGCCATCCTGCGCGAGGAGTGGTCGCCCCCGGGGACTGGAGAGTGATCACAGGTCCCGATAGGTGCGCTCGTCCCTCCTCGCGACACGGAGCACCATCAGCCGTCGCTCGCCCTCGTCGACTTCGTAGATGATTCGCAAGCGGCCGGCCCTGACGCGCCACACCGAGGCGAATCCCGCCAGCTTCACGCTCCCCGTCGGACGAGCGTCGCCGACGAGGTTGCGGAGGGCCTCGCGGACCCGCCGCGCGTCCCCGGTCACAAGCCTTCGCACCTGACGCTGCGCGGCAGGCGCCAGTTCAACCCGATATGGCTCCGGCAATCAGTTCCGGTCCCCCAGGAGGTCGTCGAAGAATGCTTCGAACTCGGCCCCGCCCAGCTCGGCGGCTTCGGCGCGGGCCTTCTCAATCGCCGCATGGTCGGCGTCATCCATCGCGGTGTCCGCGAGCCACAACACGAGCGCTTCCTTCACGAGATCCTGAACCGGCCTGCCCTCACGATCGGCTGCTGCCTTGAGCGCCCCGTACAAGCCGTCATCGACGGTCATCGTCTTCATGGATGGTTCCCTCGAGGCTGACCAGGCCGGCGCTGTCGCCGTGAACGCTGGCGGTACTCGCGCCTCATGAAGCTGTGGCAAGCGTAGCACAGGGGTCTCCTCTTCCAGGTTCCCTCTCGCAGGGTCAGCAACGCGCTGTAGGGCATCCTGCGCGAGGAGTGGTCGCCGCCCGCGTAGTTCGAGCGGCCGCTGGTCCCCCTGTTCTCTACGAGTGGCTTCCCGTCGGTTTGAACGCTGCCGTCCTCAAGAAAACTCGTAGAGGCGGGCGGGGCGGTGGGCGCCTTCCTTGCGGGTTTCGTTCGTCGCCCGGACGATGCCCAGCCCGACCATCCGCCGCCGGAAGTTCCGCTTGTCGACCGGCTCCTCGAGGATCGCCTCGTAGACCCCCTGCAGCTCCCGCAGCGTGAAACGGCGGGGCAGGAAGCTGTAGGCGACGTTCGTGTAGGCGAGCTTGTTCCGCAGCCGCTCGCGCGCGTAGTCGAGGATGCCCTCGTTGCCGAACGCGAGCGTGTCGAGGCCGCGCAGGGCGTGCCAGGCCGGACGCCACTCCAGTTCGCGCCGGAGTCGCGCCTGTGCCGCCGGCAGCAGCGCGAAGTACGCGACGACAATCCCCGCGTCCCCCTCGTCCGTCGCGTCGAAGCTGTAGAGCTGCTCCAGGAACACGTCCGTGAGGCCGGTCTCGTCCTGCAGCTTGCGGCTGGCCGCCCCGTCGAGCGTCTCGTTCGCCTGCAGCAGCCCCCCCGGCAGCGCCCACTCCCCCTGGCAGGGCTCGGCCGCGCGCTCGATCAGGAGCACGGAGAGCCGTCCCTCCAGCACGGTGAAGATGACCACGACCACCGCAGGCGCCATGGGGCAAGTGTAGGACCTGCCGCCGAACGAAACCGCCCAGGATGTGGCGCAAGCAATCCCGTGCCTACAATGCCTGCGGAGGGGTCGCATAGTGGCCTAGTGCGGGCGCCTGCTAAGCGCTTACCGGTGGAAACGTCGGTCGAGGGTTCGAATCCCTCCCCCTCCGCCATTCGCCACCCGAGAGTATCGATGACTGAGCGCTACTTCCTCTGGACCGTCGGCTGCCAGATGAACGTCGCGGACAGCGACAAGCTGGCCGCCGGCTTCTCGCGCCTCGGCATGGAGCCGGTCTCCGAGGCCGCCGGCGCCGACATCGTCGTGATCAACACCTGCAGCGTGCGCCAGCACGCCGAGGACCGCGCCTACTCCCAGCTCGGTCGCGTGCGCCTGGTCAAGGAGGAGCGTCCCGACCTGAAGGTCGCCGTCATGGGTTGCATGGTCGGCCTTCGGACAAGCGATCTCGAGAAGCGCTTCCCCTTCGTCGACGTCTTCGCCCGGCCCCAGCAGTTCGAGCCCATCATGGAGCTGGTCGAAGGCCCTTCCGAGGATCTCGGCGGCGAGTTCTGGCCCTCCACCTTCGCCGTCCCCGGCGGCCCCACCGCCTATGTCCCCGTCGTCCACGGCTGCGACAAGTTCTGCACCTACTGCATCGTCCCCCTCCGGCGCGGCCGCGAGCGTAGCCGCCCGGTCGACGAGGTCGTGCGCGAGGTCGCCTACCTCGCTGCCAACGACGTGCGCGAGGTGACCCTGCTCGGCCAGACCGTCGAGGCCTACGGCCACGACCTCGGCGACACGCCCGATCTCGGTGACCTCATGCGCGAGCTCTCCGCCATCGAGCGGCTCGACCGCATCCGCTTCCTCACCTCCTACCCCAAGGACATGACCCCCCGCATCCTCGAGGCCGTCGCCGAGCTGCCGAAGGTCATGGAGTGCTTCTCGCTGCCGGTGCAGTCCGGCAGCGACGCCGTCCTGCAGTCGATGCGCCGCGGCTACACGAAGGCCGAGTACCTGGACAAGGTGGCCGAGGTGCGAGCCCTCATGCCCGATGCGGGCATCACCACCGACGTCATTGTCGGGCACCCCGGCGAGACCGGGGCCGACTTCGAGGAGACGCTCGCGCTGGTCGAGGATTTGCGCTTCGATAAGGTCCACACGGCCGCCTACTCCCCCCGACCCGGCACCTTCGCCTACCGCAACCTGCCCGACGACGTTCCCGCCGAGATCAAGTCCGAGCGCCTGCAGCGTCTGAACGCGGTCGAGGAGCGCATCTCCCTCGAGATCAACGAGTCCCTCCTCGGCACGACCCCGGAAATCCTCGTCGAGGGCACCAGCAAGAAGGGCCAGCCCTATGGACGAACCCGCACCGGTAAGCTCGTCCACCTCGACGCCCCCGCCCGCACCGGCGCCCTCGTCGACGTCCACATCGACCACGCCGGTCCCTTCGCCCTCCGCGGGACCGCGGTCGACGCCCTGGCGGTGGTGAGCTAGCTCTCCGCTTGCTGAGGGCTAGCCCTGGCTGGCCTCGTGGACCCTATCGCGCAGCCGCTCGAAGTAGGCCGCATCCGCCGTGACAGAAGGCGGCGAGGCCGCGCCTTCGAGTAGCAGCCTGCGCAAGCGTTCGCCGTCCCTGTCCTTGCCCATCACTCCACCTACGCCCTGTCGAACTCCAGCCACAGCTCCCTGAATCCCCGGATGACGTGGTTCGGGCCGTGCCGGAAGTCGTTCTTGCCGGGGCTGTAACGGATGTTGTCGAGCCGCGTCAGCAGGCGCTCGAAGGCGATGCGGCCCTCCATCCGCGCCAGCGGCGCCCCGATGCAGTAGTGAACGCCCGCCCCGAACCCGACGTGCCGCTTCGCTTCCTCGCGGTGGATGTCGAAGGCTTCCGGGTCGTCCCATTGCTCCGGGTCGCGGTTGGCGGCTGCGTAGAACACCGAGATGCGCGCCCCCTCCGGCACCGCCACCCCGCCGATCTCGGTGTCGACCACCGCCCGCCGCGACAGCTGCTGCACCGGCGACTCGATCCGTAGCGCCTCCTCCACGAAGTTCGGGATGAGCGAGTGGTCCGCGCGTAGCTCCTCCAACACCTCCGGGTGCTCCAGCAGGAGCCACATGCCGCTGTCGACCATGTTCAGGGTCGTCTCCGTGCCGCCCATCAGCAGCGTCACGAGCATCCCCTGCAACTCCTGCTCGTGCAGCGTGCGCCCCCCGAAGCCCTTCATGGGGTCGGTCACGAGCGCCGTCAGCATGTCGTCGCGCGGGTTCTGGCGGCGTTCCTCGGCCAGGTCCAGGAGGAAGCGGCAGAACGCGTCGCGGCTCGCCATGAGCTCCGCCAGGCGCTCCTTCGGGACCAGTCCGAAGGCCGCCCCCATCGACTCGATCGTGTCGTCCACCCAGCTCGTGACCTGCGGGATGTCCTCGTCGAGGATGCCCATCAGCTCGACGAACACGAGCACCGTCAGGGGCGTCGAGAACTGGCTCGCCAGCTCCACCTCGCCGTCGTCGATGAACCGGTCGATGAGCCCGTCGATCACCCGGTAGACGTTCGGCTCGAACGACTCCACGCCGCGCTTCGAGAGCCACGGCCCCGCCAGACGCCGGTAGTGCGTGTGCTCGGGCGGATCGCTCCCCGGGAGCGCACCCGTTTCCCGCGCAAGTCGCGCCTGCTCCGGCGTGACCCCGTGCGGGTCGACCGCGGGCAGGTTCGAGAACAGGTCGGACCGTTTCAGCACGAACTGCACGTCATCCCAACGCGTCACGATCCAGGCGTCCGCCGGCTCCAGGTAGTACGCCCCCTGCTCCCGCATCCGCTCGTACATCGGGTACGGACACTCGATCACCTCGGCGTTGTACGGATTCAGTTCCCCGGCGGCAGGTTCGGCAGCTTGCGTCATGGCGCGGCATTGTAGCGCCGCTCCCACTCACTACTCACCAGCCACTACTCACCACCCAGTCCGTTGCCCGCTATGGGGGGCGGCGGTACGATGCCCGACGGCCCGTTTCGCGGGCCTGACACTTCCGAGGGTAGTCATGGCTCAGGCGGTCGCCGCGCCCCTCCGACGCGGATTTCTGACAACGCTCCGGGAAGACCGGTGGTGGGTTGAACCGGTCCTCGTCTTCGCCAGCATCGGCCTCTTCTTCGGCTGGCTCACCGTCTCCATCATCATGGACTTCGGCCCTCTCGGGCACTACGAGGTCGAGGGCACCCACCTCCTCACGCCCGTTTTCGAGCCCACCTGGCTCTCCATGATCAACGCCGACTGGGAGGGCGCCTGGTATCTCTCGCCCGGCTTCATCGTCCTCATCGGTCCCGTTCCCTTCCGCGCCACCTGCTACTACTACCGGCGCGCCTACTACCGCTCCTACTTCCTCAGCCCGCCCGCCTGCGCCGTGGGGGATGTCGGCCCCAGCTACAAGGGCGAGTCGACCTTCCCCCTCATCATGCAGAACCTGCACCGCTACGTGATGTACGTGGCCCTCGTGTTCGTGCCGCTCCTCTGGATCGGCGCCATCCGCAGCATGTACGTCCCGGGCGAGGGCTGGGGCTTCGGGGTCGGTTCCGCCCTCCTCCTCGTGAACGCCTTCCTTCTCATGATGTACACCTTCTCCTGCCACTCGCTGCGCCACTTCGTGGGGGGCGGGCTTAACTGCTTCAGCTGCTCCGCCTTCACCCGCGCCCGCAAGCGCGTCTGGGACTACGTCACCGTCTGGAACGAGAACCACCGCTTCTGGGCCTGGTCGAGCCTGCTCGTCATCGTCACCGTCGATGTCTACATCCGGCTCGTCGCGAACGGCCACATGACCGACCCGAACACCTGGAGCCACTTCTAGACGATGGTTGAGTACGAACGCCACGACTACGACGTCATCGTCATCGGGGCCGGCGGCGCTGGCCTGCGCGCCGCCATCGAGGCTTCCGCGCAGGGCGCCCGCACCGCCCTCATCTGCAAGTCACTCCTTGGCAAGGCCCACACCGTCATGGCCGAGGGCGGCATCGCCGCCGCGCTCGGCAACGTCTGGCCCCAGGACAACTGGCAGGTCCATTTCCGCGACACCATGCGCGGCGGCAAGATGCTCAACAACTGGCGCATGGCCCAGCTCCACGCCCAGGAGGCCCCCGACCGCGTGAACGAGCTCGAGGAGTGGGGCGCCCTCTTCGACCGCACCCAGGACGGCCGCATCCTCCAGCGCGACTTCGGCGGCCACCGCTACGCCCGCCTCGCCCACGTCGGCGATCGCACCGGCCTCGAGCTCATCCGCACGCTCCAGCAGCACGCCGTCCACAACGGCATCGATGTGTTCATGGAGTGCACCGTCTCGCGCCTGCTCAAGGACGGCGACCGCGTCTCCGGCGCCGTCGCTTACTGGCGCGAAAGCGGCAACCTGCTGGTGTTCAACGCGAAGTCCACCGTCCTCGCCACCGGCGGCACGGGCAAGGCCTTCGCCGTCACCTCGAACTCGTGGGAGTACACCGGCGACGGCCACGCCCTCGCTTACTGGGCCGGCGCCGAGCTCATCGACATGGAATGCGTTCAGTTCCACCCGACCGGGATGGTCTGGCCCCCGAGCGTTCGCGGCATCCTCGTCACCGAGGGCGTCCGCGGCGACGGCGGCACCCTGCGCAACAGCGACGGCGAGCGCTTCATGTTCAACTACATCCCCGAGTTCTTCGCCGCCGAGACCGCCGACACGATCGAGGAAGCGGACGGCTGGTACGAGGACAAGGAGAACAACCGCCGTACCCCCGACCTTCTCCCTCGCGACGAGGTCGCCCGCGCGATCAACTCCGAGGTGAAGGCGGGCCGCGGCAGCCCCCACGGCGGCGTCTTCCTCGACATCGCGACGCGGCGCTCCACCGAGTACATCCGCCGCCGCCTGCCCAGCATGTACCACCAGTTCAAGCAGCTCGCCGACGTCGACATCACCGCCCAGCCGATGGAAGTCGGCCCCACGATGCACTACATCATGGGCGGCATCCGCGTCGACGCCGATACCGCCGCCACGACGGTCCCCGGGCTCTACGCCGCGGGCGAGTGCGCCGGCGGCATGCACGGAGCCAACCGCCTCGGCGGCAACTCCCTCTCCGACCTCGTCGTCTTCGGCCGCCGCGCCGGCCTAGGCGCTGCCGAGGACGCCGCCGCCCAGTCGGCCGGCCCCGAGGCGGACGAGGCGCAGGTCGAGGAGATCGTCGCGGAGATGCGCGCCCCCTTCGAGCGCGACGGCGCCGAGGGGCCCTACGACATCCAGCGCGACCTCCAGGAGACGATGCACAACCTCGTCGGCATCATCCGCACCGAGTCCGAGCTCGTCGAAGCGCGCGAGCGCATCGACGGCTACAAGGGGCGCGCCGCGAACGTCGGCGTCTACGGCCACCAGCAGTACAACCCCGGCTGGCACCTCGCCATCGACCTACAGGCCCTCCTGACGGTCTCCGAGGCCACTGCCCGCGCCGCCAACGTTCGCCAGGAGAGCCGTGGCGGCCACACCCGCGACGACTATCCCGGCCCCAACGACGCCGAGTGGGGCAGCAAGAACGTCGTCATCCGCCAGGGCGCGGACGGGGAGATGGAGGTCACGACCTCGCCCCTGCCTGAGATGCCCGCCGAGCTGCAGGAGCTGTTCGAGGAGTAACCATGAGCGAAACAGCGAACATGCGCGTCTTCCGTGGCGACGACGAAAGCGGCGACTGGCAGGACTACTCGGTCGAGGTCGAGGAAGGCCAGGTCGTCCTCGACGTGATCCACCGCATCCAGGCCACGCAGGCCCCCGACCTCGCCGTCCGCTGGAACTGCAAGGCCGGAAAGTGCGGCTCCTGCAGCGCCGAGATCAACGGCGAGCCCCGCCTCATGTGCATGACCCGCATGAACCTCTTCGAGCCGGGCGAGCAGATCACCGTCGCGCCCATGAAGACCTGGCCGCTCATCCGCGACCTCGTGACGGACGTCTCCTTCAACTACGAGGTCGCGAAGACCATCCCCGCCTTCAAGCCGCGCGAGCGCGAGGCCGACGGCACCTTCCGGATGATGCAGGAGGACATCGAGCGCGGGCAGGAGTTCCGCAAGTGCATCGAGTGCTTCCTCTGCCAGAACGTCTGCCACGTCATCCGCGACCACCCCGAGAACAAGCCCGACTTCGCCGGCCCGCGCTTCTTCGTGCGGCTCGCCGAGCTCGAGATGCACCCCCTCGACACCGAGGACCGGCTCGAGCTGGCCCGCATGGACGCGGGTGTCGGCTACTGCAACATCACCAAGTGCTGCACCGAGGTCTGTCCGGAAGAGATCCACATCACGGACAACGCCATCATCCCCCTGAAGGAGCGCGTCGCCGACCGCTACTTCGACCCCATCCGCTGGCTCGGCTCCAAACTCTTCGGCCGCGGTTAGCGGAGCGCTTCTACCGCCACGATTACGACCTCGCCAGCTCGGTACCGGTAGGTCACACGTATTCCGGGGCGACCTGGCGCTGGCCCCTGTTCGTAGGCGTAGGAACCGCCCTCTGTCGCGTCTCCGCTCTGTGGGTCCTGCGTCAGCACGTACCTCACTGTCAGAAGAGCCTCTGCGAATGTGGGTATCTGGTTCTGAAGTTCGCGGGCTTGCAGTTGGGCTCGTTGGCTAAGGGAAACCAGGAGGTTACTCGCCGTAGCGCTCGATGTGCTCGGCGGCCGCCTTCTCGGCCCACTCCAGAAGTTCAGGCGTGGCTGGCTGCTTGAGCGCCTTGATTTCTTCCAGCGTCATCCCGAAGAGACGCTCGACGCCGTCGGGGCCGACTTCTACCGGAAAGTCCTCGATGTTCTTGGCGCTCAGCGCCAGTTCTTCAAGGCGCTTCCTGTCCAGCTTTTCGTTTGTGGTCATTGCCTTCCCCAACTACTGGAACCATACCTCGTAAGAGTAGGCCCCCGCAAGAGAGCCCCCGTCCTGGCCCTTAGGCCGGCTGTGGTTGGGGCAGACGCTCGACCGCGCTCAGCGGGTCCTTGTCCGGGTGGATGAGGTAGCGCAGCCGCGGCAGCGTCATGTCGACCGTGGTGAGCGAGGCCGAGATGGGGTGCGCGGCGCTCGCGCCGGGAAGGTTCCACGCCTCGGCCTCGAAGGCGGTGAGCCTCGCGCGGCCACGCTGCGCCCGGTCGAACGTGTAGTCGGGATCGACCTGGAGGAGCAGCGTCTCCTCGCCGTCCCGCGCGACGCGGGCGAGGGCCAGCGTCGCCATGTACTGCACGTCCGCGCCGGTGATCGGCTGCGGATCGACCAGCTCCCCGGCGAGGATGGTGGAGCCGTCGAGGGTCACGCTCGTCGTGGCGCGGGCGTAGCTCGGGTCGAGCTGCACGTCTGCGACGTCCAGGGGGAGACCCCAGCGCTCGCGAAGGACGCTCGTGGCGGCTGCCGAGTCGCAGTAACCCTTCACCAGCAACCCTCGCGGGCGTGCCCCCGCGCGGCACCCGACCCGCACGGTCGCGAACGTAAACGCACCTACCTCGCTGTCGGGCACGTGCGTCACGTTGACGAGCAGCGTCGGGGGGATGCTGGGGTGCAGGGCGGGAGGCAGCAGGGCTTCGCGGTCGCCCCCGAGCTCGTAGTGGAGCTGCAGGTGCTGCGCCCCCTTCAGCTCCCACTCCTCGGTGTCGAGGCTGGTGAGGAGCGGGGCGGTGTCGGCCAAGGTGGAGAGGTCGCGCGTTCCCGTCAGTGGCATCAGGCGCCGCCCGCCGCCGTCGCCCCCGCGGGCTCGGCCGCCTCGTCCCCCTGGAACCGGGGCATCACTTCCTTCGCGAACAGGCGCATGGAGGCGAGTACGTCCTCCTGTGGGACCATCTCGTGGACGTTCAGCAGGAAGTTGATGCGGTCCACGCCCGCCTCCTCCCAGCGCCGCACGGCCTGCGCCACGCGATGCGGGTCGCCGATCGTGAGACCCTCGGGCACGCGGCCCTCGGGTCCGCTCTGCGACTCCTGCCGCAGCTGGTAGAGCAGCCCCGGCGAGAGGTACGAAGGCGTTGGGTAAGCCTGCCGCGTCGCCAGCGTCTGCTCGGAGAGGTAGTTGAAGGTGCCCGCCATGCGTTGGCCCGTCTTGATCCCCTTCTCGTCGTCCTCGTGGCAGTAGAGGAAGCTGACCGTGTTCACCTGCTCGTTCACGAATTCGCCCACCGGGTCGCACGACTGGATGCGCTTGCGGTAGCCGGCGATCTTCTGTGCCTGCTCGCCCACGCCCCCGAACGAAAGCCCGAGGCTGCCGAGCCCGCGCTCGGCCGCGTCGATCTCCGTGCCCACGCTCGTGACCGCCACCCACATCGGCGGGTGCGGCTTCTGGTACGGCTTCGGGAGGACGCTGCGCTCCGGCATCGAGAACGCCCGTCCCTGCCAGCTGAAGCGGTCCTGCGTCCACATCTTCGGGATGACGCGCACGTACTCGTCCCACGTCTTCTTCGTCTCGTCCGGGTTCGCCCCGAAGCCGCCGAGTTCGGTCCACGTCGCCGAACGCCCAGTGCCGAACTCCAACCGCCCGCCCGACACCAGGTCGAGCACCGCGCCACGCTCGGCCGCGCGGATGGGGCTGTTCAGCTCGGGAACGCAGGTCACGATGCCGTGTCCTACCCGGATCTGCTTCGTCTGCATCGCGATCGCCGTCAGGAAGATCTCCGGGGCCGAGCAGTGCGAGTACTCCTCCAGGAAGTGGTGCTCCACCGCCCACGCCTGGTCGAACCCCAGCTCGTCTGCGAGCCGCGCCTGCTCCAGGCAGTTCTGGTAGACCGTGTACTCCGTCTCCGGGCCCCACGGACGCGGCACCGATATCTCGAAGAAGACCCCGAACTTCATGCTGCTGCTCCTCTCGCGAACCGGGTGGCCGCGAGTCAACGGCAATCGTGGACACTTTCGGCGTTCTTGTCGAACCGGCGCCGGGTCCACGATGCGCGAAGCGGCTATCCTCCCGCCCCATGACGAGCTTCGACGGCGTCCGCGCCCTCACCTTCGACCTCTTCGGCACCGTGCTGGACCTCGAGGGCAGCCTCGAGCCGCCCCTTGCGCGCTATTTCGGCGAACGCGGCATCGAGGTCGACGCGGCGCGGTTCTGGGCGCAGTGGCGCGCCCGCCAGCGCATCGAGCAGTACCAGGACAACATCCTCATGCTCGGCCACGGCGGCTACCTGGAGACGTCCCGGCGAG
>JAJDUR010000116.1 GCA_022826585.1 Dehalococcoidia bacterium
GGAGGAGGGGCGCATCGGCGAAGCGGCCCGTGACCTTGCCGCCGTTGGCGCGGAACTGCTCGATGAGGTGGTTGTTGTAGGAGATCATCTGGGCGATCGGGTCTTCGGATGTCATGGGCGCCTCCGGGATGTGCGTCCGCAGAGTCTAGCGGTCGACGTTTGCTAACGCTGGGCCGGAAGACTGTACCGAAGGCGGGGGAGGAATGCGTGAACACGGTGATGGAACGAGAGACGGCATCGGCTCCTGATGGGCGGGGGGACCCAAAGGCGGTCGTCGAGCGCTGCGAGCACGGGCGCGAGTGGGTGGTGGAGCTGGCGACGGGGCGTATCCACAAGAAGCCCTGCCCCCAGTGCGCTCGTTTCGCGCCGCCTACGGGCGGGGGATGACGACGACGGGAATCTCGCGGGTGGTCATCGCCTGGTACTCGGCGAAGCGCGGTATCTTGGCGGCGTGCTGGTCGTAGATGCGCTTGCGCTCCTCACCCCCGGGGATGAGGGCGGTCGCGGTGAACGTCTCGCCGGGGAGCTCGATCGTGACCTCGGGGTTGGCGCGGATGTTGAGGAACCAGGCGGGATGCTTCGGGGCGCCGCCGAAGGAGGCGATGATGACGACGCGGTCGCCGTCGAGGGTGTGCACGAGGGGGTTGGTGCGCCTCTCGCCGCTCTTCGCGCCGGTGGTGGTGAGGAGGAGGAGGGGCTCGTTGGCGAACATGCCCGACACCTTCCCGTCGTTGGCGCGGAACTCCTCGATGACGTTGCGGTTGAGCGCCAGCATGTCCTCGAGGGACACCGGGGCAGCGGCGTTCCTGGCGCGCATCTCGTCGAGGGTCGGCTCTGAGTCTGACGACACGGGTGGCTCCTTCTGCGGGCAGGTCCCGCGAGTCTAGCGGAGGGCGCCGACTCAGCCGATGCGGAGGACCGCGGCGCCACCGACCCGACCGGCGGAGAGGTCGGCGAGGGCCTGGTTGGCGGCTTCCAGGGGGTAGCTATCGGTCTCGGTGCGGATGGGGATCCCGGCGGCGAGGGCGAGGAACTCGCGCGCGTCCCGGCGGGTGAAGTTGGCGACGCTGCGGAGGCTGCGTTCCCACCAGAGGTGCTCGTAGGGGAACTCGGGGATGCGGTCGAGATGGATGGCGTTGACGGCGACCGTGCCCCCGCGGTCGACGGCCTTGAGGGCGGCGACGACGACCTCGCCGGCGGGGGCGAACGTGACGGCGGCGTCGAGGGGCGCGGGCGGAGGGTCGTGCGTCCCGCCGGCCCAGGCGGCGCCGAGGTCTCGGGCGCGCTGCCGGTCACGCTCGGAGCGGGTGGCGACGAAGACCTCGCAGCCCCAGTGCGTCGCGACCTGGAGGGCGAGGCGGGCGGAGGCGCCGAAGCCGTAGAGGCCGAGGCGCCCGCCGGACTGGATGCCGGAGAGGCGCAGGGCGCGGTAGCCGATGATGCCGCCGCAGAGGAGGGGCGCCGCCTCGACGGGGTCGAGGCCCTCAGGGAGGGGGTGGGCGAAGGCGGCGCGGACGGTGACGCGCTCGGCGTAGCCGCCGTCGCGGTCCCAGCCCGTGAATTGCGCCGACTCGCAGAGGTTCTCGCGGCCGGCGTCGCAACGGGGACAGGCTTCGCAGGCCCCCGCGAGCCAGGCGACCCCCGCGCGGTCGCCGGGGTTCCAGCCCTCGACGCCGTCGCCCAGTGCTTCGACGGTCCCGACGGCCTGGTGGCCGGGGACGACGGGGAGGCGGCGGGCCTCGATATCGCCCTCGCAGATCTGGAGATCGGTGCGGCAGACGGCGCAGGCCTCGACGCGCAGCAGCAGCTCACCGGGCGCGGGAACGGGGTCGGGGCGCGCGGTGAGGGCGAGGGGACCGTCGCCGGCGGGGGCGGGGCGTTCGAGCAGGGCGGCGCGCATGGCGCGATCCTACGAGCGCGGCGACGGGGGCGGGGGACCGAGAAGCGCCGCCAGCTCCCGCAGGAGGGCGAGCCGCTCGCCGTGCCAGCGGCTGGCGAGACCGCTGGAGGATGGGACGACGTAGGGGATCGTCCGGCCGATGCGTTCGGGCTGGACGCCGTCGGGGCGGCGGGTGAAGGCGGCGCGGGGGAGGCCGAGGGCGTGGCGGGCGAAGTGGACGTAGATGCCGCGCCCGCTGAAGACGGCGTAGGCGGGCTGGTTCGCCTCGAGCTGGCCGAGGAGGCGTTTCGCGCCCTCGGCGATTTCCTCCGGTGTGAGCTCGTCGGCGCGGACGGTGGGGCGGGGGCAGAGGTCGACGAAGCCGATGCCGGCTTCGTCCATGAGGGAGGCGTCGTCCTCGGGGCCGGCGCGGCGGCCGAGGAGGCCGCTCTCGTTGAGCTGCTTCCAGAAGACGTTGGCGCGGCGGGCGTAGTAATGGCCGGCCTCGGCGGAGTAGACGGCGGGGTTGTAGCCGATGAAGACGATGCGGAGGCCGGGGCGGAGGTAGTGGGGGAGCGTGGCGGGCGGGGTCGTCAATGGTCCTCTTCCGCGAGGGCGAAGCGCACCTTCGGGTCGGTCAGGCGGAGGGCGAGGGGCTCGGCGCCGGCCTCGGCTTCCGCAAGGTGAAAGTTGAGCGTGATCCTCGCTTCGAACCCTGCCTCGATCACACTCGACTCGCGCGGCCAGGGAAGGTTGATGGGATCGCCCTCCGACATCTCCAGCTCGACGGCGTCCGGAGCGAGGGTGGAGGTCTCGGTGGCTCGCAAGGCGAGCGTGACGGCCACGAGCCGGGGAGGGCCCTCGTCGACCTCCCAGGATTCCACCCAGATGATCAGCCCGTCCTCGCTCCACGACCCGTCGACGGGAACGGTGGGCTCGTCGAAGAAGAGGTTGAGGAGGGCGGGGAGGCCAAAGACGCCGAGGGGGATGCCGACGATGACGCCGAGGATGGCGGCGTACCGGAAGAAGCTGCGACGCTCCTCGCGGACGCTCTGCTCGGCGGCGATGGGGACGCGGCGGCGGGGCGGTTCGGTCACGCGGGGCTAGCGGACGCGGGCGGCGAGGACGACGCCGAAGTCGAGCCCCGTGCTGAGCAGGTAGCGCTCGTCGGTGGCGAGGAAGGAGAGGAAGCGGCGGAGGGCGTCCGCCTCGCGGTCGTCGGTGGCGCCGGCGAGCGAGCCGGCATTGACGACCGTGAGGGCGCCGCCGATGCGCAGGAGGCGGGTCAGGTCCTCCTCCATGCGCTCGTACTCGCGCCAGCGGCCGCCGAGGACGATGAGGTCGTAGGGGCCGTTGAGGGCGTGCACGACGGTGGGCGGCTTGCCGGCGTGGACGCGCACGTGCTCGGCGAGGGCGTGGCGCTCGGCCGCCTGGCGGATGCCGTCGGCGACCCTGGGGCTGCGCTCGACGACCTCGATCTGGCCGGTATGGCCGAAGGCGCCGACCACGTGGAGGGCGCGGTACGACGCGAGCCCCGCGGCGAGCCGCTGGGCAGCCGCGGCATGCAGGCCATCACCGGCGGGCGGGGGCTCGCCCTCGACGAGGAGGACGTAGCTGGCGCGGGTGGCGCGGACGAGGGTCGCGATCTGGCGCGCCGTGACGGACGCGTCGAGGGCCATGGCCTCGGGGACGCCATCGAGGACGGAGGCGAAGCGGTCGGCCTGGGCCTCCAGCAGCTCGCGGGCGAAGTCCTCGGCGGTCATGGGGTCAATTGTAGGAGGTGGGGCGGCCGGCGGGGTCAGGCGAGGGCGCGCTCGATGAGGGCGCGGTCTTCGGGCGCGAGGTCGGAGGCGAGCGCGAGGTCGCGGGCGGCGGGGCTGATCTTGCTCCAGGTCTTCTGGATGACGCCCGCCATGGTCTCGGGGTCGGTGCGGAGGGCGAGGTCGTGGAGCTGGGTTTCGAGGAAGACGAGGGTGAGGCCGTCCTCGAAGGCCTGGCCCTCGGGATCCTTCTTCGGGGTCTCCTTGCGGATGAGGCGCTCGGCGCGGGCGATGGTGTCCTCGTCGTAGCCGGCCTCCTCGAGGATGGCGCGGGCGTGGGCGGCGTGGCGGATCTGGAGGTCGCGGCGCCAGCGGAGGTAGCCGCGGCGGCCGGCGGGGAAGGTGTCGCGGGGGGATTCCCAGCGGCGGATGTGGTGAGCGCGGGCGGCGAGCAGGAGCGCCTCGCCCGGTTCGTCCAGGAGGCGCTCCATCCAGGCCGTGAGCATGCGCGCGTGCGTGAGCTCCTTGGGCAGGGCGCGACCGTCGACCTCGATGGTCACGGGGTCGGGGGCGTTGGCCTCATCGATGAGGGCGATGGCGCGCTCGAAGCGGGGTCCGAAGCGATGGGTATCGGGCACGGCGGCCCCAGCATGGCACACCGAACCTACAATGGCCGCATGAACGTGCGGGAAGCGATCCGGTTCCTCGAGTCGTTCGTGGACATGGAGCGGGATCCGGGCGCCTCGAAGAGTCCGCCCATGAACCTCGCCTCGATGCGCTCGCTGCTGCGGCGGCTGGGCGATCCGCAGGAGGGGCGGGAGACGGTCCACGTGACCGGCACGAACGGCAAGGGGAGCGTCTCGGCGATGATCGAGGGCATCCTGCGCGCCGGCGGAGAGCGGACGGCGCTCTTCACGAGCCCGCACCTGCACTCCTACGGGGAGCGCATCCGCATCGACGGCGAGCCGGTCTCGATGGCGGAGCTGGCGGAAGGCCTGAGCGCGATCAGGCCGGCGGTGGAGGCGGAGCAGGAGTCGGCGGGCGGCCAGGTGAGCACGTTCGGGGTGCTGGTGGCGCTCTTCCATTGGCTGGCGCGGGAGCGACTGGGCGATGGGGGCTGGCAGGTGGTGGAGGTGGGGCTGGGCGGCTCCTTCGACGCGACGAACGTGTACGGCGGCGCGGAGATCGCGGTGATCACGCCGATTGCGCTCGACCACACCGCCATCCTGGGCGACACGACGGTCGCCATCGCGACGGACAAGGCGGGGATCATCGGGCCGGGTTCGACGTGCGTGCTCGCGCCCCAGCCCGACCCGGCGGTGACGCAGGTGGTGCGGGACCGCTGCCGCGAGGCAGGGGCGGAGCTGCGGCTGGTGGACGAGGAGTGGAGCACCGACGTGCTGGAGCGGTACGTGTTCGGGCAGTCGTTCCTGCTGCACGGGCGGGACGGCTCGCGGGAGCTGCGGACGCCGCTGCTGGGGGGCCACCAGGTGGGGAACGCGGCGACGGCGGTGGCGGTGGCGGTGGAGCTGCGCGCGCGGGGAGCGGCCATCGACGAGGAGGCGATTTCAGGGGGCATCGCGCGGACGCGGGTGCCGGGGCGGCTGGAGGTGATGGGCCAGCGTCCGCTGGTGGTGGCGGACGGGGCGCACAACCCGGCGGCGGCGGCGGCGCTGGCGGAGGCCCTGCGGGAGTACCTGGAGTGGCGGCGCTGCTTCTTCGTGCTGGGGACGATGGAAGGGAAGGATCTGCGCGGCATCGCCTACAAGCTGGCGGGGCTGGCGAGCGGCGTCTGGTGCTGCGGGCTCGACTCGCGGCGCGCGCGCGACCCGGCGGAGATGGCCGCGGAGCTGGCGCCGCTCACGCCGCAGGTGGAGGTGGCGAGGAGCGTGGCGGAGGGGATCGCGCAGGCGAAGCAGCGGGCTGAGGACGCGGACCTGGTCTGCGTGACGGGCTCGCTGTACGCGGTGGCGGCGGCGCGCTCGGCGTTGCTGGGCGAGAGCGTGACGGGGCGGTAGGGCGCGGGCGGCGGCTGGACTCGTACGGGGCTTCGGGACAGGCTTGAGCGATGTCCTTCAAGGAAGCGATGGCCGGGGGCGAGTTCCCCGTCTCGCTCGAGATCACGCCCCCGCGCGCGGCGAAAGCGGCGGTGCTGCTGCGCCGCGCACGCCTGCTCGAGGCCTGCACGGTGACGGTGAACGTGATCCATCGTCCCGAGCGCCAGTCGAGCCTGGAGGCCGCGCTGGAGCTTCAGCGCGAGGGGCTTGAGCCGATCTGGCACCTCGCGACGGGGGGGCGGACGATCGAGGACGTCACGGCGGACGTGGCGCGGGCGCACCAGGCGGGCCTCGGGCACGTGCTCTGCCTTCGCGGCGACCACGTCGCCGATACGCCCGGGACGCGGGTGACGGACGCCATCGCGGTCGTGCGGGAGCGGGCGCCGGGGATGGCCATCGGGGCGGCGCTGGACCAGTACCGCACGGACGAGCGCAGCGACCGCTTCCTCGCCGGCAAGCTGCGGGCGGGCGCCCGCAGCATCTGGACGCAGCCGGTGTTCGAGCTCGCGCCGCTGCTGCGGGCGGCGGGCTTCGTGAAGGCGGTCGAGGCGGACGCGCACGTGGTGGCGATGGCGATGCCGCTGCTGACGCCGGAATCGCTGGACGCGATCAGCGAGCGGCTCGGCATTCCCGCGCCGGAGGAGCTGCGGCGGCGGATCGAGGCGGGCGAGGAGGAAGCGTGGGGCGCCTTCGAGGAAACGCTGGCGACGCTGGCGCGAGTCGACCTGGTGGACGCGGTCGCGATCATGACCTACCGCGCGGACCCACCCCCGGGCACGGCCGAGCGCATCGTGGCGGCGCTTCAGCGGGCGGGCATCACGGAGTCGGCGGGCGCGGCAGCCGATCGGTAGACTCGCGCGCATGGAAACACGGACGTTCGGGAAGCTCGGGCCGGTCAGCGCACTCACCCTTGGGGGCGGCGGCACCGGCGGGGTCTGGGGCGCGACGACGCGCGAGGAAGCGGTCGAGACGGTTCGCGCGGCGGTCGATGGCGGCATCACCTTTCTCGATGTCGCGCCCGGCTACGGCAACGGCGAGGCGGAGCGCGTGGTGGGCGAGGCCTACGACGGGCGGCTGCCGGAGGGGGTGCGCATCTCGACGAAGCACCACCTCGGCAACGTCGCGCCGGGGGAGGTGGCGGGGGCGCTGCGGCAGGCGCTGGCGGCGAGCCTCGACCGGCTGCGGCTGGAGCGCGTGGACCTGTTCTTCCTGCACGGGATGATCGTCCCGGACGGGTTCGAGGGGCGGGGGACGCCCCGCAGCCTGTTCGTGGAGGCGGCGCGGCCCGCGTTCGAGGCGATGGTGGCGGACGGCACGATCGGGGCGTGGGGGGTGAGCGGGGTGGGGGCGCCGGGCGCGCTGCTCGAGACGCTCGCGGAGGATCCCGCGCCGGCGGCGATCCAGTGCGTGGCCAACCTGCTCGATTCGCCCGGCGGGATGCGCGCCTACGACGAGGAGCCGCGGCCGCGCGAGCTGATCGCGGCGGCGAACGCGCGGGGCGTGGGGGTGATGGGCATCCGCGCGGTCCAGGCAGGTGCGCTCACGGACGCGATCGACCGCGACCTGCCGGCGGAACACCCCGAGGTGGTCGACTTTGAGCGGGCGGCGCCGTTCCGGGCGCTGGCGGCGGAGGCAGGCGAGTCGCCCGCCTCGCTCGCGCACCGCTACTCGCTCTCGATGGAGGGCATCGCGACGGTGATCCTGGGCGTGAAGAACCGGGCGGAGCTGACGGAATGCCTGGAGGCGGAGGCGAAGGGGCCGCTCGACGCGGAGCTGATGGCGCGCATCGACGCGTCCGTGGCGGGGGGCTAGCGGGATGGAGTACGACGTCATCGTCGTAGGGGGTGGCTCGTCGGGGGCGGTGATGGCGGCGCGCCTGAGCGAGGACCGCTCGCGCTCGGTGCTGCTGCTCGACGCGGGGCCGGACTACCAGACGCTGGATCAGCTGCCGGACGACATCAACAGCATCCACGAGCCCTCGACGGTGCACCACGACTGGGGCTTCAGCGCGACGTTCGTGCCGAGGCGGGTGGCACCGCTGCCGCGGGGCAGGCTCGTGGGCGGGTCATCGGCGGTGAACAGCGGCGTCGCCATCCGGGGCGGGGCGGCGGACTACGACACGTGGGCGGAGATGACCGGCGACGAGCGCTGGAACTGGGAGCACTGCCTGCCCTACTTCCGCGCGCTCGAGGACGACAAGGACGAGGGGGGCGACTTCCACGGGCAGGGCGGGCCGATTCCCGTGCGGCGCTGGAGCCGGGAGGAGCTGGAGCCGGTGCACGCCGGGTTCTACGACGCCTGCGTGGCCCACGGCTTCGAGGAGACGACCGACCAGAACGACCCGGAGACGACCGGCGTCACCCGCATCGCGATGAACCGCGACGGTCCGAACCTGATGACGCGCTGGTCGGCCAACCTGGGGTTCCTGGCGCAGGCGCGGAACAGGCTCAATCTCACCGTTCGGGGCCACTGCCTGGTCGACCGGGTGCTGGTGGAGGACGGGCGCGCGGTGGGGCTGCGCGTCGCCTGCGACGGAGAGCTGCAGGAGGTGCGGGGGAAGCAGATCGTGCTCTCGGCGGGCGCGATCATGAGTCCCGCCATCCTCCTGCGGAGCGGCATCGGGCCGGCGGAGGAGCTGGCGGCGCTCGGCATCGAGTCGGTGGCCGACCTGCCCGGGGTGGGGAAGCACCTGATGGACCACCCAATGACGCCGATGCTGCTGCGCCCGACGGCGGGCACGGTGAAGCCGGAGAAGCCGCTGCTGCAGACGCTGCTGCGCTACACCTCGGCGACGGGCGAGTTCAACGACATGCAGGTGTACCTGCTCGGGCACGTCCTGCTGGTGCCCGGCGGGCGCTTCGGGGCATGGCGACCGGACGACGGCGACAGCGACCGGGAGCCCGAGTGGGTGTTCGGGATCGCGCCGGGGGTGCAACTCCCGAACTCGT
The DNA here is from genome assembly GCA_022826585.1 of Dehalococcoidia bacterium. GTDB lineage: Bacteria > Chloroflexota > Dehalococcoidia > Tepidiformales > Tepidiformaceae > UBA2991. The sequence goes on from JAJDUR010000116.1 coordinate 8,645, forward strand.
TCGGGTCGGTCACGCTGGCGAGCACCGACTACACCGAGCGCCCGGTCATCGACCTGAAGTTCGACGAGGACGAGGCGGACCGCGAGCGGCTGCGCGAGGGCGCACGGCTCGCGTGGCGGCTGGCGCACTCGGAGGAGATGGCGCCGTTCCACACGGGGCCGGTCGATATCGACCGGGAGACGATCGACGACGACGCGAAGCTGGACGAGTGGATCCACGCGACGGCGACGAGCATGGCCCATCCGACCTGCACCTGCCCGATGGGTCCGGACCCGGCGGAGGGGGCGGTGGTCGACAGCGAGGCGCGGGTCCATGGGGTGGAGGGGCTGCGGGTGGTGGACGGCTCGATCATGCCGACGATCATCCGGGCGAACACGAACTTCACCTGCATGATGATGGGCGAGCGCATCGCCGAGTGGATGGCGGCGGAGCTGGCCTAGGTCGCGAGCGGGCTGCGGACCTCGCCGGGGGCGGCGCCCGTGAGGGTGTCGGGGGGCACGACCGCGCGCAGGTGGCTGTCGAGGTTCTCGTTCCAGAGGCGGACGGCCTCGCAGTCGTCCTGCAGGGAGAGTCCCTGGCGGGCGGGCTCCTTCATCTCGTCCTGGGCGCCCTCGAGGTCGGCGGCGACGGCGTCGAGCCGGGCCTGCGCCCACTCGATGCGCTCGCGCCAGGCGGGGTGCTCGACGGGGGCGTCCTCCTCGCCCCAGTCGGGGGCGAGCCAGGTCGCTTCGAGCAGGGTCGTCTCCTCGTCGCCGGGCCAGACGGTGAAGTTGAAGATGCCGCTGGGCGTGTAGGTGACGAACAGGTTGGGGAAGAACACCCAGGTGGTGGCGGTGGAGCTGAGCATGGGGCCGAGGCCCGCGATGGTGGGGAGGTCGGCGTCGCTGAGGTTGGCCCAGTCGAGCGGACCGGAGAGGCCGAGCGCGGAGGCGCCGGCCGCGTCGAAGGGCGCGACGATGCGGAGGTGGCCGCCATCGACGAGCTCGGCGTCGGCATCGGTGATGGCGGGGGCGCCCAGCCCGGGGCGGGGCGGGGCGGGGGGCGAGGCGAGCAGGTTCCCGATGACGCGCTTCCAGTTGACGGGAAGGGTGACCGAGCGCTGGTCGAGCGTGCGCAGCCCCTCGCTCTCCACGGTGAGCTCCTCGCCGGCGCCGCCGAACCAGCTGCCGAGGCCGCCCTCGGGGGCTTCGTTAACGAAGATGGCGCTGTTGGCGATGTCGCAGGCGACGGGCACGAGGCTGCGTTCCTCGCGGCGGAGGTCGACGAAGTCGCGCTCGTCGGGGACGGAGACGAGCTTGCCCGAGGTGTCGTAGGTCCAGCTGTGGTACTGGCAGCGGAGGGCGCGGTTGCGTCCCCGCGGGACGCGCACGACGGGCGCGCCGCGGTGGCGGCAGCTGTTGTAGAAGCAGCGGATGACGTCGTCGACGGCGTGGACGACAAGGAGGGGGACGCGGGTCTTCTCCCACGTCATGTAGAGGCCGGGCCGGGCGATCTCGTCGAGGCGGCCGGCGAGGAGCCAGGCCCTGCCGAAGACCTCGGCGCGCTCCGCTTCATAGAAGGCGCGGTCGACGAAGCGGCGGGCGGGGAGGCGCACGGGCTCGGCATCGCCGGAGCCGCCGGAGCGCGCCTGCAGCCGGGCGCGGACGTCATCTGCAGGGGACACACCCGCCTCCTCGCGAACTTGATCGGCGTGACTTTACGCGACGGCGGGCGCGGGAGCACCGGGGGCGCACAGCGACGGCGTTCGCTAAGCTCCACGCGGTGAGCAGCGCGACACCTGCCCCGCCACGGCCTCCGTCGCTCATCGATCGTCTCACGCGCGAGCGGGACATCGGGCGAGAGCGGCTCTCGCTGCGCTACGCGCGGCGAACGGTGACGGTCACGATCTACCTGGCGTCCTTCCTCATCAACACGGCGGCGGCGCCGATCTTCCTGATGGTGGCGCTGGCGGGGGATCTGGCGCGGGGACGGGGCACGATCTTCGCGCGCTGCATCCTGGCGTTGTGGGCCTACCTGGCGGTGGAGACGTTCGGAGTGCTGCTGTTCCTGCCGCTCTGGCTGCTGGGGCAGGGGAGCGAGCACCGGCGCCTGGCCGTGAACCACTGGTTCGCGCGGGTGTGGGCGCGCTGGGTGTTCTGGAGCATCGTGCGGCTGTTCGAGATGCGCGTCGAGGTCGAGGGGGACGAAGAGGCGGCGGAAGGGCCGGTGATCGTGTTCTGCCGGCACGTCTCGCCGGTCGACAACCTGCTGCCGCTCGTGTTCCTGGAGGGGCGGCACGGGCTCTGGCTGCGCTGGGTGATGAACTCCTGGCTCGTGCGCGACCCCTGCATCGACATCGTGGGGCACCGGCTGCGGAGCACGTTCCTGACGGTGGGCTCGCGCGAGGGTTCGCGGCAGATCGCAAAGGTCTCGGCGCTGGGCGACAACCTCGAGGCGCGAGAGGGGGTGCTCGTCTTTCCCGAGGGGGCGCTCTTCACGCCGATGCGGCTGGCGCGGGCGGTGAGACGCATGCGGCGCAGCGGAGACGAGGAGGAGGCGCGGCTGGCGGAAGGGCTCAAGCACGTGCTGCCGCCGCAGCTGGGGGGTCCGCTGGCGCTGCTCGAACGGGCGCCGGAGGCGGACGTGGTGTTCTGCGCGCACACGGGCCTCGAGAGCGGCAGCTATCGGTCGCTGCTGGCCGGGGGCATCTTCCAGCAGGAGGTGCGCATCGCCTTCTGGCGCGTCCCCCGCGAGGAGGTGCCGGAGGACATCGAGGGGCGCACCTCGTGGCTGCACGCGCAGTGGCGGCGGGTCGACGGCTGGATCGAGGAGAACGCGGTCGACCTGGGTTGAGCCGGGCTCGCCCCTAGAAGACGACGACGCCGCGCGCGTTCTTGCCGGCCTCCATGTCGGCGTAGGCCTGGGCCACGTCCTCGATGGGGTAGGTGGTGGTCACGAGCGAGTCGAGGTCGAGCTTGCCCTGGCGGTACCACTCGACCATGCGGGGAAAGTCGCGCACGCTGGCGCCCTTGCCGCAGAAGGAACCCTTGAGGGTCTTCTCCATGATGGCGACGAGGCCGGCGGAGAGGGCGAAGGTGTCGTCGAAGCGGCCGACGCCGACGATGGTGGCGGTGCCGCCGCGGCGGGCGGCCATATAGGCCTCCTCCATGCAGGAGCCGACGCCGATGGCCTCGAAGGTGTAGTCCGCGCCGCGGCCGCCGGTGATCGCCATCACCTGCTCGACGGCGTTCTCCTGCGAAGCGTCGATGACGTGGGTGGCGCCGAGCTTCTTCGCGTACTCGAGCTTGGCCGGGTTGGCGTCGATGGAGATCATCGTGGAGGCGCCGGCGATGCGGCAGCCCTGGAGGACGCTGAGGCCGACGCCGCCGCAGCCCCAGATGGCGCAGCTGGTGCCGGGACGCACCTCGGCGGTGTTGATGGCGGCGCCGACGCCGGTGATGACCCCGCAGCCGAGCAGGGAGGCGCTGATGAGGGGAATGTCCTTGTCGATCTTGATGGCCGTGTTCTCGGCGACGACGGTGTACTCGCAGAGGCCGCCGATGGAGGCGAAGGGCATGAGGTCGAGGCCGTCGACGTGATAGGGGAAGTTGCCGCCCATGTTGAGGGGCATGCGCTCGCACTGGGCGTACATGCCCTCGACGCAGAGGGGGCAGCGCCCGCAGAAGGCGGTCGTCGTCATGACGACGTGGTCGCCGGGCTCGAGGGAGGTGACGCCCTCGCCGACCGACTCGACGACGCCGGCGCCCTCGTGGCCCAGGACCATGGCGTTGGACTGGGGCAGCACCGACTGCATGACGGAGAGGTCGGTGTGGCAGAGGCCGCAGGCGGCGAGCTTGACCCGGACCTGGCCGGGGCCGGGGTCGTCGACGGTAACGGTCTGGACTTCGAGGGGAGTGCCCGAGCCACGCAGCACGGCTGCCTTCGCTTGCATTCGATACCTCCGGGCGCTCTCACCGGTGGGGGGCGCGCCGCGGCGGATTGTACGGGGAAGGCGGTCAAGAGGCGGGCGGGGCGAGGTATCATCGCGCCCCGGGGAGCACCGTGAACATCGTCCTGCACGGCCAAGACGAACTGCGCCTCAGGCGGCGGCTGGCGGCGCTTCGGGCCGAGGGCGGCGAGGAGGGGGCGGGGGACCCCGACGTCGTGCTCCTTGACGGGCGCGACGTGAAGCCGGAGGAGATCCTGGGGCCGGCGCTGACGGCGCCGTTCCTCTCGCCGCGGCGGGTGGTAGTGGTCGAGGGGCTGCTGGGGCGGTTCGAGGGGGGCGGCGGCGGACGGGGCGGGACGCGGGGCCCGCGAGCTGACGCCTTCAACCCGCTGGTGGAGGCGCTGGCGGCGGGCATCCCGGAGACGACGACGCTCGTGTTCGTGGAGAGCGAGCTGAACGCGGGGCGCAATCCCCTCCTGCGGCGCATGGACGAGACGGGGGCGGTGGAGGTGGAGCACTTCCCCGAGCTGAAGCGGGGCGAGCTGGTGCAGTTCGTGCGGGAGGAGGCGGAGGAGCAGGGGGTCGACTTCCGGCGGGGGCGCTCGGTGCGCGCGCTGCCCGAGGAGGAGGAGTGGCGGCGGCCGCGCGAGGACGACCCGGCGCAGCTGCTGGCGGCGCTCCACCCGAACACGCTGGAGCTGGCGCGCGAGCTGGAAAAGCTGGCCCTCTACACGATGGGCCGCCAGGCGACGGTGGACGACATCGACCTGCTCTGCGGGGGCGAGCGGGAGACGACGATCTGGGAGCTGGTGGACGGGGTGCTGGACGGCGAGACCTCGAAGGCGCTGCAGGCGCTGCGCTTCCTGCTCTCGCGGGGGGAGAGTGTGAGCAGCCTGCTGGCGCAGCTGGCGGCCGCCTACCGGCCGCTCTCGACGGTGCTGGACCTGATCGAGGACGGCAAGAGCCCGGAAGAGATCGGGAAGGCGATCCGGCGCCCGTGGCCGCGGCTGCGGGACGCGGCCATCCAACGGGCGCGGCGGTTGGGCCGCGAGGGCGTGCAGAGCGCCTACGAGATCCTGGTGGCGGCGGATCGGGGCACGAAGCTGGGCGAGTTGCGGGACGAGCTGGCGCTGGAGGTAGCGGTCACGCGGCTGGTCGCGCTGGCGCCACGGGCGGGGCGGCGCGCGTCCTGAGCTACTCCTGCCAGACGGGGTTGTAGCAGGCCACGGACCGGCCGGACTGGCCGGGAATGGAGGTGAGCTGGGGCGGGCCGACATCGCGGCACTGCTGCATGGCCTTGCGGCAGCGGGGGATGAAGGCGCAGTGGCGGGACGGCTCGTTCATGTCGGGCGGGTTGCCGGGCAGGGCGTAGAGGTCCTGGCGGGCGGCGTCGAGGCGGGGGAGGGCGGCGAGGAGGCCGTGGGTGTAGGGGTGCACGGGCGAGGCGAGGACCTCCCTGACGGAGCCGGTCTCGACGAGGTGCCCGGCGTACATGACGCCGACCTCGTCGGCGATCTGGGAGACGACCCCGAAGTCGTGCGTGATGAGGAGGATGGCGGTGCCCTGCTCGCGCCGAAGGGTATCGAGCTGGTGGAGGATCTGGGCCTGGACGGTGACGTCGAGGGAGGCGGTGGGCTCGTCGGCGATGATGAGCTCGGGCCGGAGGGCGGTGGCGATGCCGATCATGACGCGCTGACACATGCCGCCGGAGAGCTGGAACGGGTAGGACTTGGCCACGCGTTGCGGGTCGGGCAGGCCGACCTGGGTGAGGATCTCGATGGCGGCGATCTTGCCGGCGCGCTTGTCCATGTCGAGGTGGGTGGTGAGCACCTCGGCGACCTGGTCGCCGATCTCGATGACGGGGTTCAGGCCGGCCACGGGGTCCTGGAAGATCATGGTGGCGCGGCGTCCCCGGATCTCGCGGAGCTCGTTGTCGTTCAGGGTGAGGACGTCCTTGTCGCCGAACCAGACCTCGCCGCCGAGGATGTCGGCCTCGTCGGGGAGGAGGTTCATGAGGGACATGCCGACGGTGGTCTTGCCGGAGCCGGACTCGCCGACGAGGGCGTAGACGCTGCCGCGCTGGATATCGAGCGAGACCTGGTCGACCGCGTAGGAGACGTCGTCGCGCGTGCGGTAGCGGACGGAGAGATTGCGGATGCTGGCGAGGAGCTGGGACATGGCGACGGTCTGGCCGGCGACCGCGCCCCGGGGGCTAGCCGCTGGGCCGGATGGAAGAGATGAACCGGCCCTGAATCCTAACGTCCTCGGGGTCGACGTAGATAGGGGGCAGGGTGGAGTTGGCGGGCTGGAGGCGGATGCGGTCGTTCTCGCGGTAGAGGCGCTTGAGCGTGACCTCGCCGCGATCCTCGAGCCAGACGGCGACCTTCTCGCCGTCGTCGGCGGTGGTGGTAGGCTCGAGGAAGACGATGTCGCCGTCGTCGATAAGGTCCTCGATCATCGAGGTTCCCTTGACGCGCAGGGCGAAGACGTCCTGGTGGCCGCGCACCATCTCCTCGGTGACGGTGACGGTGTCCTCGACGTCGCTGGCCCAGCGGTCGCTGGTGGGGACGGGGATGGGCTGGCCGGCGGCGATGGCGCCGAGCACGGGCACGTCGACGGTGCCGCGGCGGCGGCGGCCCTCGAGCAGCTCGATGCCGCGGGAGACCTCGCGGTCGCGCCGCAGGAGTCCCTTCTCCTCGAGACGCCGCAGGTTGTAATCGACGACGGAGGTGCTGCTGATGCCGCATCCGAACTGGATATCGCGGATGGAGGGTGGGTAGTCCTTCTCCTCGATGAAGTCGCGGATGAACTCCATGATGTGGGACTGCTTGGTCGACAGCTCGCTCATGCCTGGCCTCGCGCGAACGGATGTTCGTTCGTATTGAACAACGGGGGAGGTTTATCGTCAAGGGCGTTCGGAACACCGGGGGTTGTGGCGGGCGGGCGGCTGCGCTTTGCTTGGGGCATGGATGCGCGGGGCCGGATCGAGGAGCTTACGGGGGAGGCCGGATTCGACCTCGTGCGGTTCGCCGACGCGGGGACGCTGGAGGGGGCGCGGGAGGCGGCGCTGGCGGCGCGGGAGGCGGGGCGGCTGGCGGACCTGCACTGGATGACGGACGAGTGGATCGAGCGGGCGACGGAGCCGGCGGCCTTCCTGGCGGGAGCGAAGACGGTGGTGCTGCTCGCCATCACCGGGCACGCGCCGGACCCGGAGCGGCCCGCGGGCCGCGCGCGGGGGCGGGTGGCGCGGTACGCGCGCGGCCGCGACTACCACCGGCTGTTCGAATCGAAGCTGCGGCGGCTGGCGCGGGCCATCCGCGAGGAGCTGGGCGGGGAGGCGCGGGCGACGGTCGATTACGGGCCGCTGCTGGAGCGGCCGCTGGCGGCGCGGGCCGGGCTGGGGTGGCTGGGGAAGTCGACGATGCTGCTGGCGCCTGGCTTCGGGCCGTGGGTGCTGCTGGGGGCGATCGCGACAACGCTGGAGCTGGCCCCGGACGTTCCCCTGCGGAAGACCTGCGGGAGCTGCACGCGCTGCATCGTCGCCTGTCCCACGGACGCGATCGCGCCGGACGGGGGCGTGCTCGATTCGCGCCTCTGCATCAGCTACCACACGATCGAGAGCCGCGAAGCAATCCCACGCGAGCTGCGGGCGAAGTTCGGGGACTGGATCTTCGGCTGCGACGATTGCCTCGACTCCTGCCCGGTGGGATCGGCAAACGAGGCCAGCCACCCGGACCTCGCGCCCCCAGGTCCCGACGACGCGTTCCCGCCGCTGGCGGAGCTGCTGGCGCTGGACGAAGCGGCGTTCCGCGAGCGGTTCCGGGGGCGGGCGGTGCAGCGGGCCACGCGCGACGGCTTCCTGCGCAACGTCTGCGTCGCGCTGGGGAACGTGGGCACGGCGGAGGACGTGCCGGCGCTCACGGAGGCGCTGGGGGACGGGGCGGCGCTGGTGCGGGGGCACGCGGCCTGGGCGCTGGGCGAGATCGCGCGGCGGCACGGCGGGGAGGGGGCGGCGGCGGGGGCGCTGGCGGCGCGGCTGGGGGTGGAGGAGGAGGCGTGGGTGCGGGAGGAGATCGAGGCGGCGCTGGCGACCATAGAGGCGGGTCCGGGGTAGGCTCGCCGGATGTCGCCCGTCACGTCCGAGTCCGCCGTCACGCTGCGGGAGATCACGCCGGAGACCGCCGAGGCCATCCTCGCGCTGTCGGTGGCCGACTCGCAGAAGCACCTCGTGGCCTCGAACGAGCGCTCGATCGCGCAGGCGCACTTCGAGGAGTCGGCCTGGTTCCGGGCGGTTTACGCGGACGAGGAGCCGGTGGGGTTCGTGATGCTGCACGACGAAACCCTGCGCGCCGAGCCGCGGGAGGAGGGCTACCTCGTCCTGTGGCGGATGATGATCGACCAGCGTTTCCAGGGGATGGGGTTCGGCCGGGAGGTGATGCGGCTGGTGATCGACCACGCCCGCACGCGGCCGGGGGTGGCGCGCCTGCAGACGAGCTGGCGCCAGGAGGAGGGGAACGCGGGGGACTTCTACCGGAAGCTCGGGTTCACGCCGACGGAGGCGGACGAGGACGGGGAGATGTGGGCCTACCTGGAGCTGTGAGGCGAGACCCTAGACCCGCAGGCCGAGCAGCTCGCGCGTGACGGTGCCGTCGGTGGCGACGTTCACGACGACCCAGGTGACGCGCAGCTTGAAGCGCCCCTGGGCGGTATCCAGCCAGACCTCGTCGCCCTTCTCCCAGCGGTAGTCGGAATCGATGGTGGCGTAGTGCTGGCCCTTGCTGCCGGTGAACTCGTCGGCCTCGTAGAAATCGGTGCGCATCAGCCGGAGTCCTCCCCGTTGCCGTTGGCGGCGCTGGCGTCGGCGAGCCCGCGGGCGGGGAAGCGCTCGGCGATCTCGTGCATGTGGGCAAGGACGCCGTTCTCGACGGCCTCGCCGGCGGCGCGGATTCCGCCCATGATGGCGCGCGCGTCGGAGCGCCCGTGGGAGATGAAGACGACGCCATCGACACCGAGCAGTTGGGCGCCGCCGTACTCGGCGTAGTCGAGTCGGCGCTGGGCCTTGCGCAGCTCCGGCCGCAGGAGCATCCCCGCGACGAGGTTCCAGGGGGTAAGCTTCACGGCCCGCCGGAGCTCGTCGAAGAAGAGCTCGGCGACGCCCTCAACGGTCTTGATGAAGATGTTGCCGGTGAAGCCGTCCATGACGGCGACATCGGCGACGTGGTGGGGGATCTGACCGGCCTCGATGTTGCCGACGAAGTTGAGGCCGCTGGCGCGGAGGGCGGTGTTCACCTCGATGATGAGCTGGTTGCCCTTCGAGTCCTCCTCCCCGATCGAGACGAGGCCGATGCGGGGCGAGGAGATGCCGTGGCTGAACTCCATGACGGCGGCGCCCATGTGGGCGTACTGGATGAGGTGGGCGGGGCGGGAGTCGGCATTGGCGCCGACGTCGAGGATCATCGTAGGGCCCCTGTCGCTGGTGGCGACGACCATGCCGAGGGCGGGGCGGGCGATGCCGGGGATGCGGCCGAGCCGGAGGAGGGCGGCGGCGAGGGTTGCGCCCGTGTTGCCGGCGGTCACGAAGGCGTCGGCCTCGCCCTGCTTGACGAGATTCATGCCGACGTTGATGGAGGCCTCGGGCTTGGCCTTGACCGCGTCGATCTTGTCGGCCATGTCGATCACGTCGCGGGCATCGACGAGGGTCACGTTGGCGGGCATGTCGTCGACTTCGGTGCGCACCTCCTCGGTGCGGCCGATAAGGAGCACCTCTCCTTCGAGGCGGCGGGCGGCGAGCAGCGCCCCCTTCACGACCTCGGCGGGGCCGTGGTCTCCACCCATGGCGTCGACAGCGACTCTTGGGGCCATGCTCCTCCGCTCCGCCGTGCGTTCGATTCGCTCCAACTGCGCTCGCTCCCCTGCCCTGCCCAGCTTACGAACGCCCGGGTCGGCTGCTCCTTTCCACGAGTTCGGCGGTAACAATCAGCCGCTCGCTGGCATTCGTCAATGCTGCGAGGGTGTAGTCGCCCCAGACATCGAGAACGCGCAGTCCGGCGGATTCGAGCATGGGCAGAAGCTCGCTTCGTGTTACGTAACGCAAAACGTGCTCGCTCTCCGAGCGCCGCACCCGCCCGTCCGCGGCCGTGCGCTCGTAGCGGACGCGGAGGCGGCGGGTCTGCGCGGCGAGGTCGTCGTGGCGGACGTGCCAGACGGTGAGCGACTCGCCGCCGGCCTCCCCGGCGAAGGCGAGGATGGGCTCGCCGTCGCCGTCGGGATCGAGCCAGTGGCCGGGGCCCGCGACATCGAGGGCCAGGCGGCCGCCGGGGGCGAGCGCGGCGGCGGCGTCCCGCAGGGCTGCGGCCTGCTCGTTCCCGGTGGCGCAGGCGAGCAGGACGTCGTTGGGCAGGATGATGGTGGCGAAGGCGGCAGGCGGGAGCGGAGCGCCGGGGAGGCGGCCATCGAGGAAGGTGACGGCGAGGGCCTCGGCGGCGGCGCGCTGCCGCGCGACGTCGAGCATCGCGGGTGAGGGGTCGAGGACGGTGACGGGGTGGCCGGCGCGGGCGAGGGGGAGAGCGATGCGCCCCGTGCCCGCGCCCACCTCGAGGACGGGGCCGCCCTGCTCGGCGGCGAAGGGCAGCCAGAAGACCAGGTCGTCGCCGCCCTCGCCGTGGATGGCGTCGTACCAGGCGGCGTCGACGGCGTAGGGGTCGGTCCCGGCCATCGCGGGAGCGTACTACGCGGGGCCGGCGGGGTTGTGGGGCGCGGGGGCAGGGGTCAGAATCGCGGCGCCATGAGCAGCGAAGACGCGATCCAGAACGCCGCCGACGAGCGCGCGATCACGCACATCCTGACCCGCTACGCGCGGGCCATCGACCGCTTCGACATGGAGATGCTGCGAACGGTCTACCACCCCGATGCGTACGACGACCACGGCAGCTACAAGGGCGATATCGACGGGTTCATCGAGTTCCTGAACGAGGTGCTGCCCCGCTTCGAGACGACGCAGCACTTTCTCGGGAACATGCACGTGGAGCTGGACGGGGACGTGGCGCACACGGAGACGTACTGCCAGGCGTGGCACCGCATCGCGGGAACGGACGGATCTCCCGACCACGACAGCGTGACGGGGCTGCGCTACGTGGACCGCTTCGAGCGGCGCGACGGGGAGTGGCGCATCGCCCGGCGGCAGATCGTGATCGACTGGAGCCGGGACGACCCGGTCGCGGGCGAGCACGGGGGCCGCTCGCCGGACACGCAGTACGGCCGGCGCGACCACGACGACCCCGTGTACCACTTCGGGCGGGACTAGTGGCTCGTGGCTCGTGAATAGTGACTGGTCCCACCCTCGCCCGGGCCACCGGGCCCGCTCCCGGTTCTTCATCAGTCACTAGCTTGATCTGGCGATCAGTCGAGCACCAGGGTATCGATTGTCGTGCCGAGCGACTCGGCGATGCGAGTCAACGCGGCTACGGAGCCCGACTTTCGGCCGTGCTCGATCTCAGAAAGGAAGCTGACTGCGACGCCGGAACGCTCCGACAGGCTGCGGAGGGTAAGTCCCCGGTAGTCGCGGAAGGCACGGAGGGGGCTGGCGCCGTCCATGATGGCGAGCGCCACCTGGTGCGGGATCCTCGCATCAGTTGCCGCCTCGGCAGCGGCAAGCCGGTCCTCGAGTTCGGCCGTCCGTTCGACCAGCGCGTCGTACTCCTCGCGTGACAAGGTGACGGTCTCACTGGCGCTCATACGCTTCCCTCCGATGCCGAACTCTCAGGATGACCATGGCTGGGGGCTCTCCCTGCTCCATGCCGAAGATGACCCGGTAGCTGCCGACCCTCAGCCGGTAGTGGTCGCTGCCGGTCAAGGGCGTTACCTGCCTGGCAAGCGACCCCGGATCCTGAGCGTACTGCTCGATCTTGCCCACGATCCGTTCGCGATCCCGACCGGAGAGACGGCGCATGTCCCGGATCGCCCGGGTTGCCCACTCGATGTCCATCCACGTTTCGCCCCGATTCAATTTCGCTTATAGCGAACAGCGCGTCAAGGGGCGCGATGACCTGTGTACTACTTGGGCGCTAGCGCTGTGGGGGATCCAGCGCGTCGCCGGCCATGAACTCGAGCTGGCGGTCGGTCATGCGCTCCACGCCGAAGAGGCGGAAGACGATGCGGGCGATCGCCATGATCACGCGCGGTCCCTTGAACGACTCTTCGCTCGTGAGGAGCGCGCCGCCGTTCGAGCGCTCGACCTCCCAGGCATGGACGGCGTCGACCCAGAGGTAGCGCGCGCTCCAGGCGACGCGGCGGCCCTCGTCGACCTCGACGACGGTGAGGTTGAAGACGGGCAGGAAGGGTCCGCGGCGGACCTGCTCGCGGTAGCGCCTGCCCACGACCCACCAGCGGCCATCGGCGGGCGGGGGCTCGCCGATGGGGCGGACCCAGCGGATGTAGCGGTCGCGCTCGGGCCAGCGAGGCAGGTCGATGAGCGCCTTCCAGACGGCCTCTGCGGGGGCGTCGACCTGGAGGCTGCGCCGGATCACGAGGCGCGGCTCGAAGAGCCGGGCGACGGCTTCGCGCAGCGGCGGGAGGCGGAAGGAGCCTCTCCGGAAGGCCTGCGGGCTGGCTATCATGGCGCGCATCGTACAGCCGTGCGGAGGGAGGGATCATGCCGGGACGTCTACCGGGGCAATCGGCGATCGTGACCGGAGCGGCGCTCGGGCTGGGCAACGCCTTCGCCCGGGCGCTCGCAAGCGAAGGCGCCAGCGTGACGGCCTGTGACGTGCGCGAGGAGGTGCACGACCTCGTGCCGGCGCTGGAGGCGGCGGGCGTCGAGGCGCAGGCATTCGTGGCCGACGTGGGCGTGGCGGAGGACGTGCGCCGGGTGGTCGACGGGCACGTGCAGCGCTTCGGCGGCGTGGACGTGCTCGTGAGCAACGCGGGCGTCTGGCGAGCCAGCACGGCCACGGACGACCTCGACAAGACGCTCGACGACTACGACTTCGTCGTGAACACGAACCTGAAGGGGGTGTACCTGTTCGGGCGGGCGGTCATCCCGCACATGATCGCGGGCGGCGGCGGGAACATCGTGCACATCGCCAGCGACCACATCGCGACCTGCGGCACGCCCTACCGTCGCGGCTGCGACGAGGCGCCCGACTGCGTCTGGAGGGACCAGGGGCCGCGCCCGACGGGCGGCGGTCCCGACATGGACCTGTACGACGCCTCGAAGTGGGGCATCAACGGCTTCACGATCCCGTGGTCGAAGGCGCTGCGGGAGCAGAACATCCGCGTGAACGGGCTCTGCATGGGGGCGACCGACTCGCACATGGTGCGCACCTTCCACGAGCAGAACCCGGACTCGGGCATCCTCGTCGGCGCGATGCGGGCGGAGGACGTGGCGGAGCTGATGATCGAGCTGATCGACGAAGGTCCGGAGGGGCGCACGGGGAACAACGTCAACATCGCCGTGGGGCACCCGATCGAGCTGCCGCCGCCCGGCTCGCTCTACATCTACTCGGAGGCGACGGCATGAGTGGGCTGCTGGACGGGCAATCGGCGATCGTGACGGGGTCGGCCGGGGGCATCGGCGCGGGCTTCGCGGAGGTGCTGGCCGAGGAGGGCGCCCACGTCACCCTCTGCGACGTACAGGAGACCGTGCTGGAGGTCGCGGCCGCCATCCGCGAGTCCGGCGGGAACGCCCAGGCGCTCGTGGCCGACGTCTCGAAGCGCGAGGACGTCGAGCGCGTGGTCGCGTCGGCGGTGGAGGCAGGGGGCGGGCTCGACCTGCTCGTGAACAACGCCGGCCGCTGGACGTCGAGCCCTGTCACGGACGAGTGGGAGAAGGCCGTCTCGGACTGGGACCTGATCATGGACACGAACTTCAAGGGCGTCGTGATGTTCGGGCGCGCCTGCGTGCCCCACCTGATTGCTCGCGGGGGCGGGAACATCATCAACATCAGCACGTACTACGTGCTGCCCGCCCGCAGCAACGGCACGAACCCGCCGGGCACCGACCTTTACGCCTCCTCGAAGTGGGCGATGAACGGGCTCACGCAGGCGTGGTCGCAGAAGCTGGCGGAGCACGGCATCCGCGTGAACGCGCTCTGCATGGGGGCGACGGACGCGCCCATGCTGCGCAACCTCTCCCGGGGCGACCCGGACCCGGCCTTCGTGGCGACGTGGATGACGCCGCGCCAGATCGCGGGCCTCGCGCTCGACATCATCCGCGAGGGTCCGGAAGGGCGCACGGGCGAGAACGTGGGCGCCTGGGTGGGCGTGCCGGTCGAGCTGGGGCCGCGCAAGCCCCCGCACGAAGCGATCGCCGGGACGCCGGTGCGGTAGGGAAGCGCTTGGAGACAGGCGAGAGCGGGTTGCTCGCGGCCAGGCCGGCCGGACCAGGGTTCGGGGCGCCGTGGCGACGGTAACCAGAGCGGACGCCGCGCCCCCGCGCTCGGAGCGGCGGCTCTCGCTGCAGACGTTCTCGGCGTTCCAGTCGCGCAACTTCGCGCTGCTGTGGGCGAACAACCTGACGTTCGCGCTCTCGCAGTCGTTCCGCCAGTTCGCCTTCACGTGGCTGGCGCTGGAGTTGTTCGACACGGGCCAGGCGCTGGGACTGATCATCTTCGCCCTGGGACTGCCGATCCTCGTCTTCGGGCTGCCGGCGGGGGCGCTGGCGGACCGCATCGACCGGCGCCTGCTGCTGTTCGCGAGCCAGGTGGGCGGGATCGCCATCACGCTGCTGACCGCGGCCTTGATCTGGGCCGACGCCATGACGACGCCGATCACGATGGGGCTTGCGATGGCCCTCGGCGCGACGGTCGCGTTCGGACAGCCCGTGCGGGTCGCGATCGTGCCCTCGCTGGTGGAGCCCTCGAAGCTGCTGAACGCCGTGACCCTGATGAGCCTGAGCCAGAACGTCTCGATGATCGCGGGGCCGGCGCTGGGCGGGGCGATGGTCGCGCTGGGCGGGGTGGGGACGGCGTTCGCCGGCCAGGCGGTGCTGCTGGGCATCGGGCTGCTGGCGTTGATCCCGCTGCGCGTGCCGGCGGTGGACCGGTCCGGCCCGCCACGCCACCTGCTGGTGGAGGTGCGCGAGGGGCTTGCCTTCGTGGCCCGCCACCCGGGCATCCGCACGCTGATGCTCGTCCTGATGACGACGGCGCTCGTGATGGCGGGCACGTTCATGACGCTGCTGCCCAAGATTTCCCTCGAGGACCTTGAAGTCGGCCCCTTCAAGACCTCCATGTTCTTCACGGCGATGGGCGTGGGCATGCTGATGAGCTCGCTGCTGCTGGCGTCCTTCTCGCGGCTCGACCGGGCGGGGCTCTGGTTCATCGTGACGCTGATCTGCGGGGGAACGCTCAACGCCGCGTTCGGCCTGTCGCTCTGGTACGTCCTGTCGCTCGCGATCATGTTCACGACGGGCTGGAACGCAGGCTTCTTCACCAACCTGAACCTGACCCTGATCCAGGCGAACACCCCCCACGCCGTGATGGGGCGGGTGATGAGCATCTACACGCTCAGCATGGCGGGGGGCATGCCCCTGGGCGGGCTGCTGGCGGGCCTGATGTCGGACGTCTGGGGGTCGCGGGAGTGGTTCGTGGCCTGCGGGTTCGCGCTCGTGGCCATCGGCGTCATCGTGCTGCTGACGCAGCCGTCGCTGCGGCGCATGCGCTCCAGCGGCGGCGAGGCGCCGGGGTAGGGCTACTGGCCGGCGACGTTGTCGCTGACGTGCTCGGCGCCGTCGACGTGGAGGGCGACGCCGGAGATGAAGCGGGCCTCGTCGGAGTGGAGGAAGAGGGCGGCGTAGCCGACGTCCCAGCCGGTGCCCATCTTGCCGCCGAGGGGGATGCGGCTGTCGCGCTTCGCCACGAGCTCCTCGCGGTCGGCGCCGGCGGCGACTCGGGGCTCGATGGCCATGGGCGTATTCATGGCGCCGGGCAGGATGGCGTTGACGCGGATGTTGTCGCGGGCGTGCTGGGCGGCGAGCTGCTCGGTGAGGGCGAGGAGGGCGGTCTTCGTGGCCTTGTAGCCGAGGAAGGGGTAGGCGTGGCGGGCGGCCATCGAGGAGATGTTGACGATGGAGCCGCCCCCGCGTTCGCGCATGGCGGGGATGGCCCGGCGGGAGGCGAGCCAGTGGCTCTTGAAGTTGAGGGCGACGATCCGGTCGAAGCCGTCCTCGGTCATCTCCAGGGGTGCGGCGTCGCCCGCGCCCACGCTGGCGCCGACGTTGTTGTGAAGGATGTCGACGCCCCCGTACCTGGCGACGGCCTCGGCGACCATGGCGGCGAGGCTCTCCTCGCTGGTGGCGTCGACCTCGCAGGCGGAGGCGGTTCCGCCTTCCTCCGCGATCATGGCGACCGTTTCTTCGGCGGAGGCCAGGTCGCGGTCGGCGACGACGACGGAGGCGCCCTCGCGGGCGAGGAGGATGGCGGTGGCGCGGCCGTTGCCGATGGTGGCGCCGGGCGTCTGGCCCGCCCCCACGACGATCGCGACCTTGCCCTCGACTCTGCCCGGCATGCGCTGCCCCCTTCGGAATCGTGTCGGCGCTGGACGGGGGCGCGCGTTGGCGTCACCCTTCCCTGCTGAACTCTTCTTCAGGATAAGGAGCCCGGCTTGCCAGTATCACTGCTCGAACGCGTCGCCCTCGTCACGGGCGCGGGCCGCGGAGTCGGCCGAAGCATCGCCATGGACCTCGCCCGCCACGGGGCGAAGGTGATCGTCAACGACCTGGGGGGCACCCTCGACGGCGAGGACGAGGACATTTCCGTGGCCGAGTCGGTCGTGCGCGAGATCGAGGCGGCGGGCGGCACCACCGCCGCCAACACGGGCGACGTCACCAGCTACGAAGACGCCTACAACATGATCAAGCAGGCGATCGACACGTGGGGCCGGCTCGACATCCTCGTGTCGAACGCGGGCATCCTGCGCGACCGCGCCCTGCACAACCTGCCCGAGGCGGACTGGCTGAAGGTGCTCGCCGTCCACCTGAACGGCGGCTACAACCTGCTGCACCACGCCTGGCCGGTGTTCCGGCAGCAGCACTACGGGCGCGTCATCCTGACGACCTCGAACTCGGGGTTCCTCGGCAACTTCGGGCAGTCGAACTACGCCGCCGCGAAGGCGGGGCTGATCGGCCTGATGAACGTGGCCAAGCTCGAGGGCGACAAGTACAACGTGATGGTGAACTGCCTGAACCCGGGCGCCGCGACGCGGATGACGACCTCCGTGCGGGAGGTCTCCGCCGAGCAGCAGGCGGCCATGAGCCCCGACCTGGTGGCGCCGGCGGTGACCTATATGGCCAGCGACTCGTGCACGACGAGTGGGATGATCATTACCTCGGCCAGTGGATCCTTCGGGCGGGCCGCGATCGTGCAGAATGAGCGCGTCGCCATCCCGGAGGCGACGGCCGACGACGTCGAGGCGCAATGGGACGAGATCACGAGTCTCGACAACGCCGAGGTCTGGTGGTCGGTACGCGAGACGCGGGCCGCCTATGAGGCCGCGAAGCAGGAGTAGCGAGATGGAGCTGTGCGGATTCGCCTGTGCGGGCTGGGCGCTGATGGGACTCGGGGTCGTGCTTGGAGCGTCGGCGTTCTGGCCGGAGAACTGGCGGCTGAGCCGCGGCTAGCCGCCTGAGCCGCCCTCGCTCGGGGGCGGAATCTCGCTAGAATCACGCGCGTCGTTTCCGGACGACGGAGGTGTTCCGATGAGACCGTTCATCCTGGTCCATGGACCGCTGATCGGGCCGTTTACGTGGGTTCCGGTCGCCGCCGAGCTGCGCAAGCTGGGAGCGTCGGCGGTGCTCCCGGCGCTGAACTCGCCGGCCGCACGCCAGGGGACCTACTGGGAGCACCACTGCAAGGAGTTCGCGCTGGAGCTCGGGGACGTGTCGATGGACACCGGCGAGGCAGTGCTGGTGGGTCACAGCGGGGCCGGTCCGCTGCTGCCGCAGCTTGGCCTGCAACTGGCGAGCGGTCCGGCGGCCTACGTGCTGGTGGACTCGGACCTGCCCCGGGACGGGGCAAGCCGCTTCGACCTGTTCGAGAACCCCGCGCACGTGGAGGACTTCCGCCGCATCGCCGGGGAGCCCTACTCGCCACGCGGCCGTCTCTCGCCACAGCCCGGCCTCAAGCCCAGCGACGAGACCGTGCGCGAGTGGCCGGGCGACCTGTTGAGCGAGGCGCTCACGCAGAACCCGGACAACACCCTGGACGTGCAGTCGACGGTGTTCGCGGGGAAGCGCCCGACCCCCATCGCGGTGCTGGACGAGCCGCTGCCCGTGCCGGCGAGCTGGCCGGAGGCACCCGTCGGCTACCTGCACCTCTCGCCCACCTACGACGGAGCGGCGGCGGCGGGTTCGCAGGGTTGGCCGGTGCGCGCGCTGAGCACGAGCCACGTGCAGATGCTGCTGGAGCCGGAGGCGTTCGCGCGGGAGCTGGCGGAGTTCGCGGAGGAAGTGGCGGGGTAGGGCGGTCGCGACCCTGCTACAGTGGTTGCCGGAAGGAAGAACGGCACTGCTCGCATGGTCACCCAGGATGTCGACACGCATGGTCGGACACTCGGCAGGCTGCATAGGATCGCGGCCGAGTCGCGGCGGGGCGATGTGGGAGTAACGCACGAGGTCGAGGATCGAGCAGAAGCGGTGCTCGAGCGGCTGTGGAAGGCTTCGGTGGCGGAGGACAAGGCATTTCGAGACTCGACGTTCGTGACCATTACGGGCGACGGCGCGGTGCAATTCGAGTGGGAGTCGGGGGCGGTTGCCATAGAAGCGATCGTCGAGCCGGAAGGCGGCTTCACGGTATACATCCACCGGGAAGGGGAGGAGGCGGAGGAGTGCAGGCCGGCAGAGCTGGCGTATGCGCTCCCGGGTAGAATGGCCCTGGACTAGCAATGCGCCGGGACGTCTTCACGCCCTACGCGGTAGCCCTTGACGCTGTCTCGAAGCTCCCTATCGAGCGTGGCAGCCGAATTCTCGACCTTGGTTGTGGAGAGGGTGTGTTCCTTGAGGCTGCAGCTGCAGTCCTTGAGACCAAGGGCAGTGCCAGTCCGGCAGAAATAGCATCTTCAGTCACTGGCATTGAGCAAGACCCTCGGCGCGTGGCGGCATCGAAGGGGCGCTTAGCCCTGCGGTTTGGGGGAAGCCCCGCAGACTGGGACGTTCGCTGCGTCGACGCCCTCTCCGTCAGCGAGGCCGAACCCTACGACTTCATCGTCGGGAACCCGCCATGGGTTCGAGCGCATCACCTGACGGCAGAGTCGAGACGTGACTACCGAAAGCGCTTCGACAGCGCGACAGGCAACTTCGATCTGAGTTTCCTGTTCGTGGAGAAATCACTGCGCATGCTGAAGCCGGAAGGGCGGCTAGCCGTCATCGTTTCGAGCGGACTTGGTGTCCAGCCAGCAGCCACTCAACTTCGCGGCCTACTCACGGAGCGGGGAGAGTGGCACCTGCACTCCCTTCCTCGGGAGGGTTTCAAGCCACTGGCCTCGATAAAGCCTGCCCTCCTACAGTGTGGACCAAGTCGACTCCTGACTGCTGTTGAACAAGACACTGCCAAGCTCGACCCCACACCGCCCGCAGAGTCGCTCGGCGAGATTGCCACCATCAGGGCGGGAGTTGCGACAGGAGCAGACAGCGTCTTCCTCCTCACTGAGGCCAATGCGAAGGCACTGGAGATTGAGGAGAGCCGATTGCGGCGCGTTGTACGCGGCCGCACGCTCCAAGGCAGAACAGAGGACAACGTTCTGGTCTGGCCCTACGAAGCCGACGGGGAGCGTTGGAAACTGGTAGATCTATCGGCCTTTCCAGCTACAGAGGCATATCTAGGCCAGCACCGCGACCGCCTTGCCAACCGCCCCCGCCTGTGGGACTCCATCCAGAAAAAGCCGGACACCTGGTACCGCTTCATTAGCCTCCCTCGACCAGCCACATCTCAGCGATTCGCCATCGCCGACGTTTTCCGCGGTCCTGCCTGGACAGTCATCGACGACCCAACAACGGTAGTGTTGAACACTGCCTTTGAGGTGACGCCCCACGCTGGCGAGGAAGCCGCCGTTGAGCAAGCGCTACGGTCAGAAGGGTTTTGGTCAACACTCACAGACAAGTCCCGTCGCCTCCAGGGAACCTACCGCAGAACCTCAGCGACCGAACTCGCAGCATTGCCCTTGTGATTCCATCGCCGATGGAATATATTGGCCCATGCCGAAGTTAGGCAATGAGGTGAAATATGAGCAGGGCTGCAAGGCTCTTCATGTTCTGGACGACGGTGCCCCCCGGCGTTGGGGTGAGCATGGACGAAATGATGGAGGCCGTAGGGGTGTCAGATCCCCAGCCAATCAGGTCAGCCCTGACGTCCCTGCGCAAGGGCACTGTTCGCGATCCCGACGATCCGTCCGCATTCCTTCCCAGACTGCCCGTGCGCCACAACCCCAATGACCATCTCTACTACGACCTCTCGCGTGTCGATGGTGGCGCCATTGCGGAGATGGTCCCGGGAAACACTCTGGACTCGGAGTTCGGCTATCTGTGGACTCGTATCACCAATGTAAGCAGCGCCATGGGACAGGAGGGGTTTCTCACAGCTGCCGAGCTTCTTGCCAACCCAGAAACGAGGGAGCTTGTTGCACAAATTCCGATAGAACGGATTTACCATGTGGGGGACACAGTGCGGGAGATTGAGCGTGCCCGGATTATGCTCTTGGACATGACCGGGGACCCTTAGCTGTCGACGCGGCCAACCTGATTCTGCGAACAAGGACGGAGGAGCAAGGGAGTGCGAGCTAGGGAAATCCCTCTAGAGGACCTCATTCCCTCACGGAACATCCGGGAGGGCTTGGACATCACTGAGCTTGCTGAGAGCGTACGCGAGCACGGTGTCCTTCAGCCAATCCGCGTGCGCCCCGTTGTCACCGGGCGTTATCAGATCATTGCGGGGCACCGGCGGGTCGCCGCAAGTCGCGCGGCGGGCCGTTCCAGTGTCCCAGCGATCATCGCCGAAGAGACCGACGAGACCGCTGCTGTTCAGACGATAGTGGAGAACTTGCAGCGCGAGGATCTATCACCGCTCGAACTGAGCCGTGGCATCCGGGAATTGCAGTCAACTCACCAACTGCCCATCGACGAGATCGGTCGGGCAATCTCGAAGTCACCAAACCAAGTGCGGGCGTACATCAAGCTAGCCCACCTTCCCGACGACGTGCTAGACCGGTTGGAGTCGGGGGAAGGCCGGACACAGGACGTCAAGGGCCTCGCCCGACGACACGTCCGAGTGTTTACTAGCGACGTACCACTTCGACCCGACTCCCCCGAAATGAGTACCCGCGTACAAGAAGCCGCCGAGCACATTCGTGAGTTGGACTATGAACTCCAGCAGAGGGGCGCACGAATTAACGCCCACCAAGCGGACGAGGTTGGGCGAGAAGTCAAAAGCGGCCGCCTCAGCATGAGCGAGGCCGTGGATCGCGTGCTCGAGAATGCAGATCTGTACCGGTACCGAGCCCCTAGCTCCAGCGCCGAACTTGAGGGCGAAACGGCAGAGGCCTATCACGCCCTACAGCGGGAACTAGCCACAACAATCTCCAAGCTCCGCCCTGAGATTGCATCGGCCTTCAGTCCAACCCAGAAACAAAGGCTCTTTGACCTGCTCACGCCCTCTGTCATGAGGCTGCTGCGATACCAGATGGCGCTGAGCGGGGAGCCCTTCGAGCAAGCACCACAGCAGCAACTTGTTCTTCGCGAACCCGAGTAGCCGCAGGTTGTGAAGTCCCAAGGCATGGCCATGCGGAGGCGTCGCCCGGCCACTAGCTGCCCTTGAGCCGCGTGAAGATGCTGCTGGAGCCAGAGTCGTTCCCCCAAGAGCTGGGGTTGCCGAGGAAGTCGCGGGACAGGTCTTCCTCACCGCAGCAGCCCCGTCCGCTCCGCCTCGCCGCGTGCCAGGAACTTGATGGTCACCGGCCGGAGGGGGGCGATGCCGGCCGGAACCTCCTGGGTGAGCGCGTAGGCGACGGCCGCCATCTCGGCGGCGTCGGTGTCGGCTTCGGGCCAGTGCCAGGCCCGCACCTGCTCCTCGAACGGGAGGGAGCGCCAGTTGTCGGGAGGCGGAGGGGGGTCCTCCACGGTGAGCTCGATGACGACGTGGGGCGGCTCGAGCTGCAGGCCGGGAGGCGGTTCCCAGAGGAAGTGCCGGTAGGCAACCGGCACGACCGAGCCGAAGCGCTGCCTGAGGAGCCACTCGCCGACGCTCGTGGCGAACTCGTCGATCGCGGGGTCGTCTCGGAGGTGCGAGACCATGTCGTCCCCCGGGGCAGATTCGCGGGCCTAGACGCCGAAGTCCCAGGACATGCCGTCGCGGTAGCGGCGGAGGATGTTCTTGGCGATGACGATGCGGTGCACCTCGTCGGGACCGTCGAGGATGCGCAGGGTGCGAGCGCCACGGTACATCCCCTCCAGGGGCGTGTCCGTGGAGACGCCCTTCGCGCCGTAGACCTGGATGGCGCGGTCGACGACGCGCTCGAAGGCGGCGGGGACGGCGATCTTGATGGCGGAGATGTCGGTGCGGGCGTTCACGCCGGCGTCGATGCGCTCGGCGCAGTGGATGGTCATGAGGCGGGCGGACTGGATGTCGATGTAGGAATCGGCGATGAAGCCCTGGATGAACTGCTTGTCCTGCATGGGGCCGCCGTGGACGTTGCGGGTCATGACGCGCTGCATCATGACGTCGAAGGCGCGCCACATCTGGCCGACGGAGTTCATGCAGTGAAAGACGCGGCCGGCGCCGAGGCGGTCCTGGGCGGCCTGGTGGCCGGAGCCCGTGCGCCCGAGCTGGTTGGTGACGGGCACGCGCACGTTGTCGTACTCGATCTCGCAGTGGTCGCCGTCGTGACCCCAGACGGGGACGCTGCGGATGATGTTGAAGCCGGGGGCGTCGGTGGGAACGATGATCTGGGTCATCTTGTCGCGCACGCCGCCCTCGCCGTCCTCCTCCTCGGTGCGGCACATGACGATGGCAAAGGCCGCGCGGTGGGCGCCGGAGGTGAACCACTTGCGCCCGCTGATGACCCACTCGTCGCCGTCGCGGGTGGCGCGGGTCTGGATGGAGTAGGGGTCGGAGCCGGGCTGGTCGGGCTCGGTCATGGAGTAGCAGGAGCGGATCTCGCCACGGATGGAGGGCTCCAGCCACTGCTTCTTCTGCTCCTCGGTGCCGTACTTGATGAGGATGGTCTGGTTGCCCGAGTCGGGAGCGACGACGCCGAAGAGGGAGTTGGAGAAGGGGCTCCAGGCGAGCACCTCGTTCATGTAGGCGTGGCCGAGGAAGCCGACGCCCATGCCGCCGTACTCGACGGGCAGGTGCGGCGCCCAGAGACCCTCGGCCTTCACGCGCTCCTGGATGCGCCCGCGCAGCTCGCCCGCCTCGGGGGCGTCGCGCCGGAGGATGTCCTCGTTGGGGATGATGTCCTCGGTGACGACGGCGGCGGTGCGCTGCCGGATCTCGTTGACCTCGGCGCTCAGGGTGGGGTTGTCGGCGACGGCCAGCGTGGTGGCTTCCATGGCAGGTTCCTCGGGCCCGGAAGGGCGGATGGGCAGTGTAGCGCGACGCTCGTTGGCCGCGAGCGGCGGGGCTCAGGCGTGGTGCTCGACCCAGCGGCCGCGGAACAGCAGCAGGTCGCCCGAGCGCACGGAGACGCGGGCGGGGGAGGTCGCGATCTCGTTGTGGACGCCGTGGGCGCTGAACTCGAGGGTCGCGTCCTCCAGCTCCCAGCGGAGGCCGCTGGTGGCGACGCCCTCGCAACGGCCGATCGCGACGAGCGAGACGACCGTGCCCTCCGGACCGTCGACCTCGGCCTCGCCATCGACAAGCTCGATGGCGAAGCGCTCGTCGACCATGCGCACGCGGGCGCGGCGACCGAAGCGCGCGAGCACGCTGAGGTTGGCGAGTGCGTGGTCGGCGCGACCGCCGCCGCCGCCGATGATGTCGACGGCATCGCAGCCCTCGTCGAGGCAGAGGGCGACGGCCTTCTCCAGGTCGGTGGCGTTGGGGTCGGCGTTGAGGCGGATGCGGTCGGCGGGGATGGCGTCGCGGGCGTCGCCGATGGAGTCGAGATCGCCCGTAACGACGTCGGGCATGAGGCCAAGGGCGATGGCGCTGCGGGCGCCGCCGTCGGCAGCGACGACGAGCGCTGCGCCCTCGCGCAGCTCGGCGAGGAGGGCGGCGGAGGGCGGTTCGCCGTTGGCGACGACGAGGGCGCGCATGGTCACAGGGAACCCGTCGCGGGGAGTGTTGTCAAAGCGGCGCTACGATCGGGGCGTGAGCGAACCGTTCGTCCTGCGCCCGATGATGGAGGCCGACCTCGACACGGTGGAGGCGATCGAGGAGGCATCGGACCTGCCCCGGCGCTCGCCGGAAGCGCGACGCGAGGAGCTGGGTGACGAGCGCACGCGGGGGGTGGTGCTGGAGGCGGGGGGCGCGGTCGTGGGGGTGGGGAGCCTCTGGCTGGCGCCGGATGCGGCGCACATCACATCGCTGGCGGTGGCGGGGGAGGCGCGGCGGCGGGGTCACGGGCGGCGGCTGGTAACGGCACTGGTGGCGCTGGCGGGGTCGCTGGGGCTGGAGGCGGTCACGCTGGAGGTGCGCGCCTCGAACGGGGCGGCGCGGGCGCTCTACGCGGGGTGCGGGTTCGAGGAGGTGGGGGAGCGGCGCCGCTACTACGCCGACGGCGAGGACGCGGTCATCATGACGCTCGCGCTCGATGATGACGGGCGGGCGGGTAGCGCGGCTCGTGGGTAGAATCCCGCGCATGCCCGCGACCGACGCCGACCGGACCCGCATCGAGGCGCAGATCGCGCTGATCCCGCGCCTGCGCGGGACGGGCCCGAACCCGTTCGAGTACGACCAGTGGGATGCGCGCACGGTCGAGGTGCTGACGGCGGCATTCGGGGCGGAGTCGGACGAGGTGGCGCGCTACCAGCGCGACGTGGGGGAAGCGGGCCGGGTGGCGGGCGTGCGCGGCAACGCCGGCAACATGACGCTCAACATCCACGGCAAGTGGGGCATCCTGGAGCGGTTGGAGCGGGCGGAGTCGCTGCTGCGGGAGCTGGCGGCGGGGTAGGGGCTCAGCGGAGCACCGCGGGCACATCCGGACCGCCCCAACAGGCGATCTCGCCCGACTCGCGGATCGCGCAGGTGTGCCAGATGCCCGCACGCACCGTGACGTACTCCCCCGCGGGTGCATCGGCCTGCCCCCACTCGTTGTTCCCCCAGCAGGTGATCTCGCCCGACTCGCGGATCGCGCATGCATGGCCGATTCCCAGATGCAACGCTCGGAACTTGCCGAGCGGCGGTTCCGTCAGGTCGCTTTCCTGCCTGAGTCCTCCGAACCAAAGGCTGGTTCCGCTCCCCCAGCAGTCGATCTCCCCCGATTCGCGTATCGCGCACGTGTAGTGGGCACCAGCGTCCAGCAGCCTGTACCTGCCCTGAGGGGCGTCGGTTTCGCCGTAGCGGTTGCCCCCCCAGCAAGCGATCTGACCCGACTCGCGTATCGCGCAGGTGTGGAAGGCGCCGACGCTGACCGAGCGGTACTGGCCGGGTGGCGCCTCAATCTGGCCATGGTCGATGTCGCCTTCGTTGTAGACGTACTGGGAACAGTCAATGTCGTTGCAGTAGTACGCGTTCAGGTCTCCCCAGCAATCGATCTCCCCGGACTCCCGCACCGCACAGGCGTGGTAGCTTTCGGCGCTCAGCGACTGGTACCTCCCACTGGGGGGATCCGGCAGGTCGGACGAGTCGTTCCAGCAGACGATCTCCTCCGACTCGTCGATGGCGCAGGAGCCACTGAGCGACCGGTACCGCCCCGGAGGAGGCTCCGACCCGCGGTAGAGTGAGCCCCCCCAGCAAGCGACCTCGCCGGAATCTCGTATCGCACAGACTCCGGCGCTGCCCAGCGAGCGGTAGGTGCCCGATGGCGGGCTCACCCAAGCAGTCCCCCAGTCTGCGGTGTACCCCCAACAGGTCACGCCTCCAGACTCCTCGAGAATTGCGCACGTATGCCACTTCGTCGCAACCACCGAGCTGTAGGTGCCCGCAGGCGCATCTGTCTGGCCCTGGCTGTTCCCCCCCCAGCACTCGAGCTGTCCCGTGTCCCGCAATGCACATTTGTGCTCGTACCCAAGGCTCACGGAGCGGAACGTGCCTGGCGGTACGTCCTGGTCCTGATCCTGGTCGTAGCTGTCACGCCAGCACACCAGCTCGCCAGACTCCCGCACAGCGCAAGTGGAGCCCCAGCCCACGCCTACCGAGCGGAACTTGCCCTGAGGCACGTTGAACTGCCCGTAGTCGCCCACCCAGCAGTTGATCTCACCCGACTCGCGCAGAGCGCAAGCGTGACGGTCGCCCACGCTCAGCGAGCGGTACGGCCCGGAGGGAGCATCCCCCGCGAACTGATCGCCCCAACACACGACTTCACCGGAGTCCTGGATGGCGCAGGCGTGGTGTGCACCAGCGCTGACATCAAGGTACGTACCCGGTGGCGCCCCGGCCGGCCCCCTGTAGTCATACCCCCAGCAATGGACCTCGCCCGACTCGCGCAGGGCGCAGGTATCCCTATTGCCCGTGCTCAGGGACCGGAATTTTCCCGGAGGAGCCTCCGTCTCGCCCCAGCCGCTGTCGCGGCCCCAGCAGTCGATTTCCCCCGACTCCCGCAGCGCGCACGCGAGCGTATCGCCCGTGCTCACAGCGCGGTACTTCCCGGAAGGCGGGTCCGTCATGCCGAATTCGTTGTCTCCCCAGCAGTCGATTTCGCCCGACTCCCGCACCCCACACGCGTAGCTGAAGCCCACGCCTACGGAGCGGAAAGGGCCCGGGGGCGGAGCTTCCCGGCTTGCGCCCCAGCAGTCGATCTCCCCCGACTCGCGTGTCGCGCACGCGTAGACACTCGCAACGCTTACCGACCGGTACACGCCCTCCGGGGGTTCGGTCCGGCCGTGGGAGTCGTTCCCCCAGCACACAAGCTCACCGGACTCGCGGATCGCACAGGCGAGTTCCCCGCTCACACTCAGCGCGTGATAGGTTCCCGCCGGGACCTCCGCCAGTCCCCACTGGTTCTTGCCCCAGCAGTCGATCTCCCCCGACTCCCGTATCCCGCAGGTGAAGTCGTCGCCCGCCTGAAGCGAGCGGAAGGGGCCCGGCGGCACCTCGGTGCGTTGGTAGCCATGTCCCCAGCACGTGAGTTCCCCCGACTCTCGTAGAGCGCACGCGAAGTCGCTCCCCACGCCAATCGCGCGGTACGTTCCCGGAGGCGCATCCAGCTCACCGTAGTACTGATCTCCGCCTCCGCAGACGATCTCACCCGACTCCCGTATCCCGCAGACAAAGGACCACTGGCCGTCGGCGGTGCGATAGCGCCCCGGGGGCAGGGGTGACTCGTTCACCGCGACGCTCCAGCAGATCAGCGCGCCAGACGCCCGCACGGCGCACATTCCCTCCCCGGCCCGGAACAACTGCACGGCGGGGTCGCGCTCGTCGGCGAGCGGGGCGGGCAAGGTGGGCTCAGGCTCCTCGTCGCCGCCGCCGAGGAGGAGGACCAGGACCACGACCAGGACGACCGCCGCCAGCAGCGCGGAGACGCCCGCTGCGAGACGTCCCAGGGAGAACAGCGAAGCGGGAATGGACAGACGGAACAGACGGCGTCGCCCCGGCTGCCAGGCGGCGAGGGCGTGGCGATCGGGGAGGTCGAGTTTCCCGAGCATGTTCGAGACGTGGTACTTGACGGCGTCGGGACTGACGCCGAGGCGAACGGCGATCTCGGCGTTGGTGCCGCCCTCCCGCAGCTCGTCGAGGACGCGCTGCTCGGCTGGGGTGAGGAGGTCGGGGTGGGGCGGGCGGCCACGCCCACGTCGCGTCATGGGGCCAGCCTAGAGGGGTACGCCGCGATTTTCCCTACCCGAGGTCAGGACGGGGGACCGGTTGCTACGAGAGCCGACGGCGCAGGGGGCGGGGCTCACCTACTCCTTGACAACGAGGTCGTGGGGCCTGGTCCGGAAGCTTGAGGGGTAGGTGTTTGCCCAGCAGGCGAGACCGCCGGCCTCGGGCAGGACGCACATCGTTCGGAAACCCAGGCTGACCGCGCGGTACCTCCCGGGCGGCTCCGACCGCAGCCAGTCCGGCATGGCTCCCCAGCAGTCGAGCTCGCCGGACTCCCGCGCGGCGCAACTGAAGCTGTTCCACCCCGCGCTGACCGAGCGGTACCTGCCCGGTGGCGGGTCCGACTGGCCGTCCGCGTTGTCGCCCCAGCAAGCGATCTCGCCCGCGTCGTCCAGTGCACAGGTGTGGGTGGCGCCCGCACTCAAGGAGCGGTAGCTCCCATCGGGCGCATCGATCCGGCCGTTGTCGCCCCCGCCCCAGCAGTCGATCTCCCCGGACTCCCGCAGGGCGCAGGTGTGCGTGCCGCCCGCACTGACGGAGCGGTACCGCCTCGCCGGGGCATCGGCCTGACCGTGCTCGTTATTCCCCCAGCAATCGACTTCGCCTGACTCGCGCACGGCGCAGCCGTGGTCGAATCCCAACCCCAGCGCCTGGTAGGGGCCGTTTTCCGCTCCGGTATGGAAGTCCAGCAGGTCGCTCGATCCCCAGCAGTCGATCTCCCCGGATGTCAGCACGCCGCAAGCGACGCCCACGCCGAAGGCCGTGCTCCGGATCTTGGCGACACTCACCGCCCGGTACTGGTGCGCTTCGCCACGTCCGGCGACGGATCCCCAGCAGCCCGCCTCGTTCGACTCGAGGAGGCCACACCCGCCTTGCTGCCCCGAGTGGACGGAGCGAAAGGCGAGGGGTTCGACGGCGCCCCAATCGTTCCTTCCCCAGCACTCCAGCTCGCCCGACTCCCGTACGCCACAGGTGTAGTACGTCCCGACACGCACGGCCCGGAAGCGGCCCTCGGGAGCGTCGGACTGGCCGGCTTCGTTGTTGCCCCAGCAGGCCACGTCGCCCGACTCCCGCACGCCGCACGTGTGAATCTGGCCCGCACTCACCGACGTGAAACTGCCCGGCGGAGCATCGGCCTGACCAAACTCGTTGTCTCCCCAGCACGCGACCTCCCCGGACTCCCGAATGGCGCACGCGTGGAGGTTCCGTGCCACAGCCTTGAATCCGGCATCCACCGAAGTGAACCGGCCTTCCGGAGCCTCGACCAGGTGTTCGAAGTGAGGAGACCCTGCTCCCCAGCACACGAGTTCCCCGGACTCACCGATGGCGCAGGCGTGAACGGCGCCTGCGCTCAGGGCACGATACCGCCTGTCGGGAACCTCGAGCTGGTCGTAACCGTTCGAGCCCCAGCAGGCAACCTCGCCTGAGTCGTGCAGCGCGCAGCTGTGAACGTGACCGACACTGATGGAGCGGTAGGCCCCGGCGGGGGCGTCCGCTTCACCGTCCTCGTTGGGCCCGCCCCAGCACACCACCTCCCCCGAGTCCCGGAGCGCACAGGCGTGCTCGTACCCGACACTGACGGATCGGAAGGTCCCCTCCGGGGGGTCCACCAGACCGGCAACGTTCATGCCCCAGCAGGCGAGCTCGCCCGAAGCGTCGATCGCGCAGGCGCCAAAGGGACCGAGTTGCAGCACAACTTCTTCGAAGGGCACCGGCGGCCGGTCCTCCGTGGCGCTCGTCGCCGAGGGCGTGGGCGTTGCGGAGACCGGCGTTGCCTCCGCGGTAGAGGTGACTGTCGCGGGAGGGGCAGGGGGCGTGGGCGTCGGGGTGGCCCCAGGGGTCACCTCACGCCCCGCCTCGCCCTGGGGAGACGTGCCGGTGGGAACGGCGGTCCCAGCGGTGGGCTGGGGAGCCTCGGGGGGCGGCGCAGTCGTCTCTCCGCCTCCGCAGGCGGCCAATGCCAGGAGGGCCAGGGAAAAGGCCGCGAGCAAGGCGAGCTGGGTCGGGGTCCGCGACACGGGGGCACCCTACCATCGGGGCGGGGCGAATTACGCCATCCCCCCCGGTAAGGATCGGCCCCAAGTCCCCGCCCCGTAGCCCCGGAATTGGTACAATGGGTTAGCGGTTTCCCCCACCGCGTTCCCGACCGGAGTTGCCGCGGATGAGCATGGAAGAAACCACCCAGATCCGGCCCATCGACCTCGAGCAGGAGATGCGCACGAGCTACCTCGACTACGCCATGAGCGTGATCGTGGCGCGGGCGCTGCCGGACGTGCGCGACGGGCTCAAGCCGGTGCAGCGGCGCATCGTCTGGGGCATGTTCGATGGGGGCGCGCGGTCGGGGACGGCCTACCGCAAGTCGGCGGGCATCGTGGGCGACGTCATGGGGCGCTACCACCCCCACGGCGACAGCCCCGTGTACGAGGCGATGGTGCGGCTCGCGCAGGACTTCTCCATGCGCTACCCGCTCGTCGACGGGCAGGGGAACTTCGGCAGCGTCGACGGCGACCCGGCGGCGGCGATGCGCTACACGGAGGCGCGTCTGGCGCCAATCGCCGAAGAGCTCGTCGCCGATATCGACCAGAACACGGTCGACTTCGAGCCGAACTACGACGGGCGCTACCAGCAGCCGGAGATCCTGCCCTCGCGGCTGCCGAACCTGCTGCTGAACGGCTCCTCGGGCATCGCCGTGGGGATGGCGACGAACATCCCGCCGCACAACCTGGAGGAGATTGTCGACGCGGCCACGCTGCTGATCGAGAACCCGCAGGCGACGCTCGACGACCTGCTGGAAATCGTGCAGGGGCCGGACTTCCCCACGGCCGGCATCGCGCTGGTGGGGAAGGAGCGCGAGCAGATCAAGCACGCCTACGGCGAGGGTCACGGGCGGGTGACGGTGCACGCGCGCACGGCGGTGGAGGAGGGGAGCCGGGGGCGGACGCAGATCATCATCACGGAGCTGCCCTACCAGGTGAACAAGTCCACGCTGATCGAGAAGATCGCGAACCTCGTGCGCGAGAAGAAGATCGAAGGCATCGCCGACCTGCGCGACGAGAGCGACCGGAACGGCATGCGCGTCGTGATCGAGCTGAAGCGCGAAGGCTCGGCGACGCAGATCAAGAACCTGCTCTACAAGCACACGTCGATGCGCTCGACGTTCGCGATCAACATGATGGCGATCGTCGACGGGGCGCCGCGGCGGGTGGGGCTGAAGCGCGCGCTCGACCTGTTCCTGGACCACCGCCGCGAGGTGGTGCGGCGGCGCAGCGAGCACCAGCTGGAGAAGGCCCGGGAGCGCGAGCACATCCTGACCGGTCTGCTGCGCGCCATCGACCTGCTGGACCAGGTGATCGCGACGATCCGGGGGGCGGAGTCGGCCTCGGCGGCGCTGGGGCTGCTGCAGGCGGAGCCGTTCGAGTTCTCGGAGGCGCAGGCGCGCGCCATCCTCGACATGCAGCTGCGGCGGCTGGCGGCGCTGGAGCGGCAGGAGCTGCAGGACGAGCACCAGGAGCTGATCGAGCGCATCGCCTACCTGGAGGACCTGCTCGCGAACCCGCGCAAGATCGACTTCCTCATCAAGGACGACCTGCAGGAGGTGCGGGACGAGTACGGCAACGGACGTCGCACGGAGATCTACGAGGCCGACCCGGAGAGCTTCAGCGAGGCGGACCTGGTGCCGCACGAGGAGTGCGTTATCACGCTCAGCCAGCGGAACTACGTGAAGCGCACGAAACTGGAGGAGTTCCGCACGCAGCGGCGGGGTGGCCGTGGCAGCCGGGGGGCAGCCGTGCGCGAGGAGGACGCCGTGATGAAGCTCGTGGTGGGGGATACGCACGACAACATCCTCTTCTTCACCGACCAGGGGAAGGTCTACCACCTGCGCGCCTACGACATCCCCGACTCGAAGAAGCAGGCAAAAGGCACATTCATCACGAACCTCGTTGAGATGGACCAGCGCGAGCGGGTCACGACGATCGTCGTGGTGAAGGACTACGAGCACGACTTCATGGTGTTGGCAACACAGGAGGGGCAGGCGAAGAAGACGCCGCTGAAAGAGTTCGAGGAGGTCCGCCGCAATGGAAAGATCGCGATGCGCCTTGATGATGGCGACAAGCTAATCTCCGCGCGGCTCGCGAGATCGGAGAGCGACCTCGTCCTCGTCTCCAGCGATGGCCTGGCGATCCGTTTTCCAGTCGAAGACCTGCGAAGCGCGAGCCGCATCAGCGGCGGTGTGCGGGGAATCAATCTGAACAGCGGAGCGTACGTGGTTGGCGCGGAGGCGGTTGAGACCGATGACCAGCAACTGGTGGTGATTGCCGAGCGGGGATTCGGTAAGCGCTCAGAAATTGGTCAATACCGGCGGCAGCATAGACCTCCCACATATAAGGGCGGGCAAGGGGTACGCACACTCAATATCACACCGAAGACAGGCGACGTGGCGGCAGTGAGGCTTGTGGCCCCTGGGCAGGAACTCATGCTCGTCACCGAGGACGGCATCTTAATCCGCACGAGCGTGGACTCCATTCGGCTGCTTGGGCGCAATACGCAGGGAGTGACAGTCATGAAGGTGGGCGAGAACGACCGCGTGGCGAGCATCGCCAACTTCGACCCGGGCGATTCGCGACGGCGCAACGCCGAGCGGGCACAGGCGGAGTTGCCGATGAACGGCGCCTCGAACGGGACGGGTCCGGCCGAAGCCGAAGAGGAGTAGGGCGGGGGCTCGTCGCTAGTCGAGCCCGAAGAGCGCGTCGAGTCCGACGACGAGGCCCTCGGTTTCCATCACGGCCTTCACCGCCGCGAGCACGCCGGGCATGAAGGAGTCGCGGCCGGTGCTGTCGTGCCGCAGGGAGAGGGTCTGGCCGAGGCCGCCGAGGAGCACCTCCTGGTGGGCGACGAGCCCGGGCAGACGCACGGAGTGGAGGGTGACGCCGCCGACCTCGCCGCCACGGGTGTCCGGGACGGTCTGGACCTCGGCTTCGACGCGCTGGAACGGCTCGCCACGGGCCTCGACCATCTGCTCGGCCGTCGCTTTCGCGGTGCCGCTGGGGGCATCGACCTTGCCGGCGTGGTGCAGCTCGATGATCTCGGCGTGGTCGAAGAAGCGCGCGGCCTGGCGCGAGAAGTACATCAGCAGCACGGCCCCGATGGCGAAGTTGGGGGCGACGACGACGCCGACCTTGCGGGCGGCCGCCTCCTCGCGGAGCTCGTCGAAGAACCCGGCGGGGAGGCCGGTCGTGCCGATGACGAGGCGCACGCCGCGCTGGAGCGCGGCCTTCGCGAGGACGGGCGTCCAGGCGGCGTTGGAGAAGTCGACGACGACACCGGGGTTGTGGGCGTCGAGGGCGGGGGCTGCGTCGCGGTAGAGGGGGAGACCCTCACGGGAATCGCCCTCGGCGAGGGCGTCGATGAAGGCGAGGGGCTCGGTGGCGGGGTCGGCGGCGGCGGCGAGGGCCACCTGGCGACCCATGTTGCCGCTTCCGGAGATGACGATGGGGATGGTGTCCATGACGGGCGATTGTACGCCCGCGACGGCGCCCCGGGCCCGCGAGACGAGTGCGCCGGGGGCGTTGCCGCCCAAGGGGGACGGCCCTATTCTGCCGCCGATGAGCGAGCTATCGGCCCGGTTGCCCGACAAGCCGGGGGCGCGGCGGGCGGCCAACGAGCAGGCGGTGCAGCTGGCGGTGGCGGGGCGCTGGCGCGAGGCGGCGGCGCTCAACCGCGAGCTGATCGCGCGCTTCGGCGACGATGTCGAGGTCTACAACCGGCTGGGCAAGGCGTTCACGGAGCTGGGCCGGATCGCGGACGCCCGCCTCGTGTACGAGAAGGCGCTGGAAACGGACCCCACGAACGCCATCGCGCGGCGGAACCTGGACCGGCTCGCGCAGGCGAAGGATGACGAGGGCGGGGCCGAGCCCGCCGCCCAGATGAGCCGCGGCCTCTTCATCGAGGAGGTGGGAAAGGCGGCAGTGGTGCGGCTGGAGGCGGGGCGTCCCGAGGCGCTGGGAGCGCTCGACGCGGGCGACGCGGTGGAGCTGGAGGTAAAGGGGAACGCCGTCAACGCGGTCGCGCCGGGAGGGACCTACCTGGGGATGGTGGAGCCGCGGGTGGGGCTGCGGCTGGCGCGCCTGCTGGGCGGGGGGAACCGTTACTCGGCGGCGCTCGTGAGCACCGGCGACGAGC
Organism: Dehalococcoidia bacterium; assembly: GCA_022826585.1. Taxonomy (GTDB): domain Bacteria; phylum Chloroflexota; class Dehalococcoidia; order Tepidiformales; family Tepidiformaceae; genus UBA2991. The sequence goes on from JAJDUR010000116.1 coordinate 42,656, forward strand.
CGCGCATCATCGTGCGGGAGGAGTACCAGGACCCGTCGCAGGCGGGGAAGGTGAGCTTCCCCAAGTCCAGCATCAACGAGGTGCGCGCCTACACGCGGCGGGACTTCCTGCGGGAGGACGTCGACGACCTGGCCGGCGAGGAAGACGGCCCGGCGGAGGAGAACGCCCCCGCCGACGAGATGCCCGAGGAGGGCTGGCAGGAAACACGTATCGAGTACGAGACCGAGGGCGAGGCGACGGCCAACGACGACGAGGAGGATGACGACGATGACGAGCTCGACTGAGCCCCACAGCGTGGTGCCGGACGCGAAGGTGCGGGCGGTGCTCGACCGGCTGCACGCGGCCGCCGAGGCGGAGATGGAAGCGTTCACGCAAGAGCCCCCGCCCGACCCGCCACCGGAGCCCGGGCCGTTCAACGCCGAGGGCGCGGTCGAGTTCTTCGCGGACAAGTACATCTCGCTGGAGCGGGAGCAGGGGAACCTGCTCTACCTGCTGGCGCGCTCGCTGGGGGCGCGCCGGGCGGCGGAGTTCGGCACGTCGTTCGGGGTCTCGACGATCTACCTGGCGGCGGCGATCCGCGAGAACGGCGGCGGGGTCGTCATCGGCAGCGAGATCGAGCCGTCGAAGGCGGCGGCAGCGCGGGCGAACCTGGAGGAGGCGGGGCTGGCGGAGTTCGCC